>NZ_JBHILW010000005.1:0-138439 GCF_042193565.1 Bartonella sp. SD1336NMGDW
TCTTCCCATGATCAACGTGACCAATCGTACCAATATTAACATGCGGTTTTGTTCGTTCAAACTTGCTCTTCGCCATCTGAGCTCTCCATTTTCCGTCCAAGCCAAGGACTAAGTTAAAAATTAATTACCAACCTGAAATTACGCGTATTTCTTTTGAATCTCCAAAGCAACAGCCGAAGGTACAGGCTCGTAATGATCAAACTGCATTGTATACTGTGCACGCCCCTGACTCATAGAGCGAAGGGTATTCACATAACCAAACATATTTGCCAAAGGAACCATTGCATTCACAACCGTTGCAATACCGCGCGCTTCAGTTCCCGAAATCTGTCCTCGACGAGAATTGAGATCACCAATAACATCACCAACATAATCATCTGGTGTAACAACTTCCACCTTCATGATCGGTTCAAGAAGCTGCGCACCAGCCTTCTTTGCTCCATCACGAAAAGCTGCACGAGCAGCAATTTCAAAAGCCAAAACCGAGGAATCAACATCGTGATAGCCACCATCAATGAGTGTCGCTTTTACACCAAGCATAGGAAAGCCCGCAAGAGGACCTGACCCCATAACACTTTCAATCCCTTTTTGGACACCAGGAATATATTCTTTAGGAACAGCACCACCAACAATCTTTGACTCAAAAATAAAGTCATCACCATCATGAGGCTCAAAAATAATTTTTACACGAGCAAATTGACCAGCACCACCCGATTGTTTCTTATGCGTATAATCAATTTCCGCCATTTTAGTAATTGACTCACGATAAGCAACTTGAGGCTGCCCAACATTTGCTTCAACCTTAAATTCACGGCGCATACGGTCAACAATAATATCAAGATGAAGCTCACCCATTCCAGCTATAATAGTCTGACCAGATTCCTCATCCGATTTAACACGAAATGAAGGATCTTCGGCTGCCAGACGATTAAGAGCAATACCCATTTTTTCTTGATCTGCTTTTGTTTTCGGTTCAATTGCAATCTCAATAACGGGCTCTGGAAATTCCATCCGCTCCAAAATAACAGGCTTCAAAGGATCACAAAGAGTGTCACCTGTTGTCGTCTCCTTAAGTCCTGCGAGAGCAACAATATCACCAGCAAAGGCTTCTTCAATATCCTCACGAGAATTTGAATGCATTTGAAGCATACGCCCCAAACGCTCTTTCTTCTTTTTCACAGTATTCTCAAGAGAAATACCTTTCTGAACTTTACCTGAGTAAATACGACAGAACGTCAACGAACCAACAAAAGGATCATTCATAATTTTAAAAGCAAGCATAGATAGTGGAGCATCATCTGAAGATTCGCGTGTCGTCTCAGTCTCAGTCTTCACATCAATACCACTAATTGCCGGAACATCAACTGGAGAAGGAAGATAAGAAACAACAGCATCCAAAAGCGGCTGAATTCCCTTGTTTTTAAAAGCTGTACCACAAAGAACCGGATGAAACTGAACTTCTACTGTCCCCCTACGAATGAGAGAAACAAGCTGTTCATTGGTTGGCATAACACCTTCCAAATAAGCCTCTGTCGCAGCTTCATCAACCTCCACAGCCATCTCAATCAATTTCTCGCGATATTCTTCAGCTTTCTCCTTTAAATCAGAGGGAATTTCACTTATCACCGCCGAGGCACCAATAGAACCATCCCACTTTAAAGCCTTCATTTCTACAAGATCAACAACGCCTTCAAAGTCATTTTCAGCACCAATCGGCAACTGCAAAACAAGCGCTTTAGCACCCAACCGAGAACCAACCATCTCCACACTACGATAGAAGTCAGCTCCTATTTTGTCCATTTTATTAACAAAAACCATACGAGGCACACGATATTTCTCAGCCTGCCGCCAAACAGTTTCCGTCTGAGGCTCCACACCAGCATTTGCATCCAACAAGGCTATCGCACCATCAAGAACACGCAAAGAGCGCTCAACTTCAATCGTAAAATCAACGTGCCCTGGCGTATCAATAATATTAAAGCGACGCTTCCGACCATCACGCCCTTCCCAAAACGTCGTTGTCGCAGCAGACGTAATCGTAATACCGCGCTCCTGCTCCTGCTCCATCCAATCCATCGTAGAAGCACCATCATGGGTCTCGCCAATTTTATGATTCTTACCGGTATAGAACAGAATACGTTCAGTCATCGTAGTCTTACCAGCATCAATATGCGCCATAATACCAAAATTACGATAATCTTCAATTTTATATTCGCGAGCCATTATATTTGCCTTAGTTTAAAACTTCTACCAGCGATAGTGAGAAAAAGCACGATTAGCCTCAGCCATACGATGAACATCTTCACGCTTTTTCACGGCAGAACCGCGATTATTAGCCGCATCCATCAATTCACCAGATAAACGCTCAATCATCGTCGTTTCATTCCGACCACGTGCCGCAGCAATCAACCAACGAATAGCAAGAGCCTGACGACGATCAGGACGAACATCAATCGGAACTTGATAAGTAGCACCACCAACACGGCGTGAGCGAACCTCAATATGAGGAGCAACATTCTCTAAGGCCCGATGAAATAGAGCCACAGGATCTGTTTTTACTCTTTTTTCTACAGAATCGAGCGCACCATAAACAATACGCTCTGCAACTGATTTTTTACCATCAAACATAATGGCATTCATAAATTTCATAATAACCAAATCACCAAACTTAGGATCTGGATTAATTTCACGCTTTTCTGCTCTATGACGACGGGACATTAGCTTTGTCTCTCAATATTATTTTGGACGCTTTGCGCCATACTTTGAACGACGCTGTTTACGATTCTTGACACCCTGCGTATCAAGCAAACCACGAATAATGTGATAACGAACTCCTGGCAAATCTTTCACACGACCACCACGAATCATCACAACAGAGTGCTCTTGAAGATTATGTCCCTCTCCAGGAATATAACCAATCACCTCAAATCCATTCGTCAAGCGAATCTTAGCAACTTTACGAAGAGCAGAATTAGGTTTCTTCGGCGTTGTTGTATAAACACGCGTACAAACACCACGCTTCTGTGGATTCGACTGCAGAGCAGGAACCTTATTACGTTTAACTGGCGCTACACGCGGTTTGCGAATCAACTGGTTTACGGTAGGCATGCAACCTTCCTCTTTTCGATCTATATTCGTCTCACCCAATCGGGCTTTTCTATTTCATTTCTATCCACTCCAACAAAATTGGAACAGATATCTAAGTCTACACACAAAATCGGGCACACCTGCAAATAACAGTTCACCCGACCACAAGCAGAGAAGGCAATAGCCTTTTGCACTAGCATTTGCTTTTAATCTTCTTAACACCTGTGAATAATCTTCCGGTTCATATCCAAAACACCTGATCACATCCACATCGGTTATGTCCATCTCTAATAGCGAGAACACTTACATTCGTCAAGAACTAAACAGCAGAAAGTTTTTAAAAATGAAAATAAATTAAATTTTAAAACTTTAAATTTGCTTTTACCGCTACTCTTGATAAATCAATTTACCATAGTAATATCCCTATAAATAAAAGAAGCAGCAATGTGACTGTAATAAAACATGAATGCAGTAAATTAAATTGAATTACATGCTTGATATCTAATGATGAGCGCCATGAAAATAGTAACGTGGAATATTGCTGGAATAAAAGCACGACATGAAACATTATGTCAATGGCTGCAGCAAAGCCAGCCGGACATAGTCTGTTTACAGGAAATTAAAAGTATTGATGAAAATTTTCCACGCGATGCAATTGAAAATTTAGGTTACCACATAGAAACACACGGACAAAAAAGTTTTAATGGTGTTGCGATTCTCTCTAAAAAAACACCGGATGAAGTGATCCGTCGATTACCAGGCAATGATAATGATGAGCAAACACGTTACATTGAAGCTGTTTATTCAACAAACAAAGGTGTTGTTCGTGTTGCATCTCTCTATTTACCAAATGGGAATCCTATTGAGAGTGAAAAATATTCCTATAAAATAGAATGGATGGAAAGATTATATACACATGCAAAATCATTGCTTGCGTATGAAGAACCCCTTATTCTAGCAGGTGATTATAATGTCATCCCCGCTCCATTAGATGCAAAAAAACCTCAAGAATGGTGTCAAGATGCCTTGTTTCTTCAAGAAACAAGAAAAGTATTTCAACGTATTCTTAATTTAGGTCTTTACGATGCTATCCGGAATGTCACCGATACTCCCTCCTTCAGTTTTTGGGATTTTCAGGCGGGTGCTTGGCCTAAGAATAATGGGATTCGCATTGATCATTTATTATTATCACCAGAAGCTGTTGATCAACTTATTTGCGCTCATAGTCAAACAGAAGTAAGGGGATATCAAAAACCGTCCGACCACGTTCCCGTTTGGATTCACCTTAATATCAATTAAGAAAGTCCAACCCCCATTATGAAACACCAAAAAAATTCCACTCAAACATAATAACTATGCTACACCATGTAAACAGTATATCTTAAACAGCTAAAGTAAAGATAAATGAATGGAGTCCATAAATGAAGAAATCATTATTAATGTTTATTGCAGCAACGGCCATTGGATTCACAAGCATCGCGCATGCTGAACATGATACTCTTGAAAAAATAAAACGAACAGGGGAAATTACTTTAGGTGTCCGTGAATCATCTGGTTTAGGCTACGCCCTTGGTAATAATAAATATGTAGGTTTTCATACAGAAATGGCAGAACGTATCATTGATGATATCTCAAAAAAAATTGGTAAACCAATTAAAATTCATTATCTTCCCATCACTTCTCAAAATAGAATTCCTCTCTTAAAAAATAAAACCTATGATTTTGAGTGCGGCTCAACAACAAATGATATTGCCCGCAGTAAAGAAGCAGCATTTGCTTATACGACATACATTGAAGAGGTCCGGATTGCTGTAAAGAAAAACTCTAACATTAAATCTCTTGACGATTTAAATGGAAAAACAGTTGCAACGACCACCGGTACAACATCTGTTCAACTTATTCGTAAAAACAAACGTGCAAAAAACATTCAGTTTAAAGTTTTAAAGGGGAAAGATCACGGAGATAGTTTTTTATTATTAGAATCTGGTAAGGCAGATGCTTTTGTTATGGATGCTTCAATTCTTGCTGGACATATTGCTAAATCAAAGAATCCATCTGATTATGTCATTCTTAATACTGTACTTTCAGTCGAACCTATCGCCTGTATGCTCAGATTAAATGACAAAAAATTTGAACAAACAATCAACGATAGTATCGTACGTCAAATTAAAGATGAATCACTTGAAAAGCTTTATAATAAGTGGTTTATGAAACCGATCCCACCCGCTAACACTGTTATGAACCTTCCCTTGTCAAAAAAAACAAGATATGCTTGGGATCACCCAAATAATAAGCCTCGAGAAAGCTACACAGAAAAAGATTTATAAAATTTAATAAAAAAGAACCACACTCTTTAAAAATTGAGTGTGGTTTATATTTTAATTCACTTTTTTATAAATTTGCCCTATGTAGATGCGCTTAGTTTATTGTCTTATTTGTGAATGACTAATTTGAGGGAATATCAATTAATGGACTTTTCTTTCCTTTGTAGAGATGACCTTACCCAAACACTGGTAACAGGATGCTTGGGAACTCCCGGCGTGAGTCATACCTATTTAGATACACTCCTCGATGGCTTAAAAAATACAGTTATATTGTCTATCACTTCACTTATATTAGCTGTATTGTGTGGTGTTATTATAGGAACAATGCGCACTTTACCAAAAACATCTATAATCAATTATATATTTCGCATTATCGGTACTATTTGGGTAGAGATTATGCGTAATATTCCCCTTCTTGTACAAGTATTTTTGTGGTATTTTGTTGTTCCTAAGATTTATCCACCAGCGATGAAATTTTCCCCCATTCTCTTAATAACATGCGCATTGGGATTCTTTACATCTGCACGCATTGCAGAACAGGTTCGTTCAGGCATTGAAGCGATTCCTTCTGGACAACGTTATGCTGCTATGGCAATGGGATTTACAACTTATCAAAGTTATCGCTATATAATACTACCACGTGCTATACGTACAATTATGCCGCCTCTTACTTCAGAAGCAATGGGCATTGTAAAAAATTCATCTATAGCATTCGCCGTTTCAATAAACGAGCTCATGCAATTTCAATACCAAGCAATTGAAGAGGTAAGCCATGTTTACGAAAACTATTTGCTTGTTACGATTCTTTATATTCTAATAGCCTTATTCGTATTCATTGTGATGACCGTCATTGAACAAATACTCAAAATTCCTAATTTTCAAACAAAGGGAAATTGAAAATGATGAATTTCATAAGCTCTCAGTTTGGACTTTATTTTCCTTTCAATTTTTCCGACTTTGATTTTTCCTTTTTTACCTTTGATGTATTTCGTTCTTACATTTTATCAGGTTTGCTCTTTAGCGTTTTTCTAACTCTTTTTGCAACGGTATTGGGGTTTGTTTTCGGCACCCTTTTAGCAATGATGCGCCTTTCTTCCATAAAACTTCTTTCTTGGTTTGCAATCGTTTACATAACAGCTATGCGTTCAATACCACTTGTGATGGTTATCTTATGGTTTTTCGTGCTTTTGCCTTTTTTAACCGGTACATCCATCGGTGCAAATAAATCAGCACTCATTACCTTTACCGCATTTGAAACGGCTTATTTTGCAGAAATTATGCGTGCTGGCATAAACTCAGTTTCGCAAGGACAAAAATATGCGGGACAAGCTCTCGGAATGACATATTGGCAAAGTATGTACATTGTCATTCTTCCTCAAGCCTTTAGGGACATGCTACCAGTTTTTTTAACACAAGTTATTATCCTTTTTCAGGATACAACCCTTGTTTATGCAATCAGTGGCAACAGTCTTTTAAATGGTTTTGATATTGCTGCTAATAATTTTGGTGTAAAGCAAGAAGCTTATATCTTAGCAGCTGTTTTCTATTTTGTTATCTGTTTTACACTGTCACAAATAGTTTTGTATTTACAAAAAAAAGTATCCATTATTCGCTAATAGGAAAAAAAATGTCTACTCATATGATCGAAATAAAAAATGTTTCTAATTGGTATGGCGAAATTAACGTCCTTAAAAACTGTACAACCAACATTAATAAAGGAGAGGTCGTTGTCGTTTGTGGTCCATCAGGATCAGGAAAGTCAACACTCATTAAAACTATTAACGCTCTCGTTCCTTTTCAAAAAGGTGAAATTTGGATTAACGGAGTACCAGTTCATTCAAAAAAAACGAATCTGCCTAAATTGCGAAGTCAGGTGGGAATGGTATTTCAACACTTCGAGCTTTTCCCCCATTTATCTGTCACAGAAAATTTGACAATTGCGCAAATCAAAGTCCTAAAACGAAGCAAAAAAGAAGCACTTGAACGTGGATTGTTGTATCTTGAACGCGTTGGGCTGATTGAACACAAAGATAAATATCCTGGTCAACTTTCTGGAGGGCAACAACAACGTGTTGCTATTGCACGTGCCTTAACTATGGATCCACTTGTCATGCTTTTTGATGAACCAACATCTGCTCTAGATCCTGAAATGGTAGGTGAAGTGCTCGATGTCATGATTAGCTTAGCAGAAGAAGGTATGACGATGATTTGTGTAACCCATGAAATGGGGTTTGCACAAAAAGTCTCGGAGCGTGTTATTTTCATAGATCAAGGAACAATTCTTGAAGACTGTTCATCTAAAGAGTTCTTTTCTGATCCACAAGCGAGAACACCAAGAACGCAAGAATTTTTGTCTAAAATCTTAAGTCATTAGCCGTTATATTATCACAAAAAGCTATCTCTACTGTAAACTTAGACACA
The DNA here is from genome assembly GCF_042193565.1 of Bartonella sp. SD1336NMGDW. NCBI lineage: Bacteria > Pseudomonadati > Pseudomonadota > Alphaproteobacteria > Hyphomicrobiales > Bartonellaceae > Bartonella > Bartonella sp. SD1336NMGDW. The sequence continues at coordinate 7,833 of NZ_JBHILW010000005.1, forward strand.
AGACAGTAGAGTTTAATAACGGATGAGAGAATGTAAAAATATTACAATCAGATGTTTAAAAACTGTTATTTTTTAAAATATCAGCAACCAGTGAAATTGCTGTACGTCTCTCAAATTCATTACAAAGAGCAAAAGCCTGTTCTTGCAAAGGGCGAATCCAATTTCTGTCTTTTACATTAGCTTTTTCATAGGCAGCAGTTAACAATGCTGCCCCACGGACAATTTTTCCTTCTTGAAGCAGCATATTTCCAAGCATTGCTTGGGCGGAAGGATTTCCTTTTTTTGCTGAAAGTTGAAACCATCGTGCTGCTTGTATAAGATTCTTCTCCCTTCCCTCTCCCTTTAAAAATATTTTTCCTAAATGATACTGAGCTTTAGAATTTCCATAGTTCACCGCAGCCTGCATATAAAGATGAGCAGCATAAGAAGGATCAGGTTTCACAGGTGATTGAGGAATACCTTTTTTTATATATCCCGCAAGTTTAACCAATGCATCAGAAACATAACTTTCATCCTCTGAACCAAGATCAGTGCCTTTTTCAACAATATATGCAAAAAAATAATATGCCTTATAATCATTTTTAGGGACACCATCACCATTTGCATAGATAGAGCCTAGTTTCCAATTCGCACCAATATGGCCTCTCTTAGCCGCACGACGTAATGCTGCAATAGCCTGATTTATATGCCCATCTTTATAAGCAGACATACCACGTTTAAAAAAATAAAACGCACCATCATTCGCTTCTTGCAAGCTATTGACATCTATTGCATAAACAGTCGAAAAAAATCCCCCTAAAATCACAACAATAGTGGCTTTTTTCCATATCTGAAACCTATTAACCATTTCCCCCCTATCTCAATTTTAATGATTATATCTGTTACAAATTTCTTTGTAGATATTTAAACCCTTTTTCTTAGTAAAAAGCACACGCGATTTCAAAATAAAAATTTTAAAAGAAAAGATCAATAAATAAAAACCATCCAAAATGTTCGATAAAATTAAGTATCCATTTTTATATATAACAAATTGATTTTTAAATATAAATCATTATCCTATATTTTGTAACACCTCCTTTAACATTCTAGGATTTATTGATTTTAAAATTTTATACGTATAAGTAAAAATCGCTCAATAAAATAACGTGCATTAAACAGCAACTTGAGAACGAAGAGAATACATGATGAATGGTAAGCATTTAAGTATAAAAAACAATACGAAAGATAGATAAATATAATGATGATCGTTAACTTATAACTTCACAACTGCCTTACCACCTTAAAGATGAAGTTTTTTGCCACCGTCAATCTATAAACAATACAGCTTTTTGCTTAACAGATTCCACCTAACATCATTTCACATGGAATTACTTCATACTTTATACACAAGCCCTACCTCAGAATACTCACCATTACATACAACAAAAATACCACATGTGTAATTTTACATGCCTTATATTGCTACTCTAAATGATGATGTTTTACAGTAATAAAACAACGTACTGATTTATAATGATAATTTACTTTTTTGCATATTGAATGAGTCCCTCGAATATCGTAAGATTCTCTTATTCAAAACCTGTTCCATGTTGAATCAATCAAAACCATCCGCTTGCACATTACAAGCAGAGAGAGCTATGTGGATAAAAACTCTGTGTAAGAAAGAACTAACAATGCCTCTCATGAACGGTCTTAAGTGCCAAGTCCTTGTCCGGATTGGGGCGGGATAGCGCCACAGCGCTTGTTACTTTACAAGCGTAAAGAAGGGGAGCTCAATAGATTTACCGTTATACTATTCATGATCTCCGTCATGAGATAGGCTTGGGTACCTTAAAAGATGTTTTTTTAATGATAAACAGAAAACTATGGATTTCAGTAGAGATTTTATGATCGTTCATGAAAAACTAACAAAAGAAAAAGTCTCTTTAAAGAAGATCTATACCAAACCTAATGGTATGAAATCATCCACAAAAAAGTAAAAAGTTGAAATCAATCCAACCGCTCTAAAGCAACAAATATCTTCTTCTGCGCTGCACGCAGTTCTACAACCCTGTTCCGTTCACGCTCAACAATTTCTGCTTTCGCATTTGCTATAAATTTGGGGTTGTTTAACTTAAGCGATATTTTCTCAATATCTTGTTCAATTTTACTGACATCTTTCCTCAAACGAACACGTTCAGCCTCCAAATCGATCAACTGTCCTAATGGTAAACAAAAAACAGCCTCTCCCAAAATCATTTGTGCCGACACTTCCGGAACTTTATCAGAGAAATCAATAACTTCAATACGCGATAATTTTTTAAGAAGTGCATCATAACGCTTCACACGCTCTCGCGTTACTTCCCCTCCTTCAACAACAACAAGAGGTGCTTGTGTTGCCACTGGAATATTCATTTCAAAACGTACAGACCGAATCCCTGTAACGACATCAATAAGCCAATTAATATCATCAGCAGCTTCTTCATCTATCAATGTTTCCTCTGGCCATTTTGTCAATGCGAGCATATCCTCACGCTTGATGGCTTGCGTTTCTGTAAGAGACCACAACTCTTCCGTCATATGAGGCATAAAAGGATGAAGAAGTTTATAAACTTCATCTAAAACCCAAGCAGTACAAGCTTGAACCTCATTTTTAGCATCTTCATTTTCCCCCTGAAAAATAGGTTTGAGAAGCTCCAAATACCAATCACATAATGTATTCCAAACGAAACGGTAAAGTGTGGCAGCAGACTCATTAAATTTATAGTGTTCAATACCAGTCGTCACTGCTGAAATCGTTTTAGATAACTCTGTTAAAATCCAACGATTAAGCGCCAATTTTGCTTGTTCTGGCTTAAAAGTTGGATCATGCTTCACACCATTCATCTGTGCAAATCGGGTAGCATTCCACAATTTCGTAGCAAAATTACGATAACCAGCAATACGAGAAGCGTCAAGTTTTACATCACGACCTTGTGCTGCCATAATAGCTAAAGTAAACCGAAGTGCATCAGCACTATATTGATCAATAAGCTCTAAGGGATCAATAATATTTCCCTTTGATTTTGACATCTTCGCACCCTTTTGATCCCGAACAAGAGCGTGCACATAGACCGTTGGAAAAGGAACGTCACCCATAAAGTGAAGTCCCATCATCATCATACGAGCAACCCAGAAAAAAATAATATCAAATCCTGTCACAGACAAAGATGTTGGGTAAAAAGTAGATAATTCAGTCGTTTTATTTGGCCATCCTAATGTTGAAAAAGGCCAGAGAGCTGATGAAAACCAAGTATCTAAAACATCCGGATCACGGATTAATTCAACAACCTCACCATAATGAGCATAAGCTGAATCTAAAGCCTCTTTTTCACTTTTTTCAACAAAAACCGTCCCATCAGGACCATACCAAGCAGGAATCTGATGTCCCCACCACAATTGGCGAGAAATGCACCAAGGTTGAATATTTTCCATCCAATTGAAGTAAGTCTTTTTCCAGCTATCAGGAACGAACCGCGTTTTGCCTTGTTGAACAGCCTCTATCGCTGGCTTTGCTAATTCAGCAGCATGAACATACCATTGATCTGTCAAAAACGGCTCAATAAGAACACCACTGCGATCTCCATGAGGAACCATATGGGTATGATCATCAACAGAGGCTAAATATCCCTGTTCTTCCATCAAAGAAACAATCTTCTGGCGCGCAACAAAACGATCAGATTTATCGAGATTTTCTACTAACATTTTTAATTCATCTGACAAAATCAAACCATCAAAAAAGGCTTCATTTTCACGGAGAAAAATCTCGGCTTTTTGGGTAAAAATATTGATCAAGCGTAAATGATTACGCTGTCCTACTTCAAAGTCATTAAAGTCATGAGCTGGTGTGATTTTTACAGCACCACTTCCAGCTTCAGGATCAGCATGCGTATCACCAACAATTAATAACCTACGACCAACAAGTGGCAAAAGAGCATTTTTACCGATAAGATTTTTATAACGCTCATCTTCAGGATTAACAGCAATTCCTGTATCACCAAGCATTGTTTCTGGTCGTGTTGTCGCCACTGTTATAAAAGTTGTCGCATCATTTGGATCAAAAATTTTACCCTCAAGTGGATATCTAAAGTGCCACAAATGTCCTTGAACTTCTTTTTGCTCAACTTCAAGATCTGAAATAGCTGTCAACAATTTAGGATCCCAATTGACGAGGCGCTTATCCCTATATATCAACCCTTGCTTATAAAGCGTGACAAAGACTTCACGAACTGCCTGCGACAACCCCTCATCCATTGTAAACCGCTCACGCGACCAATCACATGAAACCCCAAGGCGACGCAACTGGTTTGAAATAACGCCTCCAGTTTCATAACGCCACTCCCAAATACGCTCAATAAACTTTTCTCTCCCCATTTCTTGACGCGTTGGCTCTTGGCGTTCTGCAAGTTGACGCTCTACAACCATTTGTGTAGCAATCCCAGCATGATCCATACCAGGCTGCCACAAGACGTTTCTGCCACGCATCCGCTGAAATCTAACTATTATATCTTGAATTGTCGTATTGAGCGCGTGCCCCATATGAAGTGAACCCGTAACATTAGGAGGTGGAAGCATAACGCAAAAAGGTTCTGCACCGCTTTTAGAACCAGCTCCCACTTTAAAGGCCCCACGAGTCTCCCATCTCTTTGCAACCCGTTGCTCTATAGAGGCAGCATCATAGTTTTTTTCTAACATTCTATCCATCCATAACGCCGCTGAAAAACACAATACATGATCAAATCCCGATCAAAAACCCGTGATTTTCAGCCATTCACTAGAAAGCTCGCAAAATCGCAAACAAAATTCTCATAAAATGAAAAACATAAAAATAATTAAGATGATTTTTTAATCGCTTTCACAATCTCTTCACGCAAAATATCTTCCAGCAAAATAGGCAATTTAGACTGTAACCATTCTGCTATAGCCGGACGCAACACATCCTTTGCAATCTTTTCTGCAGAAGAAATACAATATGCAGACAATTCCACATGACCATCCCCTCTAGCTTCTGACTGTGATTTCCTTATCTCATCTTCATATTCTTTTGCTTTATAAACAGAATTCCGTTCTTCAGAAGAAAGCTTCATCTTTTGCATATCCATACCAACTGTATTATTCTCTGCCTCTATATCCTCTTTCTCTTGCGTTATCTTCCCCCCTTGATTTTCAGAAGAAAGACCAATACGATCAGCTAAAGCTTTCATAGCATCATCAACCGATAAGGTTGTATCATAAATACCTCCTGATGCAGCTTCTGAACGACCTTCCGAAGCATTCACTGCAACATCTTCATTTAAAAAGTGATCAGATTGAACCGCATTTTCTTCGATTATTTCACGAATAGATGTTAAAATTTCATCCATACTTGGCTCACGTAAAACGCTTGAACTCTGTACCATACTTTACAACCTCTCAAAGACGCAACAACAAATAGAATCATACTTTCAGTGTATGCAAAAGAATCATAAGATCAACATGCCTCTCGGGATATTTTCAAATATGCTTGTCATAAAGAGGACGCTACACACAATTTTCTACACTTATAAAAATAACATCTCACCGTTCTATTTTTAAACATACTCAACTATTGATTTACCAATCTTTTAAAAACTAAAATAATTTAAGATTAAAGAAATACTTTTATGTATTATCGGATATATTTAATTGTTTTTAAACCTAAATAATTTGCAGTCAATCTACCAATAGAAGATTGAACACTATAGCTTGCCACAACAGCATTACGCTCCGCCATTGCAAGCGCAATCTGAGCATTAATCAATTGAGTACGAGAATTTAAAACATCCAGCGTCGTTGCTTGCCCTACGCGATTTTCTTGAACACGGCCTTTCAGAGCAATTTCAGCAGCACGAACACTTTCACGGTAAGCAAGAACAGATGAGCGTGCGCCCTCCAACTGAAACCAAGCAGAGGTAAGTACTTGCCTAGTATTACTATGCGCCAAATCGAGTTGAAGCTGCGCCTGTCCAAGCTGTTCCCTTGATTGACGAATTTGCGCAGACGTACGCCCTCCTTCAAAGATTGGGACACTTACTGACAATCCTATTGATTTAGAAACTCCATCCTCTCCAGCACCGCTGTAGATTCGATTATAAGATGCTGTTGCAGAAAAATCAACTTTAGGGAGCAATGCTCCTTCTTTCGCCTTTACATTGTAAACACTTGCATCGACTAAATATTTAGCATAAAGGATTGCTGGATGCATCACAACGCTCATTTGGTAAGCCATATCAAGGTTGACGGGAAAATCTTTGGCTAGGGGTGGGCGTTTTAACTTTTCAGGATCAGAACCAATAACTTGTCGATACACTGCCTCTGCTGCTTTTACATCAGCACGAGCAAGACTCAGCTCTGAAACAGCCACAGAACGTGCAGCTTGAGCTTGAGCAAGATCAACATGCCCTCCTTCACCCACATCAAATTTTGCTTTATTGGAACGAACTTGTTCTTCAAGAGCTGCCAAATTTTCTCTCCGAAGATCGGCAACACGACGTGCGTGATAGACATTAGCATAAGCGGTCACTGTCTCCAGAAACGTATTTTGTTCAACATTACGAAGATATTCACGCTGAGCCTGCAACTTAATTTGAGCTGAAGAAAAGATATTTTGCGTGATAAAACCATCAAATAATCTTTGATTTAATCTCACGCCTATAGATCCAGAAGTGACATAAGGACCTGTAAAAGACTTATTCCGACCATAGTTCCCAACCCCCTCAACTTGTGGCAATAACCCTGATCGGGCAATGACAACATCATCACTGGATATACGGACAGCTGCACGTTCACTATTCAACTTAGCATTATGCTTATAAGCCTTAGAAAAGGCATCCATCAATGTTTCAGCACAAACAGTATCTGATAGTAAAATACTCAACCCCAGTAATAAAGACACCTGAAACTTTTTGTTTACTCTAAACACAATACACACAATAACAAACCCCAAATAAATTACGAAATTATCTTTTATTCACAAAACAAACAAGCACTAAAACACAAAACCAGGTGTTTTTAAAAAGCAAGGAAGAGGCTTTACAGCGAGGTTAAAAGCACAACGTGCCGAAATGATCCCATCTTCTTTTATATAGATTTGTGCAACAGCAGCATTTCCGTACCCTTCAACCACAACAAGACGTCCACAGTCTTTCATTTGATCAAAGATACCTTGTGGAATAAAATCAACAGATCCCTCAATGAAAATCACATCATAAGGTCCCTCAACGGCATATCCTTGCTCTAATGGACCATGAACGACAACCACATTATCACATTGATTACGTTCTAAAGCTTCAAGAGCACGTTCAAAAAGAGATTTATTACTTTCCAACGCAATCACAGACCCTGCAAGTTTTGCAAGCAACGCTGCACAATAACCACTATTTGCACCAATATCTAAAACAACATCTGATGATTTTACAGCGGCAAGCTGTAGTAATTTCGCTAGAGATGCAGGTTTCATCAAATAGCGTGCAGGAACCCCATCTTGTACTGGACATAGAACAATGTCGGTATCAAGATAACTTAATACTTTCATATCTTCCGATACAAAATCTTCACGAGATACCGTTAAAAACGCTTCAAGAACTGATAAATCCGTTACATCAACTGTACGAATTTGATTGTCAACCATTTTGCGACGAAGCTCAGCAAAATCTGCAACCATAACGAATATTTTCTCCTAACCTACAAAAAACAAACAAAACAGCGACAAAGATGGACGAAGATCTCTTAAACTATGAGCGTTACGAAAAAGGGTGCTCCAGTCAACAATTAGATTTTAACTGTATGATCTCTCATAAAAAAATGTCTTCACAACTATAGAGGGAAATAATCTATTTTCCTATACCTCATCTCCCCTAAAAGCCGTTTCGTTTAAAATCGGCTGGAGGCCTCGCCCGGAATCGAACCGGGATACAAGGATTTGCAGTCCTCTGCGTAACCATTCCGCCACGAGGCCTCGTCAACAAACATAAAGGTTTCAATAAGGGAAGGCAACGCATCCGTCAAGGTGTAGAAATCTTCTCTCGCCTTTTTTCCTCTTATTACACAATTTATCATATTTTTTTAAAAAAAGTAATTTTATCCTTTGCAAATCAGTATTGCTTTGCTATAGCCTTTTCAACTAAATGATTGGGCACCATTCCCCGGTAGCTCAGCGGTAGAGCAACCGGCTGTTAACCGGTTGGTCGCTGGTTCGAATCCGGCCCGGGGAGCCACATTCTTTTCTATCACAAATAACTTATTGATTTTCCGTATGTTTTTTACAGTGAGGGATTCGTTAATAAAAGCTATGGAATAAGGTTTTTACAATAAAGTAGAAACGCAATATCCTACGGGATGTATTTTTTTCAATGAACGCAAAAAACCATTGATTCATTTTAAAATAGCACAAATAAGATTACTTTTTTCAAACTACCGCGCCTTTATCAGAGAGCGCTGCAATTATTTGCACATTATAAAATATGGCTTCTTTCACGAGAAGGAATTATTAAGCGCCATCAGCAATGAAAAAAATCTCATATAATTTTTTGTCCAAGGAAAAATGATTTGTACTCCATAAAGCAATTAAACTTAAAAACCTGCTCATGAAGCAATCATTTTGAAAAATGGAAGAAACAAGAATCAGGGAATATATTATCTCCATATATCCCACATAACCTCCTCCCCATCCTAAAAGCAAAAAACATCAAACAAGTCTGTAAACATTCCGGCGTCTTATCTAACAGGTTGTTCCTCCTGCTAACCACTTCAACGCTTTACAAACAACCTTGCCCTGGATATTTCATCCCACTGTCATAAAACATTTAATACATAAAGTCTTATCGGCTTTAAATTGTTAAGAATCCTGAGAAAGCCTTCAGAAATCATGACATTCTTGCTATTGTATTATGCAGTCACACGCTTTTCTAAAGAGATATCTCTTAAATTTCCCCCAAGCCCATTTCACAATAACTCCCGCAAATGATATAAAATGAAATCGATTAATCATCCCATCTTTATTTATAATAAAAGCCATACCATCATACTATTTTCCAACTCTCAATCTTAGCAATACCCCTCGCCTTTGAAAGAGTTTATAAGTATCATTTTATTTATTTCTCAAATGTTTATCTATACGATAATTTCACATATAACGTGCAAATGAATACTTTTGATTGATCCACATAAATAGCTTAAAAATGAAAAATTTTTACGATATAATGAATTATTTATATATAAAACAATGGCTTATTATTAGAAATCAATTTTTAAAATTAAAAGTTATCATTAAAGATAAAATACATCTTTTAAAAAATAATTTTATATAAATAAAATCTATTTTCATTCCCATTTTAAAAATGGAAATAAAGAAAATAAATAATCGCCTCTACAATAATAATTTCTTTTTAAAAGATTTTTAAATAATCCAAACACTTAGAGGTTTTCATTTTTTAGAAATGAAAACCTCTAAAAGACCTTCTTATTTTGGCAAGAGTATTTTATACCTCTTTTCAATTGAGAATAAATCAACAAAAGTAAAAAATCTCCAGTACATAATCTTTTTTCAAGACTTTATCTAGGCAGCCTTCTTAACTGATTTTCGAAAACGAAAAGGCTTTGCACGCTTTGCCACCGCTTTTGCTTTTTTATGCCTCTCATTTGGAGATGAAGAATTCTTTCGCTGCAACTGTGCGGCATCATCTTTTCGACCTAAAAACTGTTTTTGACGTTTAGATTTTTTAAAACGGCGTTCCTTATCGTTTTCTTTTTCTCTACTTTCTGGCAAAATTGGCTTTTCTGGAAACACTGCAAATTGTTCTGGAACTGACTCAACCGCCAATTTCATACGAATCAAGCGCTCTATAGCACGCAACCGTTCCCTTTCTATCTTCTCATCAAAAAGTGTAAGTGCTTCGCCAGATGCACCATTACGTCCTGTACGACCAATACGATGTACATAACTTTCAGCTTCATCTGGTAAGTCATAATTAATAACGTGGCTTATCCCTGGTATATCAATACCGCGTGCAGCAATATCTGTTGCCACAAGGATCCGCACAGATCTTTCACGAAAAGCTTTTAAAGCAGACTGGCGAGCACCTTGTGATTTATTCCCATGAATTGTTGCGACTGAATACCCTATCTTTGCCAAACTACGTGTAACAGAATCAGCCCCATGTTTAGTTCGGGTAAAAACAATAACCGAATTAAAAGCTGGATTTGTCAAAAGTTTACTTAAAACATTCTTTTTTTCATTCGTAGGAACACAATATAATTTTTGGCAAATCTCTACAGCCGTAGTACCTTGAGGAACAACTTCAATTTTAACAGGATCATTGAGTAAACATTTTGCAAGCACAGCAATTTCCCTCGGCATTGTTGCAGAAAAGAGTGCTGTCTGACGCTCTTGATGCAAAAGCTTTGCAATTTGCTTGACATCATGAATAAACCCCATGTCCAACATACGATCTGCTTCATCCAAAATCAAAAAACGAGATTGGGAAAGATCAACACACTTTTCACCAACAAGATCTCTCAAACGCCCTGGAGTCGCTATCAAAACATCCACACCTGCTTCCATACGTTTAATTTGTTTTAAACGTGATACGCCCCCAAAAATAAGACATGTTGAAAGATGAGCTCCCTTCGCCACAGTGCGAATCGTTTCATCAATCTGGACAGCAAGTTCACGCGTTGGAGCTAAAATCAAAGCGCGTGCAGTTTTAGGACAGCGTTTATCACCCAAAGCCAAAATCTGACTTAAAATAGGTAAACCAAAAGCCAAGGTTTTTCCAGAACCTGTCTGAGCAACACCTAAAATATCGTGTCCTTTCAACATTACTGGAATAGCTTGTTCTTGTATAGGTTTAGGTTTACTCATCCCAGCAATGAGTAAATTTTTAATCAAAAGAGTAGGCAAACCTAACTTTGTAAAAACATTTTCTTCTTTTATAGGCAAAATACAATCTTTCCTCAGCTGAAGAACTCAAAACAAGTAACCAACTGAACTCTCCACTCAAGAATCCGCGCAAGAGAAATCCCTGACATTTTAAATGAAGCAACGCTTTAAAAGCGGCCTGCGCAGCTCATGAGCACCTTGAAATCAAGATAAAGGCGTATAAACTTCACTTTAGAAAAAGCCAACAAACCAGCCTAAATGCCTTCACCCCCATTATCCCTGGATTATGATAAAAAAGCAAGAACTTTACGAAATACATTTATCATGAATAAAAAACAATATTTAGATCGTTTACTTTTTAATGATTGTGTCCATCGGTAAATGTACCTTGATAAAATCAGGATAAATCTCGAGAAAAACTGGATTTTGTAAAGTTTTTTGACCGCCATAAATTAAATACCATTGGGTTTTATCAAAAATCGCCAAAGTTTTATATCGAATGATGCGATCCTTCATCTCAAGAACTGTTGGAATTAAAGCATACAAAGTCCCATTATCAGTTTGTAAATACTCTATATTTTCTTTATCTAAATAATAAGCACCAGAAGGCAAATCCTCAAATTTCCTATGCAACTGTTGAAGAAAATCACTACGTAAAGCACTCTCTGTTGTATTCAATCGATGTGCCATCTCTTTATAAAGTCGCTCAGGCATATAATGAGAAATAGGCGCAAAATCCCTGTTTTTTATAGCATTATTGACATCAACAACAACTTTTGAAAGTTCAGCTTTTTGTATTATTGTGGGCTGAGATGCTAAACTCTGTTGATTAACAATCAAAAAGAAAAACAGACTCAGCAGCAAATAAAAAATAGGTTTCATCATTATGCTTCTTGTTTTAGTAAAATTTCAGTTTCTCAAATAACGAAATCAAATAATGTTTGATCATCAGTAATATCACGATAACGCCAACCTAACGCTTGAAATTTTTCCTCTAAAAGACAAAAATTACCGTATTTTTTTGTTTCAATCGCAACCAATACAGAACCAAAGTTTCTCGCTGATTTTTTAAGATATTCAAAACGTACGATATCATCATCTGGTGATAATGTGGAAAGAAAATGACGCAATGCACCAGGATGTTGCGGAAAACTAAAAATAAAATATTTTCTCAACCCTTGGAAACGTAAAGAACGCTCTTTAATTTCTGGTAAACGCTCAAAATCAAAATTACCTCCTGAAATAACGAGAAGAATTTTTTTCCCCTTTAACTCTTGAGGAGGAATACTGTTAAGCGCGTCAATCGATAAAGCACCAGCCGGTTCAAGGACCACACCTTCAACATTAAGCATTTCAACCATCGTAGAACAAACACGATTTTCAGGAACCGTAATGACAGAATCAGGGGAAAAATTCTTTAGAATTGTATAGTTTAGCGCACCAATTTCAGCCACAGCAGCACCATCTACAAAAGTGTCAATATTTTCAAGCTTGACGCGTTTTCCACTCTCCAAACAAGCAAGCAAACTTGCAGCTCTTTGCGGCTCAACAAAACGAAGCTTTGTTTTCCAACCATATCCATGTAAAAACTTGCTCACCCCACTTGCCAAACCACCACCCCCTACCGGCACAATCATTAAATCTGGCTCACTTTCTCCATTGAGTTTTTTCCATTGTAAAGCAGCTTCACAGAGCACTGTTGCCTGCCCCGTAATAATGCGAATATCATCAAAAGGTGGAGCCATTACACCACCGCTCTCCACGACAAAGGATTGCGCAGCTTCATAACATTGATCAAATGTTTCACCAATTAAACGAATATCAATGAATTCTTTACCAAAAATACGTGTTTTCTCAATTTTTTGTTGTGGCGTTGTCATAGGCATAAAAATCACGCCTTTACGTTTAAAATAACGACAAACAAAAGAAACCCCTTGCGCGTGATTCCCCGCTGAAGCACAAACAAATGCAGAATCTGGTGGTAGACTGCTAAGCATTTCTGAAACAAAATTGAAAGCACCCCGAATCTTATAAGACCGCACCGGTGTTAAATCTTCACGCTTTAAATAAATTTCTGCATCATACTTTTGACTAAGAAAATCATTTCTTTGAAGTGGTGTTTCAGCAAACACGTGATGCAATCCCACCATAGCTTTTGTGACGTCTTGAATAAATTGACTCATAACACTAATCATTTCATGCTTTATTTACATTATAAAAGCTTTTTCTAGCGATAAAGAAAACTATTGTCAGTCAAAATTTCACTAAAAAAATGAAAAATGTTTCTTTTGTCATTAATTCTTGATTCAATAAAAGATATAGCTTATGAGAGAACTCTCATCGCGGACGTGATGAAAACGGTAAACATAGCAGACTTAAAATCTGCCGGTCGAAGACCTTGCGGGTTCAAGTCCCGCCGTCCGCACCAGAATACTTTAATTTCCCTTATTTCCCAATGATTTATTAAAAATCAATAAAAATCAAACCACCCTCTCAACCACCTTTCGCAACGCCATTATAACGCTATCAGACGGCACCACGATGATGCTAAAATACGAATCATTGCTGCTTTTTGAAGTACCTTTTTAGCACTTTGAACTCCTCCTCATCTTTTAGGGTGGAGAGGCAGTCAATCTTGATTTTCTCATCCTTAAGGATGAGGAAATGAGTCATGTTTTTAACGTTAAGCAGCTTTCACAACAGGGCTCGATAAAATTCGCTTAGCTTCTGTTGTAACTGATTTGTAATGCTTAAACTCTTCTTCAAGGTCATTTGCATCTAACAAACGCCTCATCAATAATCCTAAGATTTCTCCAACACCAGCAGCATCATTCACGCTCTTAACAGGAGTAAGATAATACGAAGAAAAGTAAGTGAGGTATAGAATGGAGATAGATCTGAGTTTAGTAATAGCAGTTGTTATTTATTTTATTGCTAATGTGGGGTTGGCTTATACTCTTCATGACTCCTGAAAACAACGCAAAGGCTCAGAAAAGAGATAGATGAAAAAGACAAAATAATAGATAAAGAAGCTGAAATAGTACATGCACAAAAAGATATAAATTAAAAACAAGAAGAATCAATTCGAAGATTAACTGCTTCCAAGCTTATTTTTCCTTGAATGGCAGTTAAAAATTTGGCCAAAAAGTAGTTTTAAGTATTTTCTCACAAACATTTTTCAAGACAGGCAATCACAACACGCTCTGTCATAGCTCACATATAAATTACGCAACAGCCTTAATGGGGGGAACATGATCATCAATACACAAACCATTCTCTGCCTTGATCTAGATACCAAGACAGGCTGGACAATTTCTCGTGTAGACAGCAATATAACGAGTGGCACTGTCAATTTTGAATCCTATCGTTTTGAAAGCAATGCCTCAAAAGGAGAAATGATTAACGCGGCATGTGCAAAAGGACATGCGCTACAAGATCACTTAGAAAACAATCTTTGGGCGAAAGCCAATCTTGTACGCAAGGCTGTTTTGAACACCCGTGAAAAAAATCTGAAAGAAAAGGCAATGAGAGAGAATTCAAGACCACTCACGTTGGTTGAAAAGCAAAAGCTTGAAGGGATTTTAATGATCTTGGAGGAACAATGAAAAACATTGCAGGTTAGCAAACTAGTAAAAATGCTGATCGTTTTGTGATTAGATGTGCGTTTAAATCGACATAAAAGCACCGTACAAAGCGATTCAAGATTTTATGATAAAAAATTTATAATATAAAACGCTCTGTACGGTCAAATTTGAGGCAAATAGACAAATTTGTAAAATTAGAATTAAAGCATATCCATTTTAAAACATCTGTTCTTAAAAAACCGTAAACAGCCCATGCGAAAGAGGTTTGTTGCAACGGCGGTGGGATATGCACCATGGAGGAAACGGAGCAGAGGAGTATTTTTACAACCTCTACGAATATGAAGACGGTACAAGAGAGTGTGAAAAATTTGATACTGATCAGTATTACAAAGCACCTAAGTAATGCGGATTTAGTACCAAAGCGCAAGTAAAAGCATGAGCTTATGGTGGTCTATTCCGAAAAGCGTTCTCAATTACAAACCTCTTATAGACGAGATCAACAGAGAGATCAAAAATTATCGAAAACCGCAGGAAATTAATATGTTTACAGATAAGCAGCTAAGAGCCTTGTTTGGCGTTATAACTTTTATATTTTTTATGTTTTTCAGGAATAAAAATTGACTTTATTCAGAATATTTTGACATTTGCGTTTGTTTCTTTGGTAATAGTCACAACGGTTTTTGCAATTTTATGCAATTCTAATATTCCTTCTGAATTACAGAGCAACCCAAAATACAAATGCGGCAATACAACAGGTTGGAAGACATTAACACGTGATTTACAACAGTACATGCACAGACTCTTAAAGCTAATAAGTTTAGCGCTTGTCGTTTTAATTTTCCCAAGTAGTTATAAAGAAATGGTTTCTTTACCTGTCATTTCTAAGTACGTGGAGTACAAGTTTTATTTTCATTGGATACTGTACTTTTTTAATACTCAGATATTGCTGTTTGGTATTCTCTTTTAGTCTGTGTATTATTTCTTATGTTACGTACACGCAGTTTAATAAATATATCTATTTACACACTACAGTGCTCCATTAAAAAGCCATAGTAAAATTCCGATTTTATAAAACTGTTCAGATTAAATGGCGTTGTCTCTTCTCAACGTTCATAGATAAAATCAACAAGGAGATAAAAAACTATCGGGGGCTGCTTAGCTTCAGAGACTAATTTTCTAAGTGAAGAGAAAGTTCAAGCTGCATCTTTGATTGTAATAATGACTTGCTTGCCAAGAAGACTCAGTGCTTTCTCTAGTGTTTGAAGCTTAGTTGGATAATTTAGATCAAGAATGCGTCTTTACCCAAACAATTGCCAATTCTGTTTTTGTGATATTCGCTTCATTAAAGGCTTCTACTACTGCAAGTTTAAGAGCATTCCACGCATCTACCGTAACCTCTACAAAGTCTTTATACTGTTGTGGCATCGGTAAAGGCAGACCACGCATAGGACAAGCTCCGTAATGCTAACCCTAAAGATTCAACAGCATTCTCTAATGCCTCAGTTCTATTTTCTCCAGCTGTTATTGCTTCTGGTACACCTGGAAAGGTTACAATAAAACTACCATCTGAATCAGATTCCAGTTTTGCTTGATAAGTATATTCCATGTTTATGTCTCCTCGTCATAATCAAAATACTTTTGAAACAAAAAATTTAAGCCTTTGAGAAAACAGCTCATACCCCCAACTACTTTTTTATTATTTTCACATAAAGTGGAGTCAAGTCATCAGATTTTATAACGGTTGTCTTGTCTCCAAAAGTTACCAAATAATGTGACCCTTTGCCTGCATCAGGAGCTTTACTGTAATGAATGCCTCTTTTTCTGGCTTCTTTACGTAATTCCCTAAGCAGCACTTCTCGTTTCATTTAGCCTCACCATTTCTTCATAAAATGAAGATCGAACAAAAAAGTTTAATACAGACTCTTAATGAAATGATATTTACTGAAAAGTTAAAAGCAGAAACAAGAAAGCCGTACCATTTATGTGACATGGTCTTTTGATGCATGATTTGTCAAATAATATTGTAATGTAATACTTTAAAAATATTATTAATAAACTTAAACGATTGAAAAAGTACGAATTATGTTAAGATTTTTACATATTAAATTGCTAATTTAATGGGGCTACAAATATGCTAAATAAAGTGATGTTAATTGACTATTTAGCTGCTAATACCAAAAGCAAAACAATGAATTCTAGAGCCGAGGTAGTCAATTTTCGTATGGCAACTTCTAAGACCTATATAGATAAAAGACCAATCAAAAAGTAGAGAAAACAGAATGGCATTCAGTTGTGATTTTTAATCCATATTTGGCAAAAATTGCACTTCAATATCTAAACAAAGGTTCAAAGATTTACGTAGAAGGCAAATTACAGACACGCAAATGGTAAGATAAAAATGGGCATGACCGTTACTCAACAGAGATTATCTTACCACAATTTAAAGGCGAATTATATTTACTTAATGCAAAGAAAGATTTATCGACATCCCCTACCCCTTCACCCATTACTTCTCAAAATTATGCTATCGTTTCAAAAGCCCGACGCATGAGATTTGGGTCATCACTCAAGTCAACCTTCAGATCTATTTTAGCAAAGGCTTGATGACAGCCTATGATCTTGATTTTATCATCAAGAATAAGTTTATAATTCTCATCTGTTATCAGATGTTGAATGGATTAACTGACTTCCTCTTCATCAACACCCCAAATAATAATCTTATAAGGAGCTAAAAGTTCATTCTTAACGGCTTTGGAGAATGTATAGGTAATAAAGCTCTTTTCCATAGAGCTCTTCTTCGTCCATAGATGCCACAACGGCATTGATCTCATTGGCTTGCTTTTTCTCAAAGCTTTTGAGCATCAGTTGGTAGCTGGTAGAGCGAGATCTGAGACATCGAGCTCGACAGCATCATCTTGTGTTTTACGACGCTTGCCAACTTATGTATCAGAACATACCGCAAAGAAACACAAGGGGGCTTGTGCAGGTGCGATCGCCCTCTCATTCATATTCCTGAAGCCTAAAAGTACTGAGTTTGAATCAGCTTTTTTCGCTTTTAGTGCTCATCGAACTTGGACATAGCAAAATCTCCCAGAATTCTGAGACACCCACAGAGTGGGCTCATTTTATGATCGAACTTTAGGGTTTTCAGACCCTACTGATCGCTGCGTAGACGACCAAAAACACCTTTAAAGTATTGAAGGAATTTCACGCGATTAGCAACCAAAATGAAAGCAGTGTTTCTTATCTCTTAAAGACTGTAAGATTGGGCACTCTTCAAAAGAGAGATAATGCCAAGAACTGTCATCGTGGTTAGTTATCAACCCACACAATACCTCTTGTTCAGAAAACGCACAACACGAGATAAGAAAAAATGTTGTTTGCAAAGTTCTCTCTTACCTATACAAAAAGAAAATAAAAAATTTGGAGGGCTCCTATGATAAATGACATTTACTGTGTTGGACGCAATTATGTTGAACATGTTCATGAACTAGGCAATGTTGTTGAAGATGAACCCGTTATCTTTAGCAAGCCAAACAGTTCACTCGTTTTAGACAATGAAATTTATCTCCCTGATTTTTCAAAAGAAATACATTTTGAAACTGAAATTGTGCTCAAAATCTCAAAGGATGCTTTCATGGTCACGGAGGCAGAAGCAGAAGAATGCTATGATGCCATAGCAATAGGTCTTGATCTCACAGCGCGGGATTTGCAAACAAAACTGAAAGAAAAAAAGCTGCCTTGGCTTTTATCTAAAGGATTTAAAAGCGCCGCATACGTCTCTGACTTCATAAACAAGGAAAAAATAAACAACCCAATAACCTTTGCAATGAAGCTGAATGGCGAAACAAGACAAGTTGGCAATACGCAAAATATGATCTTTAGCTTTGAGAAGATAATATCATTTTTGAGTCACTACATTCAGCTAAGACGTGGTGATCTCATATACACAGGTACTCCACAGGGTGTAGGAAAACTTTCTCAGTTTGACAGAATAGAATTATATCTCAAAGATCAATTAATTTCAGAGCTAAAGGTAAAATGAATCATCAAATACTGACCTTTTTCATTGTTTCATTTTTTTTAGTCATCTCACTTAATTTTAGTCATCTTACTGGGGCCGAATATGGCCCTTATCATCACTAAGACAACGAGATTAGGAAGAAAGAACGCATTTGTAAACGTTTTAGGATTGTGTACAGCAACATATGTGCATGAGACATTTTCCATACCTAAGTGTATCAGCGCTCATTCTCAACAACAAAACACTATTTTTTTAGTAAAATTCATGGGTGGCAGCACTTTATTATACATGGGCTTTAAATCGATTAAATCTGGAAAACACAGCTTAAATTCAAAACAATATCAACAAATGAAAAGAGTGCTATTGGTAAAACAAAACTTTTCACCAGCTATATGGACGGTTTTTTGACACAAATACTAAATCCCAAAGTATCAATATTTTATATAACGGACTTCCCGAAATTTTTGTCTTCTGGCGGTGGAATTAAAAAAGGCTTTGAACTTGTCACAATACATTCTTTCAACATCTTTGCATGGTTTACTTTAACGACCATTTTTATATCATTTGCCAGCTCCGCTTTAAAAAGCGGCGGATAAAAGGCGCGATTAATATAGCGACAGGAACAATTTTATCTTTTGATAACAAATTGCAAAGCTAATAGAGCAATCTTTTCCTGATTCTGTCTCTCACGATGAATAGCTCAACCTCTAACAGAGCTTATACAATCCCCAGTTTTTTTCTTTGTATAACTGAATTCGCTGCATTTCTTTATCATAGTCTCAAGGATTTTTGTGTAAACGATGTGAATTTCTCGCAACCTTTTATAAAATGTTATCACTATCTAAACAAAATCCTTATTCATCACTTTAGAAAAAATAAGCTATGATATTCCTCTTTTCGTTTATGAAACAAAAAAGTGATTTTAAAAATCATTTTAAATTTCTATCATTAAGAACTGTTTCTTAAACTAAGATGAGAACCTTTGAGCGCTATTTGAGCCAAAATTAAAACTCTCACCATTATGAATAATAACAATTAAAAACTCCCTATTCAAATATCTGTTACGTTATTTAAGAGGAAAACATCCTCTTTTTTCAAAACCATATTCTTGTCTTTATCCACACAAAATTATAAAAAACGTTTTTTTCCTTTACACCTCATTTATATCATGCTTCGATACAGAATGATGCATTTTTTAGTGTAATTTAACCTCAAAATAATTAAAGGGAACCCCCAAAAAATGAACTGTAAACAAAATTTAAAAGATGGTCCTAAGATAAAACTACAACGTGGCCTGGATAACCGTCACGTACAACTTATAGCCCTCGGTGGAGCTATTGGAACAGGTCTCTTCATGGGATCAGGAAAAACAATTAGTGTGGCAGGACCTTCCATCATACTCGTTTATGCGATTATTGGATGTGCCCTATACTTTGTAATGCGTGCTATGGGAGAATTATTGCTTTCTAATTCACAATACCGGTCCCTTATTGATTTTTCAACCGATATGCTAGGACCGGGAGTCGCTTTCTTTGTGGGCTGGAACTATTGGTTAAGCTGGGTTGTAACTGGAGCTGCAGATATTATTGCTATCATTAACTATATGCATTTCTGGTGGCCAACACTTAATCCATGGATTGTTGTTTTTGCTTGCATTGGTTTCTTTTTAATCCTTAACCTCCTTGCCGTAAAATTTTTCGGTGAACTTGAATTCTGGTTTGGTCTTATCAAAGTCGTAGCAATTTTGGCATTAGTTATTGTTGGATTCTATATGATCGCTACAGGCTTTACCTCTCCAAATGGTACTGTTGCCTCTCTTAACCATGTATGGAACGATGGAAATATCTTCCCGCGAGGAATTACAGGTTTTTTTGCTGGATTTCAAATTGCCATTTTTTCTTTTGTTGGTATAGAGATTGCTGGAACAACGGCAGCTGAAGTTAAAGAGCCTAAAAAAGTTCTCCCTAAAGCAATTAATGCAATACCAGTGCGTATTGTACTCTTTTACATCCTTTCTCTCGCTGTGATTATGTCCGTTACACCTTGGAATCAAATCGTTCCAGAAAAAAGTCCCTTTGTCTCCATGTTTTGGCTTGCAGGCATTCCAATAGCTGCTGGTTTGGTCAATTTTGTTGTTCTCACCTCCGCTGCCTCTTCAGCAAATAGTGGTATTTTTTCGACTAGCCGCATGATATACGGGCTTGCAACACAAAAAGGTGCTCCTCCAATTTTAGGGAAGCTTTCCAAATACCATGTTCCAGCCAATGCTCTGTTCTTTTCCTGCCTATGTATTTTAGTAGGATATACAATTGCATCATCATCTCCAAGCATCATAAGTGCTTTTACAATTGTGACGAGCATTTCAGCGATTGCATTTTTATTCGTATGGTCCGTCATTTTGATTAGCTATATTGTGTATCGTCGCAATCACCCTCATCTACATGCTGAATCCGTCTACAAAATGCCGGGAGGTGTTATTATGTGCGGAATCGTGTTAGTTTTTTTTGCTTTCATGCTCTATTTGTTGACATTAGAACATGATACCCTAACAGCTTTAAAATACAGTATCTTTTGGTTTATTTTCTTAGGTATAATGTATTTTATATTTATAAGAAAAAAAATCGCTCCAAAGAACAAATAAAATCTATACAAAACATCTCAAAAAAGGGTAACTAAAGTTACCCTTTTTCTACTTAACCTCCTCCTCACACATCAAAAGACGAGGGTTCCTCGCAAGTCTGGGTTTGTAAACAATCCAACTTTGTTAAGGGGGATGCTGCTAACCACTTTATATGGTTCACCTACATAAGGCTCTACGGGCTAACCCCGCCCTAAATACCCCCCCTACATTCTAAAAATACTTAATGTGTAAAATTTTATATGCTTTATATCACTACCCTAAACAACAGTATTTTACTGCATTATAGGATAAGAAACGCGCTATTCTGTAAAGAATTCTCTATAAACTTCACTGACATTGTTTACTAATAAAACATGAGATTTTATCTAAAACCGCCCCCCTAAAATTTATATTCAATTTTTTATCAAAATTAAAAATACAGCTCTAAACAGGATATATCTTAGTAGCTATCTACAATAAAATATATTCTATGAAAATATTTTTCTATTTATAATAAATATTTATAATATATGTATAAAACATAAAAATTATAATATAATTTATATTTTAGTTATTATTTATAAAGTAATTATTCCATTAATTCATAATGTTTTTCTTTGTTCACATATAGTCATAGAAAAAAATTCCTTTACTCCTTAACCATAGTGTGTTCCGATAGAAGGGATTACCTTTTTTAGGATAATTTTTATTTAAAAATAACTTAAGGGGAACTTCCCAAAAATGAATGAACAAAATTTAGAAAAAAAACCTAAGAAAAAATTGCAACGTGGGCTAGATAATCGCCACATCCAACTTATAGCCCTGGGTGGAGCTATTGGAACAGGTCTCTTCATGGGATCAGGAAAAACAATTAGCGTCGCTGGTCCTTCAATCTTATTAGTTTATGCTATTATTGGTTGCGCTATATACTTCGTAATGCGTGCTATGGGAGAATTACTGCTTTCTAATACGCAATATCGATCTTTTATTGATTTTTCAACCGATCTTCTTGGTCCAAGTGTTGGATTTTTTATCGGCTGGACATATTGGTTGTGCTGGATTGTAACCGGAACTGCTGAAATTATTGCTATTGTTAGTTATACGCACTTTTGGTGGCCTGAACTCAATTCGTGGATTCCTGTTCTCATAGGTATCCTTTCCTTTTTAATATTTAACCTCGTAGCCGTAAAACTATTTGGCGAACTCGAATTTTGGTTTGGCCTTATCAAAATCCTAGCAATTTTAGTATTAATTATTGTAGGATTTTACATGATCTTTACTGGCTTTATCTCCCCGAACGGCACCGTTGCCTCCCTTGGCAACATATGGAACGGCGGAAATATCTTTCCTCGAGGCATTACAGGATTTTTTGCCGGATTTCAAATTGTTATTTTTGCTTTTGTTGGCATTGAACTCGCTGGAACAGCTGCAGCTGAAGTCAAAGAACCACAAGAAGTTTTGCCCAAAGCTGTCAATTCGA
Source organism: Bartonella sp. SD1336NMGDW (assembly GCF_042193565.1). Classification (NCBI taxonomy): domain Bacteria; kingdom Pseudomonadati; phylum Pseudomonadota; class Alphaproteobacteria; order Hyphomicrobiales; family Bartonellaceae; genus Bartonella; species Bartonella sp. SD1336NMGDW. The sequence goes on from NZ_JBHILW010000005.1 coordinate 30,456, forward strand.
TACCAATCCGTATTATTTTCTTTTATATTTTCTCTCTCATTGTGATTATGTCCGTCACTCCTTGGAATCAAATCATTCCAGAAAAAAGCCCATTTGTAACGATGTATGCACTTATTGGTATTCCAACCGCTGCTGGTTTGATGAACTTTGTTGTTCTAACAGCTGCCGCATCTTCAGCCAATAGTGGTATTTTTTCTACCAGCCGCATGATATACGGTCTCGCAGCGCAAAAGGGAGCACCTAAATTTTTAGGAAAACTTTCTAGCAACCGCGTTCCAGCCAATGCATTACTCTTTTCCTGCTTATGTATCTTATTAGGTTATGCAGTTTTATCGCTATCACCAACAATCATAAGTGCTTTTACAATTGTAACCACAATCGCAGCAATTTTGTTTATATTTGTATGGTCTATAATTTTAATCAGCTATATTGTCTATCGTCGCAACCGTCCTCTCCAACATGCCGTATCTCCTTATAAAATGCCTGGAGGTATTTTTATGTGTTGGACTCTTCTAATCTTCTTTGCATTCATTATTTATTTATTGTCATTAGAAGCTGATACTGCCATAGCTTTAAAATACACTCCAGCGTGGTTCATATTTCTAGGAATTCTATACTTTCTTTTTGGAAAAAAGAATTATGCAAAAAAATAAAAAATAAAGCTTATGTCGCACAAAACATATAAAAAAGGGTAACTAAAGCTACCCTTTTTTGATATTTATCTATAAAATTATAAAAGCTATTGACAAAACATCTCTGTAGAAGCTTCAATTACGCTCTTTATCAACCAAAGCGTTAGATTTTATCCAAGGCATCATAGAACGAAGTTTTTTACCAACTTCTTCAATAGGGTGATTATCATTTAAACGCCGCATACTTTTAAAATGAGCAGCACCAGCTTTATATTCTTGAATCCAATTTGATGTAAATTTACCTGTTTGGATATCTTTCAATATACGTTTCATTTCTGCTCTGGTTTCATCCGTAATTACGCGTGGACCAGACATATATTCGCCCCATTCAGCTGTATTAGAAATCGAATAATTCATATTTGCAATGCCCCCTTCATACATGAGATCAACAATCAGTTTAACTTCATGTAAACACTCGAAATAAGCCATTTCCGGTGCATAACCTGCTTGTGTTAATGTTTCATAACCTGCTCGAATCAGTTCAACAAGACCTCCACAGAGAACCGCTTGTTCACCAAAAAGATCAGTTTCGCACTCTTCTTTAAATGTTGTTTCAATCACCCCAGCACGTCCACCACCAAGACCACATGCATAAGACAATGCTACATCATGAGCATGCCCTGAAGCATCTTGTGCCACCGCTATTAAGCAAGGAACACCACGACCACGTTGGTATTCATGACGAACTGTATGCCCTGGACCTTTAGGAGCAATCATCACGATATCAACGTGTTTTTTAGGTTCAATCAAGCCAAAATGAATGCTCAAACCATGCGCAAAAGCAATCACTGCCCCATCACGTAAATGATCATGAATATGCTCTTTGTAAATATCAGCTTGCAATTCATCTGGTGTTGCCATCATGATGAGATCTGCCCATTTTGCTGCTTCTGCAACACTCACCACTTCAAAACCATCTGCCATAGCTTTCTTAACTGTTTCCGACCCTGAACGCAAAGCTATTTGCACATTTTTTACACCGGAATCTTTCAAATTTAAAGCGTGCGCACGCCCTTGAGAACCATAACCAACAATGGCTACTTTTTTCCCTTTAATAAGATTAACATCCGCATCACGATCATAATAAACAAGCATAAAAACTTCCTTCTTTTTCTATTTAAACTGGATTTCAGATTATTTTTATTAAATAAGAAACATTATCTTCAGTGCATCACACACTTATAAAGACAAAAAACACCGCTTATAAGAACATAGCAATTGAATAATTTTTAAAGTTTACATATTGCATAAAAAAAACTGTAGTCCCCAAACATACCCAAAACATATACAGATCCCCAAATCAACTTCAACTACTATTCTACAAAAAGAATAATTACGCAAAACAAGATTTCTAAAGAAAATATATTTGCTAATATTTTACTCTTCTATCGTGCAACAAAAAACTATATTCTAAAAATTAAGATAAAATATACAATTTTTAACATGAACCAAATCAATACGGATAGCAAGAAAAATTACAAAATAACAAGTATTGTTTTAATACAATATTCAAAAGCATATACAACAATATTTTTAGAATAATAAAGAGAACATTTTAATTTTTACGTTCTTTAATATCCACGCTTCTCACGCGAAAAAGAACACCCCCATACTGCCATTATGTTATTCATTTATGGCGCCTTATAAAGAACTTTTAATGTGCTCGAGCCCTTTTCTAGGCCCCCTATAATCGCCTAAGATTTATTGCACACCACTCTCTTTACTTCATAAAGCTACAAGTCAATATCATCAAAACCCTTATATGCCAAAAACTGCCACAACATTGAATTAGCCAATAAAATGATGATAGCAATAGACTTCATATCATCCATGGATGATTTTACATTATACTATTTACAGATAACCCGTAAAATGAGCTCAAACATCAAGAAAATTTGTGTATTGATCCATAAAAACCCTACGCACTCTTTTACAAGGAAAATACCTTCCAATCCCTATTTCTTCTCCCTAATAGATAGTACAAATAAAAAACATCGCATACACTCAAAAACAAAAGATAGAAAGCAACCAATAAACAGAGCAACAATAGAATATTTATAATGCACGCTAATAGTGCTAGTTATCTAAACATATATTATTTTTTAAGATAAATTGGCAAAGCTTTATAAAAATTTCTCTTTCAATTTCATAGAGAGAAAAAGATTACGATAATAACCGAACAAAACGCTGAACAGTATCACGCATTCCATACTCTAATGCATCGGCAATGAGCCCATGGCCAATAGAAACTTCATCAAGCCAAGGAATACGATTGATAAGAGCAGGAAGATTAGCAATCGTCAAATCGTGACCTGCATTGATACCTAATTGCAGTTCTTTGGCTTTTTTTGCTGCTAAAACAAGTTTATTGAGCTCTTGATCCTGTTTTATTTTTTCCTGAAATGCACCACCGTAAGGTCCCGTATAAAATTCCACACGATCAGCCCCTATTGCTTTAGCAATATCAAGACCGTCGATAGTAGGATTAGCAAAAAGTGATACACGAATCTTTCTTTTTTTCAAACGCTTAACAACGGGTGCCAAAAATTCCGCATCATGAGAAAAATTCCAACCATGATCAGACGTTGGCTGATTTGGATCATCAGGAACAAGGGTAATCTGATCCGCGTAGTTTTCAGCAATATCCAAAAATTGATCACTGGGATAACCTTCAATATTAAACTCAGCCGCAGGAAAATTGTTCTTGATTAAACAGTATATATCTGGCAAATCCGCAAAACGAATATGCCTTTCATCGGGGCGTGGATGAACAGTCAAACCTGCTGCTCCAGCAGCAAGCGCTATATGCCCAATATGCGTGATATTTGGCCACGGAAGATTCCGTCGATTACGCAAAACAGCAACAGCATTAAGATTAACCGAAAGTTTTACCGCCATGCCCATTTCCATTTTTCTATAGTGTGTAACAAGATAGAAAAAAGGCATTTTCCATCTGAAACTTAGATAATATACATATTTTTTCTATCGAACAATCATTAAACGTTCTGCTGCGCGCGTAATTCCCGTATAAAGCCAGCGCGCATACATATCACGAAATGCAAAACTTTCATCAAACAAAACGACGTTATTCCATTGAGAACCTTGCGCTTTATGAACCGTTAATGCATACCCATAATCAAAATCATCATATCGCTTTTTTAATTGCCATGAAATTTCTTGATCAGGGTTTTCAAACGCTGCTTTTAACAGTTTAATCTTTGCTACCCCACGCTCACTTTCTTCTGGTTTCACAAGAAGATTAATACTTGGTTTAACTGTTTCCTTCTGTGAAGTCATCACCTTCCATAAAGAGCCATTCAACAAACCTTTAGTAGGATCATTTCGCAAGCACACAAGCTTGTCTCCTGCTTGCGGATAATCTGCTGTAAATCCTTTTAACACACGCAAACGCTGATTATAAAGGTAGCGCGTACGATTAACCCCTACCAATACCTGATCAGCATCCAAAACCAATTGTTGATTGACCTCTTTACGTGTAACAACGCGCGCTTCTCCATAGTCACCATAAGCAATATCGCGTCCTTCACGCACATCCATAGCAAGACGTATAATCGGATTATCCCGCGCTTGCCGATGAATTTCTGAAAGAAGAAAATCTGGTTCTCCATTAGAAAAAAATCCTCCACCTGATATAGGAGGCAATTGACCTGGATCACCAAGAACAAGAATTGGCGTCCGAAAGCTCATTAAATCACGCGCCAATTTTTCATCTACCATCGAGCACTCATCGACAATAATGAGCTTAGCTTGTGCAGCTGCACTCCTCCGATTTAATGCAAATGTCGGTGCAATAGACTTCTTTCCCGTAACTTCATCGGAAACTTCTTCTTCCCCACGCGGACAATAAATCAACGAATGAATAGTACAAGCATTACTGGCACCTTTAGAGCGCAAAACCTGTGCCGCTTTGCCTGTAAACGCCGCAAACTGAACAGAACCATCAACTGTTTCAGCAAAATAGCGTGCCAGCGTTGTCTTACCCGTCCCCGCATAGCCAAAGAGGCGAAAAAGTGGAGAACGCCCCTCTTTCAACCACGCAGCAACAGCCTTCAATGCATTATCCTGTTCCGGTGAAAACTGCATGACTTACCAACATAAAATTTGCATAAAAAGAGCACTATTTTGAAAAAAACCAACTATCAAGAAAAACTTTTTTATTAAGAATTGCTGACACACGCCCATCTAACAACTTTCATAGCACAATTATCAATTATTTACCCATTGCTTTTTCAAGATATTGTAGCAATCTAAATTTTATCTATACATCGATCTTCTTGGTAACACCTTATACTTATCAAATAAAATATCATTTTTTACAACAGTAACACCAACAATGGAATATGCATGTCTTAAATTTAAAATAATACCTATATACGCTTTTTCTAACCAAAATTTAGAATGAGAAAAAGAGCATTGCAATTGCAAAACCCTCGCTAGAAAAAATGTCCTTAACAGGATAAGAATAATGTAATTTTATGAATACTATTTTACACAATCACTCAGCTTTCTTGCACATAAAAATAAAGTACATCCACTATTACGAAATAATAATTAAATATATCAAAAACCTTTTGGCAGAAATAGAAATAGCTCTCAACAAAACGACTTAACCCTATGATGATACACCTATATATTTCCTATTTCCCTCTTATCACGATTTTAATAAATTTACTCTTCATGCTACAAATAAGTTATATCTCAACGAATAAAGAGAGACATCACGCTTATATAAAGCCCGCTTTATCTTGCACAAATATGTAGCGTTTTCTGTTTCGACAATAAAATCTGGTTCGTAAGTATGGCCTTCTTGGTAGTCTATTATAAGAAAACTGGGACATGGGTTTCAGTCCAGCGTAGCACTTCAGGTCCGTCCTCTAGAATATGAGAAAAGCGCAATTCTCCATCTACTGAGTCAAACTTTTTGTCGCAATGTTTTAAAGTTTATAAAAACTAACTGATTAATGCTATTCTTATTGCTAGAAACAACAATGAAATCAAGGGGTATAATTTGTTAATAGGCTTGGCGTTATGTCAAAATATCAGCGATGAGATTGCTTTTTGGTTGTTTTAGAAATGAAATAATGAGCTCAAATATTGATGAATGAAACGGGAGATTTAAATTGAAAATATTAATTCCAGATGACTATCAAAAAGCTACCCTAACATTACAGTCTATTACAAAATTAATGAAATCGCATGAAGTGCTTGTTATAAATAATTTAGCTAAAGAATGTGATTTAGAAGATAAGCTCAAAGAGATAGATATTCTTATCTTAATCAGAGAGCGGACCATGGTTGATAGAAATCTTCTCCTGAAACTGCCAAATTTAAAATTAATCTGCCAAACAGGCCCCATAGGTTCACATATTGATATAGAAGCTTGTAGAGACTTAGGAATTGAAATATTAGACGGTGGTGGAGATCCAACTTCTGCTGCTGAATTTGCGTGGCTCTTAATTATGTCTGCGCGTAGAAAACTCTGTAAATCTGTGTCTGATATGAAAAAAGGACGATGGCAAACAACATTTGGCAACCAAATGAAAGGGGCTACTCTTGGAATATTCGGGTTTGGGCGTATTGGTAAAATGGTTGCTCAATATGCTCAAGCTTTTGGCATGTCCATTTTGGTTTATGGGAGCGAACGTTCAACGCAAGAAGCAAAAAATTTAGGTTATCATTTTACGCATTCAAAAGATGAATTTTTTACACGTCCTGACATTATATCCGTACATTTACGTTTAAGCGATAAAACCAGAGAAATCATTCAATTAGATGACCTATTGAGCATGAAACCTCATGCTATTTTTGTCAACACAGCGCGTTCAGCTTTGGTTGAAAAAGGGGCGATAGAAAAAATACTAAGTTTGGAAAATTCAACTTACTTTGCACTGGATGTTTATGACAGCGAGCCGGTATATGAGAGCAAATTATTGCAATCAGATAGAGTTCTTTGCACACCGCATCTGGGCTATGTGACTGAAGAAAGCTTTGAGAATTATTTTGAAAAAGCTTGCCAAAATATAGCGTCTTTTATGAAGAGCGCTTAATGCCGGATGAGCCAATGTTTGTAAAATTTATCTTATATCGCTAGCGTATCAAATTTGCACGACACATAATAGCTTATTTCCTTAAATTAAGCATATTCCTTAGCTTTCATATTAAGACCAATCGTATTGACAGATTTTTATGTAATCAGCATAAAATACCTAATTTATTGTTGCAAGCATTATTAAAAAAAGGCTACTTTATTGGAATACACTTTAATTGGAGGGGGCATAGTGAGCAATAATAAATTTATAGAAAAAAATTATTATAGATGGATTATATTGCTTGTTGCCACTATCGCTCAAGCATCAGCTTGCTTCTTTGTTCAAGGGATTGGTCCTTTAGCTGAATTTTTTAAGAAGGATTTCTCGCTTAGTGACTCTCAGATAGGTTTGCTGTCTTCAGCAGCGCAATTCCTACCTATTATTGGGTTACTTGTAGCTGGCGAATTACTAGACATAACGAGCGCTATATTGTTGGAGTTGGAGCGGTCGGTGTTTCTGTCGCTCTTTTGTTGGGAGCAATCGCAGATAACTATATTTCCCTTTTGGTCTGTTTGCTAATTGTAGGGGGATTTTATAGTTCTGCTCAACCCGGTGGCGCTAAATCTGTTTCTTCATGGTTTCCAAAATCGCAGCGCGGATTTGCAATGGGAATAAAGCAAGCGGGGCTACCATTAGGTAGGGGACATTAGCTGGGATGGTTCTTCCTGCTAGTGCGCTTGTCTATGGCATACAAGGTGCGTTTTTGGTCGGTGCCATCGTTTCTTTTTTAGGGGGATGTATCTTTATTATTTTTTATCACGCACCAGAAAAAGTTGTAGCTCTCGTTCCAGAAAGTAAGGCAAGAGTTTCGTTCCATGCAAAGGTATTGTCTCGTCTTGCGATGTTGGCTGCGCCATATATGCCGTATATGAAAAATATTATTTTTTCAGGCGTTTCACTTGTGATAGTTTAATATGTTTTAACCATTTTTATAATGATTTATTTTTATAGAATCTATCACCTGTCTTTAGATAAAAGTGCTTATTTGTTCTTTGTTTCACAGGCTTCTGGTGCCTTAGGAAGAATTATTTTAGCAGCGTGGAGTGATCATTGTAGAAAAGGACGATTTTTTCCTGTCTTCTTTTGCATGATTGCAGTCGTTTTTGGATTTTTAATATTAATTTTGGGTATTAGTGGATCGATAATTTATTTAACTATTTTATCTGCTTGGTTAGGTTTTTTTGGATTAGGATGGTATGGCCCTTGAGTTGCTTATATTGTAGACTCTTCGTCGAAAGAAAGCGTTGGACTTTCTCTGGGTTTAGCAATATATGTAAATCAAATCGCAATTATTACTGCTCCACCATTATTTGGATTAATCCAAGATTTTACAGACACTTATTTACTAACTTTGAGTTGAGCAATGGCGAAAGAGACAAACTTTGGGAGGCTTTAGACCATGTTATTTATGATCCATACGGTGGTATTGAATATTCGGTTAAGCTAAAAAAAATAGCATTTTCGCTGCTACCCCATAGAATATTGACAATTCTTATGAATCAAAAGATGTCTATTACCCCTAGAGCATATTTAAGCTTTGAAAACCTTCCAATTGATAGACAAATTAATACGTCACCTAATCCTTATAATTTAGATGCGTCTTGTAAAAGTGGCTATATTAGCGAAAATTTAATTATGATGTTTTCTTTATTAATCGGAGAGCCTTATTCAATTAAATTTGAAGGCGAACATATAGTAAACAACCTAGTTCCTTTAGAGGATAATAAAAAAGATTATACAGGATTAGGATCTGAAGTTGAGTTAGATTTTCATATAGAAAATACTGCACTAAAATTTATAACGAGTTTAAATTTATCTCCTAACGGGATATTTTTCTGGTGTTCGCAATGATGTTGATGGCCCGTTAACGAGAATATCTGGTGCACATCTAGCTTTAAAACTTTTAAGTGAGAAGGATTTGAGTAGCTTAAGGGATAATTTATATATAATTAATTTTCTCTATAGAGGAGAAATTGGGTAACCTCTACAAGTAAAGTGCCTCCTAGTTCGAGAGGACGGTGAATTCCCAGATATCAGCGCTGTTTTTTATCTGGGCATGTTAGAGCCACAGTCAAAAAAAGCTAAGGAAGCTTTAAATCATTTTTATGAAGCTATGAAGACTGTATCTTTTGGAATTGATGTACAACTAGGAAGATTATTATACATTGATAACAGAATGGCTCTACACTCTGGAGGTAAATTTTTTGGATCATTTGATAGTTATGAAAATCCAATGCGGTGGATTCAAAGAGTGTTTGTGTCTGCAGATTTATGGAATCATAAATATGTAGAACAAATAAAAGAAAGAATATTTGATTTTCAATGTTAATGTCCTGATAATGATACGATGTTGAGTATTATTCCGGTTTATATATATTGACTACACATCTCATATGTATGGATTTCCCCCGCATAATCAGGTGAGATTACTACCTGATTATAAGCTATGGTGGCCAATTGATTTTCTATGGCTGCGTTTGATCTTTGTTATATTTGCCCTTCCTTTCAAGCCGCTAGGGGGATTTTCCTATCAATCCCTTGAAAGAGCGATTTGGAGTAATTTCATAATGCGAAACCAAAACATAGTGACAAACTTTTCTATTGTTTTCACAAGTATGACGGTTTGCATGGTTGCCCCCTTCAAGCACGGTGGCTTTTTTCTTGCACAATGGAATCTTTCATATATGAGACAACATAATTAATTTATAACAGACAATTCAATATATTATCTAAAAAATGCAACGAAATAGCTATTAATGTGAACATATGAATTAAAAAAACAAACATCGCATACAAATAATAATACACCCCATGTCTTTAAACAAAGAATGAAAATCATAAAATGAGCTCTAAGGATAATAGGAACTCTCCACAAAGAAGAGACAGAGATGAAGACTCCAAAGACTTCATCACCATCCTTTACTATTTTGTTAACATATTCATTTTATACAAGAATCTTTCCCTCGGAAGAAACAGCATTTGCAACAGCTTCCTCGCTTGCCTCATCGGGTAATAACATCTCATTATGAGCACATCCCGATGGGATCATAGGAAAACAGTTTTCTAAATGATAAACACGACAATCGAAAAGAACTGGCTTATCACAGTCAATCATCTGCTGAATTTTATTATCAAGTTCATCGGGTTTTGAACAATGAATTCCCACGGCTCCATAAGCTTGTGCCAATTTCACAAAGTCAGGCATAGATTCCGTATAAGAATGAGAAAGACGATTACCATGTAGCAATTGCTGCCACTGGCGAACCATCCCCATATACTGATTATTTAAAATAAAAATTTTCACTGGTGTATCATGCTGAATAGCTGTTGCAAGTTCTTGAATATTCATCTGAATGGAGGCATCACCAGAAATACACACAACAAGCGCATCAGGATGTGCTATTTGAACACCGATAGCCGCCGGAAGACCATACCCCATCGTTCCAAGACCACCAGAAGTCATCCAATGTTTTGGTTCATCAAAATGATAATACTGTGCTGCCCACATCTGATGCTGTCCGACATCCGTTGTGATATAAGCACATGCATCTTTAGTAAGAGCATAAAGTCGTTCAAGAGCATATTGTGGCATGATAACATCTTTTTTTTCCATATATGCCAATGAATTACGAGCTTTCCAGCGATTAATTTGCGTCCACCACGCCTCACGGACTTCACTGTTAAACGCTGGTTTCTGTATCTTTAAGAGTTGCGTCATATCTCCTAAAACACAAGCCACATCACCAATAAGGGGCACTTTCACTTTTACGATCTTATTAATAGAAGAAGGATCAATATCAATATGGATAATACGCGCATGAGGTGCAAATGCATCCAATCGCCCTGTGATACGATCATCAAAGCGCGCACCAACAGCCAACATAACATCACAATCATGCATGGCCATATTAGCCTCATAGGTTCCATGCATCCCAAGCATTCCAAGCCAATTTTTGCCAGAAGCGGGATAAGCACCAAGCCCCATGAGCGTTGATGTAATCGGAAAATCACCCAGTTGAACTAAATCGCGCAAAAGCTTTACAGCTTCCATCCCTGATGAAATAACACCACCACCAGAATAAATAACAGGACGCTTTGCTTCTACTAAGAGAGAAACAGCCTCTTCAATAGCCTGCGCATTCCCTTTCGGCTTTGAATAAGAACGCATAAATGTCGGCGCTTGAGGTGCTCTATAAATTCCTGAAGCAAATTGAACATCCTTAGGAATATCAATCAAAACCGGTCCAGGACGACCTGATTGAGCAAGAGAAAAAGCTTCATGAATAATAGCCGCAAGATCATTGACGTTTTTAACCAGCCAATTACGCTTCGTACAGGGCTTTGTAATTCCAACCGTATCAGCTTCTTGAAAGCCATTTGTTCCGATGATCGTTGTCGCTACCTGACCAGAAAAACAAACAAGAGGTATAGAATCCATAAGAGCATCTTGCAAAGGTGTAACAGCATTCGTTGCGCCTGGACCAGAAGTCACAAGCATAACACCTACCTTTCCAGTACTGCGTGCATAACCTTCAGCAGCATGCCCTGCAGCTTGTTCATGGCGCACCAAAATATGCTGGAGTGTATCTTGGTGATAGAGCACATCAAAAATAGGCAGAACAGCCCCACCAGGATAACCAAAAATATGTTTAACCCCTTGATCTATAAGAGCCTGAATCACTATTTCAGCCCCCGACATTATTTTTCCATCTGCACTCTCTTGCTTTCTTGGATCATTTCTCATTTTTCCCACTCACCTACTTGATAGGACAATAAAAAAGCCCCTAACGGAGCCCATAAAAAAAGACCCCAAAGGAGCCCATTACACAACACATACTGTATGATCACCCCCATTATTCCAACGTATAAAATATATAAAAATTTCCTTGTAGAAAGATTTCTAATTCCATTGATACCATTCGTCAATAAAAAATTATATTTTCTAAAAAAAATCTTATCTTTTATCTTTCGATAAGTTTCTTTGCAAAGCTCTAGCTCTTTTATCAAAAAGTAAGCATCCATTCTTCATCAAATTGATTACGAAACCATGTCATTTGTCTTTTTGCGTATCTCCTCGTTTGTGTTTTCACCGCTTCAAGAGCATTCTCAAAGCTTCTATATCCATCCAAATAAGCCATAAATTCAGGTATACCAATAGCCTTCATTGCTGGTAATGAAGGGGAAAGCTTAAGATTCTTCATAATCATCACCTCTTCTAAAGCTCCTCTTTCAATCATAGAATCCAAGCGTTTATGAATACGTTCATAAAGCAGAAGACGTGGTGGCATGAGAAGAATTTTTTCGATGAAATTCGGCGCTATGAGAGGTGTTGTTTTTTGTTTCTGCCACCAACTGAGCGTCTTACCGGTTGCATCATAAACTTCCAAAGCACGGACAATACGTTGACCATCGTGCGAAGAAATTTTTTCAGCAACAACAGCATCAATCTGCAACAACTGGCGATAAAGATTTGCAACGCCCTCTTTATCAAGCCGAAGTCGCCACTTCTGCCGCACAACATCTGGAACATGAGGGATTTCCGAAATCCCCTCTAAAAGAGCACGAAAATAAAGTCCTGTTCCACCAACAAAAATAACTGATCTTAAAGAAAAAGTAGCCAATAGCTTCTCGACATCACACAACCATTGCCCTACTGAATAATTCAAAGTAGGACTCACATGACCATAAAGATAATGTGGAACAATCGCAGTATCAGCCTCTGTAGGCCGTGCCGTTAAAATATTTAAAACATCATAAACCTGCATTGAATCAGTGTTAATAATGAGAGCATTTTTTTCTTGAGCCATTTTCAAGGCAAGTTCTGACTTCCCACTTGCCGTTGGTCCCGCTATTAATGTAACTGTTCTCTGTGTCATGAATAGCAATTTCTCCCAATCAATAACTTATTGCAACACACAGCCCCCAAAGCCCCCTATGAAACTTATAAAAAAAGAAAAAATTGACTTAATAACGACACCAAAGGAATTTCCAAGCATTTTTGCTATCATAATTCAATAATAAATTACAGCCATAATCATTCTGTCCGTTAGTCCATTAAAAATAAACATATTCTTTGTCATCATTTATGAAAATAATACTGAGCTTAACCTATACAATCAAACAGCTTTATTTTTTCCTATAAAAACAGCATGTTACTCTGGTTTATAATAAGAGATTCAGAAATTGTCTTCTGTACGCTCTCTTTCTTATAACTATTTTTTCATCCATCACCAAGAAAGGTATAAATATATATAACTAATTTAGTCTAATATCATTTTTCTCTAGGATAACTTTTTTCAAAATGAAGTAAAAAAACGTTCTCTATAGCACACAAAGTACAATCACAAAGTTCTAAAAGTCTCACTAAAGAAAACATGATTTATAATAATTGCACCCTTTATTTATAATAGTTGAGCGTTTTGCAACCTGAATAAGAGCTCCCAATATCATAAGATTTTCTCATTTTTATCCTTCTCATAAAGTGCCATATCAATACCATTCACTTGTGCATCAAAAGCAGAGATAAAAATTTGACTTAAACACAAGACATAGATCTTTTATGCAGCACTTCAAAGCCTAGGCTGTTGCAATATTGGGAACTAGCAAATCTATTATGGTACCAACTTGTACTTTTATTTAATGCAAAAATAGAGCTGCCCAACGGATTTTATATTATACAATCCATGCCTTTTTGTCATGAAATGAGCTTGAGAAATATTGGACATCACATGGTTGAGCTACAAAGTAGCCACATACCAAGGCTGATAAAAAACAAAAAATTAATTTTTAAGCCTCAATCCATTGGGGTATCAATCCATTAGGAGCGTTAGGAACCGTAACTCTCCATCTGGACGCGCTACGATGAATAGAGCATTTTTGCGTCCAGCTTCACGTAATTTATGAATACGTTTTTTAGCCTCATCGATTGTTGTGATAGCACTCTGATTAATATCAATAATGACTTCACCAACGCGAATACGCTTTTTATCCGCTGCGCTATTTTGTGCAACAGATGTTACCACTAGTCCTCGAAGTTTATCTGAAATTGAATAACGATGACGCAAATCCTCTGTCAATTCAGATAGCGTCATTCCCATAAATTGCATTGTCACGCTTTTCGACAGATCATTGTCTTTTTTATCATCAACTTCTTCTTCTATATCTTCATTTGCATCTGTTTCAATCAAACGTCCAAGCTTAACTTTTACTGTTTTTTCTTGCCCATTCCGTAAAACAGTAACATCCACCACTTTTCCTTCTGAACTTTCTGCAACTAAACGCGGCAAATCACGTGCATGCTTAATTTTTGCATTACCAAAGGAAAGAATAACATCTCCAGTTTGTAACTGGCTATTATCTACATTATTTTCTTCCGTCTGTTCTATTTTACCAGCCACTAATGCTCCTACAGCATTGTCCAATTTTAAACTTTTTGCAATATCCTCTGTTACCGGCTGAATACGAATAGCCAACCAACCACGCCTTATTTCTCCAAAATCACGCAATTGATTAATAACAGCAAGGGCCATATCCGATGGAATAGCAAACCCAATACCGATAGATCCTCCAGAAGGTGAAACAATTGCTGTATTAATGCCAATGACTTCACCATTTCTATCAAATAACGGACCACCAGAATTGCCCCGATTAATTGCTGCATCTGTTTGAATAAAATTATCATAGGGACCAGCATTAAGATCACGGTTACGTGCAGAAATAATACCAACCGTTACACTTCCACCAAAACCATAAGGATTACCAATAGCCATAACCCAGTCACCAATACGTGCTTTTTCTGAGTCACCAAAACGCACAGCTTTTAATTTTTTACGTCCCGCATCCACTTGAAGTAGTGCCAAATCAGTTTTGCTATCCTTGCCAAGAAGCTTCGCCTTGAGTTTTGTACCATCTGTAAAATTAACTTCAATATCATCAGCATCAACAATAACATGATAATTTGTAACAATAATCCCTTTTTGCGCATCAATCACAAAACCAGACCCCAAAGAACGCACCTTTTGAAATTGACTATTTTTTTGACCATCTTTGGGTGTAAAAAAATCATTAAAATATTCCTCCAGCAATGAATCTTTGGGAATAACGGGTACCGAAGTATTTTCATCCTGTTCGGTTCCTTCAACAGTCTGTGCCGTAGAAATATTCACAACCGTCTCCAAAAGCTCAGAAGCTAAATCAGGAACAGAAAGCAATGTCTTGTTTGTCTCTGCGCTCCAAGACAAATTCACTGATCCTGATAAAAACAAAACCACACACAAAACAACTCTTGTGATAAAAGACTTCAAAAACGTATTTCTACTCACGATACTTCTATCCATGACATGCCTTTAACCAAAGCTGAAAAGAGCCCCACTAAATTTATCTATGTAAAACCAGCACGGCTCGATACTCTCTACGACTTTTATCATAAAAGAAAATGGTCACAGATCATTCTTTTCATGCAAAATCTCGTATCTGCAATCCATTATTTTATCTATTCTCTCCCGATTTTGAATCCGTTTTACTGAGGCCAGTATTCATTGTCGGTAAGAATGATTTATTTGCCTGCGGCGGATTACGAAAATAGAAAAAGAAATCCTCATTTGGTGAAATCACCATCGGAGTATGCTCTAAATTCTTGTATTGTTCCATCGCCAACCAAAAATCGTAAAAAGATGGATTAGCCTCCCTCGCATTCAATAAAAGACGAATACTTTCAGCCTGACCTTCACCACGGGTAATTTCAGCATCACGCTTTGCAGCTGCTACGATTTCTTCATATTCACGATTAGCTTCTGCCACAATACGATCTCGCTCCTGCTGACCACGAGCACGGATATTTTCCGCAGCAGCTTCACGTTCAGCTGCCATTTGCCGATAAACATCTTCTGAAACAGCATCCGTCAAATCGGTTTTACGAATACGCACATCAACAATGGTAATACCCAACGAACCTGCATCTACAGAAAACTGCTTCTGTACTTCAGCCATCATCGCACCTCGTTCATCCGATAAGGCTGCTTTAAATTCTCGCTTGCCATAAACAGCACGTAAAGCGTCAATAAACCGTGGTGCAAGGTTTTCACGTGCCGCAATTTGTGGACGCCCAGAAGCAATGCGCTGTAAAAACAACTTAGGATCTGTAATACGGTAAATAAAGAACGCATCCACCTCATAATACGCACCACCACGAACCTGTACAGATTGTGTAGGAACATCGTAACGCAACAACCGATTATCCACAATGATGATCTTATCTATAAAAGGCGCCTTGAAATAGATTCCAGGGTTAGATTCTACCTGAACAATTTGTCCAAAACGCTTAATTGCTACTTGTTGACGAGGATAGACGATAAAAACGGACATCCACAAAATCATCAAAACAAACACTATAGCACTAAAAACAAACAAAAAACGAGATTGCTGCATAATTAATATCCTCCAGAAATGCGAGAATCCGAAAGCGATGCAGGACGCGCTGATGTTGCCTTCAATTTTTCTGATGAATTGCTACGCAACAATTCGTTCAAAGGTAAATAGGGCACCGCTGGAGAATTTGCCTGATCAAAAACCAACTTATTTGGTGAAGAAAGAATACGCCCCATCGTTTCCATATAGAGACGGTAGCGAGCAGCTTCTGGTGAAATCGCAGCCTCACGAGCTATCGCCTGAAAACGTTCCGCACGCCCTGTTGCCTCTTCAACCATTTGTGCCTTTTCACCTTTTGCGATTTCTCGTGTGCGTGAAGCTTCACCATTTGCTAAACCAATTTTCGTAAAACGCACACGATTCCCCTCTTCAATCATTCTTCCACGTTCCTGCTCCGCCTGCTGAACAGAATTAAACGCAGCAGCAACCTTTGTTGGAGGAGCAGCTTCACTGATAGACACACGGCTTATTTCAACACCAAGTTGATATTTATCTACAGTCAACTGAATAATCTTTCTGACGTCATTAGCAACTTCTTCTTTCTTGTCACGTAAAACATCATCAACCGGCCGCGAACCAATGACCTCACGCATTGCACTCTCAGCAACTTGGCGAACTGTTCCTTCTTGATCATTCACATTGAATAAAAACTGACTAGGGTATGAAATGCGATAGTAAACGGAAAAATTAACATTAACAATGTTCTGATCACTTGAAAGCATTAAGCCATCACTTTGTTGCGCCTGACCAGGCTTCCCACCAATCGCAATTGTTTTTTCCGTTAAAGGTACTTTCATATAGGTCTCAATTGGCCAAAAATGAAAATGCAACCCATCACCAATAATGCCTTCTTTAGGGATGCCAAAGCGCAACTCTACCGCTTGTTCATTTTGCTGAACAATATAAATTGACTGGTATAGCCAAAAAAACACAATAAGCAGAAGGAATAAAACAGAAAAACTGCTTCTCCCGAATTGTTTAAACTGATCCTGCCCTTTGCGCAAAATATCATTAAGATTAGGACCATTTTCGCCACCATTACCGCCACCAGAACCAAAGAGATTCTTAGCTGGTGTTTTTTTGTCACCACTGTTTTTATCGCCACTCCACGGGCCACCACCATTTTGATTTGTCCAGGGCATTATCACCTCTTTAACTGATTACCACTACTCGAACACCAACCATTTGCTTGATCTTATAGGGTGTCTCTTACCTCATTACAATACAACTGATAACCCCTTCCACTTCATATTACAAAAAATTATTTCCGCTCATAAACCACAAAACGTGTCGGATGACTATCTTTTTCTCCTTTTGGAATATCTTGTGTTTCTACAATAGTCCATTTTTCTTTATCAAAAACAGGAAAAAAACTATCCCCTTCTATAGAAGCTAAAACTTCTGTAAGGAATATTTTATCAGCCATATGCAACCCTTGTTGAAAAATTTCACCACCCCCAATAATAAAAACTGCATCTGCACCATTTTGAGAAGCCACACTTTTTGCGATAGAACAGGCTTGCGACAAAGAATGAGCAATAACAGCGCCTTCAGCCGTGAATGCGCAATTACGGGTAATAACAATATTTGTACGCCCTGGTAAAGGACGCCCAAGAGAATCCCATGTTTTTCGCCCCATAATAATGGGGTTACCAAAAGTCAAAGCTTTAAAGCGTTGCAAATCCGTGGATAAATGCCAAGGCATCGCACCTTCACGACCTATAACACCATTTTCTGCAACAGCTGCAATTAAACAAACTGGAAAAGTCATACTGCTACCGGTGCCTTGATATGTGGCTGCGCTTCATAATTAAGCAATTCAAAATCCTCAAATTTAAAAGAAAAAAGATCTGTTACCGCTGAATTTATAAGCATCAACGGCAAAGCATTTGGTATACGAGACAGCTGGTATCTCGCCTGTTCAAAATGGTTAGAATAAAGATGAGCGTCACCCAGAGTATGAATAAAGTCTCCCGCTTTAAGTCCGCTTACTTGGGCAATCATCATCGTCAACAACGCATAGGAAGCAATATTAAACGGAACACCTAAGAAAATATCTGCTGAACGCTGATAAAGCTGACAGGATAGCTTCCCATCAGCAACATAAAATTGAAAAAAACAATGACAAGGAGGCAAAGCCATCTCCTCTATCAGTGCGGGGTTCCAAGCAGATACAATTAAGCGACGAGAATCAGGCGTTTCTTTAATCATCGTCAAAAGATGACTGATTTGATCAATCTGCCGTCCATCGGGAGCAGGCCAAGAGCGCCACTGATAACCATAAACAGGACCAAGGTTCCCTTTCTCATCAGCCCACTCATCCCAAATTGACACACCATGTTCCTTCAACCATGCAATATTTGTATCACCCCTCAAAAACCACAAAAGCTCATAAATGATCGAGCGCAAATGCAATTTCTTCGTTGTTAACAGAGGAAAGCCAGCTTGCAAATCAAACCGCATTTGATACCCAAAAATTGATCGTGTCCCCACACCGGTTCGATCTGTACGATCAATGCCGTTATTTAAAACATGCGATAAAAGATCAAGATAGATTTTCATATAAATATTATGGTTGATTCTTAACGTTACAGGAAATAGAAACTTCAAAATTTATAAAAATACAATTCAAAAAAATCCTCCTCCCAAACATCTTTTATAGGAAATCATTATTATACGATTGCATTTTGATGAATCAAATCGTAAATAAATTTTAAAAGAAACAAGTTAGGTATGATCATAAAAGGGATAAATTTATGGAGAATGAACCAACTTTAGCACCACATGATACAAGAAAACGTATCTGGGCTATCGTGTCCAGTGCATCAGGTAATCTAGTAGAATGGTATGACTTTTATGTTTATTCCTTTACGTCCATTTACTTTGCATCACAATTTTTTCCCTCAGATGGCAATGTCGTTACACAACTTTTAAAAGCGGCTGGTGTCTTTGCTATTGGTTTTCTTATGCGCCCAATCGGCGGATGGCTTTTTGGCTTCATTGCCGATCGTTACGGACGCAAACGCTCAATGCTTATCTCAGTTTTTATGATGTGTGGTGGTTCGTTCTTAATCGCCCTACTCCCTACCTATGAAACCATTGGAGTAGCAGCAGGAATTCTTCTACTTTTACTCAGAATGCTTCAAGGGCTTTCTGTCGGTGGTGAATATGGTACAACAGCAACTTATATGAGTGAAATCGCCCTCAAAAATCGCCGAGGATTTTTTAGCTCTTTCCAATACACCACACTGATTGGTGGTCAACTTCTAGCCAGTCTTGTTATATTCATTTTAGCGCTTTATCTCACTGAAGATCAGCTAAAAGCATGGGGCTGGCGTATCCCATTTGCCATTGGTGGACTAGGAGCAATTGTTGCGATTTATCTACGCCGCACGCTCCATGAGACAACGACCAAAGAAAGTCGTTCTAATGCACAAGCTGGTAGTATTAGGGGACTCTTGAGCAACCACCGAAAAGCTTTTTTTCTAGTTATCGGCTTTACCGCTGGAGGATCGCTCACATTCTACACCTATACGACTTACATGCAGAAATATCTGATTACAACCACCGGCTTTGATAAACATACAGCCACAACTGTGATGACTGCTGCACTCTTTGTTTTCATGTTACTTCAACCTGCATTTGGTTTTATGGCTGATAAAATTGGAACAAGAACTTCACTCCTTATTTGGAGTGTCTTATCTATTATCTTTACCATTCCCGGACTTAATGTGATTGGTAGTACTGATAGTACATGGATTGCTTTATCAGTCATTATTGGAATGCTATGCATTATGAGCTTTTATACATCCATCTCTGGCATTGTAAAATCAGAAATGTTTCCCGCTTCAGTACGAGCAATAGGAGTTGGGCTCTCTTATGCTATTGCCAACGCACTGTTTGGCGGTTCTGCTGAATATGTCGCGCTTGGATTAAAAGATCTTGGATATGAATCTGTCTTCTATTTTTATATAACCGGCATGATGATTATTGCATTCATTTCTGTTCTCTTAATGCCAGATGCCCGGAAAGAGGGTTATCTTCAAGGTGATAGTATCCATTAAATTTTCTAAACTAAATCAAGAATCCCGATTTTTCGGGCTTCTTGATTATGATAATACTGTAAAATCAATTTATAGACATGCCTTTCATATCATAAACATCTCTCGTGTCATAAAGGAGAGATATCCTCTTCTTTGATATAAACCATGATGAATAAAGTACCTCATGCCATGACCCTATATTTTTCATGATACCAATAAATCCAGTACACTTAGCTTTAAAACATCAAATCTGCTTTAATTAATATCCTCTTTTCTTTATCAAAAATAAGCAAAACATCGTTTCCTTATTTGTCTAATAATGGACATTAAAGCGCATCTATTATCACCAATCAATCATCTCTCAACCCCCCTTCTGATCTGAATGATCGATGACACCGTTAAAGATACAATAAAAATCTAAACATATCCTCCTATAAATATGAGCACTGTTTTTGTTCTATGACAAAAATAAAAACTGGAAACATCATGAAAATAAGCCGCTTCCACCCCCTCTTTTTTTAAGAAACATCTTTTAAGAAACATCGCAATACAATTGAATTTTTATGGCTTAAACTGTAAACAACTTTAAAGAGAAGAAAAGTTATAGATCTAAAAGGGGAATACTTCATGAATAATCAAACAACTTTAGATCCACATGATACAAGGAAACGTATTTTTGCTATCATATCCAGTGCATCAGGAAATCTGGTAGAATGGTACGACTTTTATGCTTACTCCTTTGCATCGGTTTATTTTGCATCACAATTTTTTCCTGAAGATGAAGATATCGTTACACAACTTTTAAAAACTGCAGGAATCTTTTTTATTGGCTTTCTTATGCGTCCAATTGGAGCATGGCTCTTTGGATTCATTGCGGATCGTTATGGACGTAAACGCTCAATGCTTATTTCTGTTTTTATGATGTGTGGTGGCTCTTTTCTCATTGCCATACTTCCCACTTATAAAACCTTGGGAATAACAGCAGCATTCCTCCTCCTTTTAGTCCGCATGTTTCAAGGACTTTCCGTTGGCGGTGAATATGGTACAGCAGCAACTTATATGAGCGAAGTTGCACCCAAAAATCGTCGTGGGCTCTTTGCATCTTTTCAATATGCAACAACGATCACAGGTCAACTTCTCGCAAGTTTTATAATATTTATTTTATCCCTTTACCTTACGGAAGATCAGTTAAAAGCGTGGGGCTGGCGTATTCCTTTTGTGATTGGTGGCTTTGGAGCAATTGTTGCAATTTATCTGCGTAGTTTGCTCCATGAAACAACAACCCACAAAAGCCGCTCTGAACAAAATGCTGGTAGTCTTAGAGAACTTTTTCGCAATCACAAAAAAGCTTTCTTTTTGGTTGTTGGCTTTACAGCTGGTGGATCACTCACATTTTATACATACACCACTTATATGCAAAAATATCTGATCACAACCACGGGCTTTGATAAACAAACCGCAACAACGATAATGACTGCCGCCCTCTTTATTTTTGTGCTACTCCAACCCCTTTTTGGTTCCATAGCCGATAAAATTGGAGCAAGAGCTTCACTCATTAGTTGGAGTACTTTATCCATTATCTGCACCATTCCTGTACTTAAAATGATTGGGAATGCCCATAATGCATGGGCAGCACTCTTAATCATCATTGGAATACTCTGTGTTATGAGTTTTTATACGTCCATTGCTGGTATCATAAAAGCAGAATTGTTCCCAGCCTCAATCCGCGCAATTGGTGTTGGATTTGCTTTTGCCATTGGGAATGCACTATTTGGCGGTTCTGCTGAATATGTAGCGCTTGGATTAAAAAATATGGGATACGAATCTGTTTTCTTTTTTTACATAGTTGGTATGATGGTCATTGCACTCATCTCTATTCTCCTTATGCCCGATATAGATAAAGGAGGATATCTCGATAAAGACAATAAACTTCATTAAACTTATTTTCTGGATAAAAAAGCCCAAGAAATTGGGCTTTTTTTGATCTCCTCTCCACCCTAATAAAGAACGAAAAGTCCGCCCCGCATTCGTCTTATAAACAACACAGTTTCTCTTAAATTGTCTATAGTTACTGCCTTCTTTATGTAATTTACTTGATAAGATTCTATGCAAGCCCTATCCTAAATATTTATCACGATATCTAAAAAACACCTTATACGGAAAACCTTATCTGAGCCTTACCTCACCCTCCTAAATGATGATGTGTTATGATACAACAAGATAAGTAAGGACACAAAAATGCCCTTTTACATTATTTAAGCTTTATACAATGTCTTCAGTTTTTAGGCTTTCTGCTCATAAAGACCATCTCTTCTATGATCTTCCCGTATGCCAATAATTGCATTCTTCTCATAAAGTTTAAAGGTATCTTGATCTACTTTTCAATGTTCTCTCCCTTTAAATGCAACGTGATAACTTTTTATTCTATAACACAAGTAAAAATCTTAAAACGAATGACAACCTGACTCTAATAAATCATCTTAAAGAGTTTCCCTAAGAATTATTATAATACAATTGAATTTTTCTGGAAATCATAAACAATTAGGTTTAGAAAATATAAACTATAAATACAAAAGGGGAACAATTCATGAAAAATGAAACAACTTCAGCATCACAGGATGCAAGAAAACGCGTTTTTGCTATTATAGCAAGCGCATCAGGAAATCTCGTAGAATGGTATGATTTTTACGTTTACTCATTTGCATCGATTTATTTTGCATCACAATTCTTTCCCTCCGATGGTGATACGATTACGCCACTGTTAAAAACCGCGGGTGTTTTTTTTATTGGCTTTCTTATGCGCCCTATTGGAGCTTGGTTTTTAGGATTTGTCGCCGATCGTTATGGACGTAAACGCTCGATGCTTATATCCATTTTTATGATGTGTGGTGGCTCTTTTTTCATCGCCATACTTCCCACCTATGAAACCTTAGGAATAACATCAGCAATCCTTTTACTTTTAGCTCGGATGATGCAAGGACTTTCAGCGGGTGGTGAATATGGTACAGCAGCCACTTATATGAGCGAAGTTGCCCTCAAAAAACATCGTGGGCTTTTTGCTTCTTTCCAATCTGCCACCCTTATTACAGGTCAACTTGTTGCTAGCTTCATTATATTTATTCTAGCATCTTATCTCTCTGAAGATCAGTTAAAAGCATGGGGATGGCGCATTCCTTTTGTGATTGGTGGTTTCGGGGCAGTGATTGCGATTTATCTGCGTCGTTCTCTCCACGAAACAACCACGAAAGAAAGCCGCTCTCACAAACACTCTGGCAGTCTTAAGGAACTTCTCACCAAGCATACAAAAGCCGTTGTCGTAATTGCATGCTTTGCATCAGGAGGATCACTCACATTTTACACCTTTACAACTTATATGCAAAAATATCTGATCACAACCACCGGCTTTGATAAACATACCGCAACAACGATTATGACAGCTGTACTATTTATTTTTATCCTATTCCAACCCATAGCTGGTATCATAGCCGATAAAATTGGAACAAAAACTTTACTTATCATTTGGAGTATACTCTCTGTCATCTTTACATTTCCTGGACTCTGGATAATCGGTAATACGCATAGTATATGGGTTGCCTTTTCCGTCATTATTGGCTTGCTCTTCATTATGAGCATGTATACATCCATCTCTGGTGTCGTAAAATCAGCAATGTTTCCCTCTTCAATACGCGCATTAGGCGTTAGCATCTCTCATGCCATTGGCAACGCCTTATTTGGTGGTTCTGCTGAATACGTTGCGCTTGGATTAAAAAAGTATGGTCATGAATCACTCTTTTATTTTTATATAACCGTTGTGATGATCATGGCATTCATTGCTCTTCTCTTTGTCCCGAGTATGCGTAAAGGGGGATACCTCCAAGAGGATGAAAAACATTAAACCTTTTTATCAACGAAAAAGCCCAAGAAATTGGGCTTTTTTATCATTATCACAAATTTAATATTGTTTAAATTTTATGAAGTGCATTAAGGTGCTTAGCAACTAGATAATAAAAAGTCATACGACTTTTTCTACGCTCTCCAGACATCATTTCAGCCACTTTTGAGACAGCCATTTTAGCACTCTTCTCATCAGCTTCTAAAACATCTTGAACCCATTTTTCAACCTGCTCTAACTCTTTTGGATCCGATGTAGCAACAAGTGATGCATCTTGTTTTTTCATCACTAAAGCTAAACGACGGCTAAGTCGTTCTATTGCTGCTTCATCGGGATTTGAATCATATAATTTAATATCTGCTAGATTATTTGTCATTTTGCATCATCTCCTCTCCAAAAATCAGCGGACTATACTTTACAGCCGCGTCATATAGCTCCATAAATAATTAGAGCATTAAAAATATTAACAACCCCCCCTTTTCCTAAGACTGTTCTTCATCTATATTTAAAGAGCTGGTTTACCAGCTATGGTAATAAATGGACAATGAAATAAACTCATTGGACCCGGGGGCGGTACCCGGCGCCTCCACCAAAATATAAGAGGCCAAAATTATATTTTGGTGGGGGCGAAATAGGATCGACAAGGGCGTAAAGATTGCTCTTTTACTCGGCATAGTACCACCGTTATCGGACTAAATGAGTAGTTGCAAATGACAACTATGCGGAAGCACGTCTCGCTGCTTAATGCAGTGCGAATGTTTCAATTTAAGTCTTAAACCATCGCAGGTTTAAGCGGGGTTCGGAGGCACCTGGCAACAGAAGCCTTCACTTTTTTAAATGTTATTGATTGATCTTTCAGACATTATCAGACATTATTTACCATAGAGTTTCGTATTTATTCGATTTATTGAGGTGCATCGTAGACAAAATATTGCTAATTTTAAAACGTATTCTATCACACAATATCAATACGCCCCGTTCTGCTACGTGAAATAAAAGGAATAAACTTCGATGGTTAAAGATCAAATCCGTTACGATATTCTCGTTCAGGATGCGCTTCGTGGAGTTATCCGTAAAGTTTTATCGGAAGTTAGCAAAGCAGGTCTTCCGGGAAATCATCATTTTTTTATAACTTTTTTGACGAATGCCCCAGGCGTTAAAATTTCTCCTCGGCTAAAAAATCGCTATCCCGAGCAAATGACAATCGTTTTACAACATCAGTTTAGAGATCTCAGTGTTTCAGAAACAGCTTTCGAAGTAACCCTCTCCTTCAGGGAAATAAACGAAAAGCTCGTGATTCCTTTTACTTCCATTCAGGTCTTTTATGATCCTATAGCAGCATTTGAAGCAGCATTTGATCTGCCCTCAAATCCTGCCTCTGGAGAAAGTGAAAATTCAGAAAATACCTCAACTACGCCCATTACCTTATCAAACACACAAAAAAAAGAAAATACGCTTACAAAAGAACAAAATTTCAGTACAAATAAAGAATCTTCAAATAACGATACAAAACAAAGTGCTGATGTTGTCTCTTTAGACTCTTTTCGGAAAAAGTAAATTTTTTCATGACTGAATTGATTAATCTTCGCCAATTTCGAAAACAAAAAAAACGTACAGAAAAATCTCTTCGTGCTGAGCAAAATCGTTATCGTTTTGGACGAACAAAAACTGAAAAATTTTTTGAGCAACAAAAATCTTTAAAAACGCAAAAATTTCTTGATCAAAATCGTTTACGAAACGACGAATAAAGGTGGAAAAATGCACGAAAATAATTCTATCGATTGGTCAAAAGTCATTCCACGAAAGATATCTGTTCGCGTTGATGGACACGCAACAAGCGTCTCTTTAGAACCACCATTTTTAGATATTCTAAAAGATATAGCCCGCAAAAAAGGACAATCTTTAGCCTTTATTATCACTGATATTGATAGCAAAAGACCACAACAAGTCAATCTTTCGGCTTCGTTACGCGTTTATGCCCTTCAAAGCGTTCTCACCCAACGCCTTTAATGTTTATGCTTATTTTTTACGTTCTCTTTTTGTTTATTCAACTGAAGCTGTTGTGACTTTTTTAAGAGAAGTTTTTTTAATCTAGAACTTCAATGAAAAAAAGACTACAAAAGAGATATAATGAGTAATTTTTCTGATCACAACATACCTTTCTTTGAAGAAGATTCCCCTCCAGACCATGATAAGAAGAGCTCTGGTTTTTTCTCCCATACTCTAAAAGAACAAAAATCATATAACACGGACTATTTAGAACAACTCAATCCAGAACAGCAACAAGCTGTTATGAATACTGAGGGAGCTCTTTTAGTTCTTGCGGGTGCAGGTACAGGAAAAACGCGCGTTTTAACAACCCGTATTTCTCACATTTTACGCTCTGGACTTGCCTCTCCTCAGCAAATACTTGCTGTCACTTTCACCAACAAAGCAGCACGTGAAATGAAAATACGTATTGGTGAACTTATTGGAGAAATTGTTGAAGGTATGCCTTGGCTTGGAACTTTTCACTCCACTGGTGCTAAAATTTTACGCCGTCACGCAGAGCTTGTTGGTTTAAAAAGAAACTTTACAATTCTTGATAGCGATGATGTTCTTCGACTTTTAAAACAGCTTATTCAAGCTGAGGGACTAGACGATAAGCGTTGGCCCGCACGAAACCTTGCCACGATGATTGATTCTTGGAAAAATCAAGGACTTTCACCAGAACATATCTCAAAAAGTGATGCTCATTCCTTTGGCAACGGCATGGGACGCGAACTTTATCACAGTTATCAAAATCGATTAAAAGATCTTAATGCTTGTGATTTTGGCGATCTTCTGCTTCATTCTATCTCTATCTTCCAACATAATCCAGATATTCTTCGCGAATATCATTCTCAATTTCGCTATATTCTTGTCGATGAATATCAAGATACAAATACAGCACAATATCTTTGGCTTCGCCTTTTGGCACAACATCCCCAAGGTCAACATGTTAATCTTTGTTGTGTTGGCGATGATGATCAATCCATTTATGGATGGCGTGGTGCAAAAGTCGAGAATATATTACGTTTTGAAAAAGATTTTCCTTCTGCCAAAATTATTCGTCTAGAACGCAATTATCGCTCAACATCCCATATTCTTAAAACCGCCTCCCATCTCATTGCTCATAATGAAGAAAGACTGGGCAAAGTCCTTTTTTCTGCACAAATAAAGAATGAGGAAGAAAAAGTAAAAGTTCATTCAGCATGGGATTCGCAAGAAGAGGCCCGAGCCATCGGAGAAGAAATTGAACAAGCACAACAAACAGGTCATGCATTAAATCATATGGCTATATTGGTGCGTGCATCATTCCAAATGCGTGAATTTGAAGATCGCTTTGTAACGCTTGGTCTTAACTACCGCGTCATTGGTGGTCCTCGTTTTTATGAACGAATGGAAATACGTGATGCTATGGCTTATTTACGCGTTGTTGTCCAACCTGCTGATGATTTAGCTTTTGAGCGTGTTATTAATACACCGAAACGCGGCATAGGCGATGCAACCCTGCGCATTCTTTATGAGAGTGCGCGAGCACGTGCTGTTCCTCTCTTTTCCGCGGCCGCTGACATCATTGAAACAGATGAGTTAAAGCCTAAGGCACGCAGTGCGTTACGAAGCCTTATTGAAAACTTCCGCCGCTGGCAAAATATGCTTCAAGACACTCCTCATAAAGAACTTGCCGAGATTATCCTTGATGATTCTGGTTATACAACCATGTGGTTAGAAGATCGCTCACCAGAGGCTCCTACACGTCTAGAAAATCTTAAAGAAATGATCCGTTCCATGGAACAATTTGAAAATCTTCAAAGTTTTTTGGAACATGTTGCACTGGTTATGGATGCTGAAAACAATGAAAATACCGATGCGGTCAACATCATGACACTTCATTCAGCCAAAGGGCTTGAATTTGAAACAGTTTTTCTTCCTGGCTGGGAAGAAGGACTTTTTCCCCATCAGCGCTCATTAGATGAAGGTGGACGTTCAGGATTAGAAGAAGAACGGCGTCTTGCTTATGTTGGACTTACAAGAGCAAAAAAACACCTGCATATATGGTTTGTATCTAATCGTAGAATTCATGGACTTTGGCAACCTGCTCTCCCCTCCCGTTTTCTAGATGAATTACCAGCAAAACATATAGAAGTTGTAGAAATGGAAACATCCTATGGTGGTTATGGAAAATCTTCCTTTCAACATCACGATTTCTGTTATACTGACTATGCAACAGCAAGACAAAAGCGTGCACAAAAAAACAAAACGGTTGAAGGGAAAATTATCACTCAATCAATCTCTCATGAATCATCAGAT
Source organism: Bartonella sp. SD1336NMGDW (assembly GCF_042193565.1). Classification (NCBI taxonomy): domain Bacteria; kingdom Pseudomonadati; phylum Pseudomonadota; class Alphaproteobacteria; order Hyphomicrobiales; family Bartonellaceae; genus Bartonella; species Bartonella sp. SD1336NMGDW. The sequence continues at coordinate 58,951 of NZ_JBHILW010000005.1, forward strand.
TTTTCTATCAATGATCGGATTTTTCACATAAAATTTGGTTATGGTCATATTACAGCAATAGACGATCATAAATTGACAATAATGTTTGAAAAAGCCGGAGAAAAGCGTGTACTGGATAATTTTGTAAACAAAGCTTGACTAAAAGCAAACTACATCAGTTTTTTCAAGAGACCATTTTGTTTTATTCTGATTATCATTTCCATTTGCGAACAAAGACTTCAATGGGTAAATTTTGCATATCAGGCAATGCGTCGTAAATTTTATCAAGCGACCAATCCCACCAAGCCATCTCTAAAAGGCACTCAATCACATGATCGGGAAAACGCATCCGCAAGCGTTTAGCAGGAACACCAGCGACAACCGCATAAGGCATAACATCTTTCGTTATAACAGCGTTAGCACCAATAATTGCTCCATGTCCAACTTTCACCCCAGGCATAATAACCGCGCCATGTCCAATCCACACATCATGCCCGATAATAACACGTTTTGCACAACGCCTTTCGCGAAAAGAACGATCAAGTGCCATATAACGAAAATATTCATTAGGACGATAGGTTATTTTATGCGTTGAAACGCGTTCCATAGGATGCTCCAACGCATTCATCCGTACATGAGATGCAATAGAACAAAAACGCCCAATATTGCTATAAATAGCCTCACTATTACGTTCTAAATAAGAAAAATCTCCAACGGTTACATCCCGTAAACTCACCCGTTCATTAATTTCCACATAGCGCCCTAATTTACAACCATGCAGCCGTGCTGTCGTATGGATACGAGGCTCACTTTCATGAAATCGAAGATCGTTCTCAATATTCATGCATCCCTCACCAATGTTTCATCAATAGATATGGAAAGACATACCAATCAAGCCAATAAAATCAACCATGAAACAGAGATTGCAAAACAAACCTGCCGATGTTACAATTTCGTGATCTATCTAAGAGAGTCAAACTATGAAAAATGTAATACGCATCTTGGGGCTGACAATCATATTTCTTGCAGGTATTTTTATTTATGATGCGCTGACAAATAAGCCTTTAGGTGATAATTTTACACTCACTGATTCTAATGGAAGAAATATCACTGAGGCTGATATTCGAAGCAAGCCCTCAATAGTTTTTTTCGGCTTCACTATGTGTCCTGAAATCTGCCCTACGACATTGATGAATCTTGATCGATGGCTTACAGCCCTTGGACCCAATGCCGATAAATTAGGCATATGGTTTGTTACTGTTGACCCTGAACGTGATACACCAGAAGTGCTCCATGAATATCTCAGTAATTTTAACAATAAAATCATTGGGATCAGTGGAGATCCTGATAAAGTTCATAAAATGGTCAATTCCTTTAACATCGTTGCTGAAAAAGTCCCTGGAACAGATGGAAACTATACATATAACCATACAGCAGCAATTTTTTTACTCAAAAAAGGTGGAAAATTAGCTGGCGTTATCCGTTATGACACGAAAGAAAGCGATAGCGAATTAAAAGATGAAATCGCCATTGAACGGTTAAAAAAACTCATCTTAAACTAAAAAAACCGATCAAAAGAAAGAACAGTATGTCGCAACAAATTCGCCTCTATTATACTGCTTCTAAAAATGAAGCAGAACGGTTCTATACCCTTATAGACACAGCCTTTGACGAAGAAAGTTATCCTCTTGCTCTTACAGAGATAGATGAACAAAATGCTGTATATGAACTTTCACTCTATGTAGACCAAGAAAACTACGAGCATATTTCGAAACATTTTGCTCAAATCCTTTCTATAGATCCTGATAAAATTAATATGGAAGTTTTACCCAACATTGATTGGGTACAAAAAAGCCTTGAAGGACTAAAACCTGTGCATGCTGGACCTTTTTTTCTTCATGGAAGCCATAATAGAGGCGACATTCCAGCCAATGTTTTGCCTATTGAAATTGAAGCAAATCAAGCTTTTGGCACCGGACATCATGGAACAACAGCTGGTTGTTTAGAAATGATTGCCAAAGTGATGAAACACGAAAATCCCCAAAATGCACTTGATCTTGGTACTGGGAGCGGTGTACTAGCCATTGGCATAGCAATGCTCAAACCAATTACTGTTCTTGCATCCGATATTGATCCTGTCGCTATTCAAGTTGCACAACACAATATCGAATTCAATGGCGTAAAAAAATATATCACAGCTATTACAGCAACAGGTTTTGCCCATGATGCAATTGCATCACGAGCCCCTTTTGATCTCATCGTTGCCAATATCCTTGCTAATCCGCTTATTGAACTTGCGCAAGAAGTGGTAAAAGCACTTCAAAAAGGGGGATCACTTATACTCTCTGGAATTCTTGAGGAACAACATGCCCATGTTTTGGAGACTTATATAAAACAAGGACTGAAGCACATCGAAACATACCACCGGCAAGGATGGGTTACGATACATCTGAAATAAAAGAAAAGGACGTCGTTATGTATCAATCTTTTGAGGCAACAACAAATCCTGCTTATGCTCTAGAGCGCATTGCCTCTCTTCGTAAAGAACTAGACCGCCTTGGACTCGATGGTTTTCTTGTTCCGCGGTGCGATGAACATCAAGGAGAGTATGTCCCTCCTCATGCTCAACGCCTTAGCTGGCTAACCGGCTTTACTGGATCAGCTGGGATTGCAGTGATTTTAAAAAACAAAGCCATCATATTTACAGACGGGCGATATAAGCTCCAAGTTCGCCAACAAACTGATCCTGATATTTTTGATTATGAAGATCTCATAACTTGCCCTCCCTCACAATGGCTTGAAAAAAATGGTCAAAAACTTTCTATTGGTTTTGATCCATGGCTCCACACGATTGCCGCTACAGCAACGTTGAAAAAATCTTTAGAGATAGAAGCCGGTGGAAAACTTGTAGCAGTTCAACATAATCCCATTGACCTGCTCTGGCATGATCAGCCACCATTTCCACAATCTGCCTTATCAATTCACCCTCTCAAATATGCTGGGTGCGATACGGATGAAAAACTCGCTTTGATTTACAAAGATATACAGAAAACTCATGCAAATGCCTTTATTTTTACAGATCCCTCCTCTATTGCATGGATATTCAATATACGGGGCAGTGATGTTTCCAATACACCTTTTATCTTGTGTTTTGCTCTCATTCCACTTAACGAAACACCAGCCTTATTCATTAGCAGCAAAAAACTTGGTGTAGAACAGAAACAATATCTGGAACGTTATGCAAAATTATATGAACCAGAACAGCTTATTCCAAAGATCAAAGAGTATATTCAAAAAGGGACAGTGTTTGCATTAGATCCACAGCTAACATGCGAAAAATTACGAACTGTTATTGAAGAAAACAATAGCTCTTTCATCACACTTACCGATCCTGCCGCTCTACCACGTGCCATTAAAAATGACACAGAACTCAATGGTGCACGCAAAGCGCATCTACGCGATGGTGTTGCCCTAACCCGTTTTTTTTCCTGGTTAGATAAACAAACACCAGGGGCAATAAGTGAAATTTCTGCTGCGCAAAAATTAGAAGAATTTCGCATAAATACAGCAAAAGAAATGGGAGAAGAACTCAAAGATCTTTCTTTTGATACAATTTCAGCAGCAGGAGAAAATGGCGCCATTATTCATTATCGTGTAACGACACAAACAAATAAACAACTCAATGCGGGTGAACTTTATCTTGTTGATTCAGGCGGACAATATCGTGATGGAACGACAGATATCACACGTACAGTAGCAATTGGGAATATTGGAGAAGAAGAAAAGCGCTGTTTCACGCTTGTCCTCAAAGGTATGATTGCTCTTTCAACGGCTTACTTTCCAAAAGGAACCCGCGGACAAGACATTGATATTCTAGCGCGCATTGCATTGTGGAAGGCTGGTTTTGATTATGCTCATGGCACCGGTCATGGTGTTGGGTCTTATCTTTCTGTTCATGAAGGACCACAAAATATTTCCCGCAAAGGATGCCAAGAACTCATCTCCGGTATGATTCTTTCAAACGAACCAGGATATTATCGCGAAGGTGCTTTTGGTATTCGTCTTGAAAATTTGATAATTGTAAATCCAGCACAAAAAATTGATGGCGGGGATATAGAAATGCTTTCGTTTGAGACGCTTACACTTTGCCCTATTGATCGAAAACTCATTCTCCCAGAGCTTTTGACACAAGAAGAACGGCAATGGCTCAATGATTACCATGCGCGCGTTTATCAGATGAATGCACCTTACTTAAATGAAGAAGATAAAAAATGGGCAAAAGAGGCAACACTACCCCTTTAAATGAGGCAACACAAATATCTTCTAACGCTTCTTATAAAAACACCACACCCTTCTCTTTTAAAGAGAGAAGTGCGTATTTACCATCAGCAATCACAAAAAATGCTTCTATAAAATACTTCAAGTTTTTTTGCCGATAGGATAAAAGCTCTTCCCAAACTGAAACAGAGCGGAATACACTTGTAACAGATAATGCTTATCAACTATCCTCCACCATCTTCACATGAGTTATAGCCTTATTCTGCTATATAGAAATTTTCATTATATTTTGTAATCCTCCGCGTCTCATTTCTAAAATGCCTATTATAACCAGCTTATTACGCCGTTTAAATTCAAAAGTTCTGCATATTTAGTTACAATTTTTACCTTGCTTCACAGTGATAACGTATATCTTTTACTAATAATAACCTTGTATATTCTTAATCATAAGAGTTTAAGTTTAATATTTAATTTCAACGTTAATCATTTTTAATAACTTAATAAATATCAAAGTATATGGCGCTCTATTTTTGCAAAAAAACAACCCCTATTATCCCCTTTTTGATTCCAGCCCCCAAAAATGTAAGAGAGCTAACCATACAAACAGCATACGCATCTTCTAGAAAACGCCCTCTAAACATTATGTTCCTCAATCAGCTGTAGCCAAGTCTCTTCATCGATAACCTCAACACCTAATTCTTCAGCTTTAGCCAATTTGGAGCCCGCTCCAGGTCCTGCAACAAGAAGATCTGTTTTTTTAGAAAGTGAACCAGATGTTTTAGCCCCTAATCGCTCTGCCAATGCTTTTGCTTCATCGCGTGACATATGCGCCAAAGTTCCTGTAAAAACAATTGTCTTCTCTGCTATTGGGGAAGAAGCTGTCGTGATAGGCTCCTCATCAAGAGGGGTTACTTCTTCAAGTAAAACAGACAAAACCTCACGATTATGCACTTCTTGATAAAAATCAACAATTGCGCTCCCTACCTGTGGTCCAATTCCTTCGATATTGGTAAGCTCTATCCAAGCCTCATTTCCTTCTTCATTTTTCTTATCACATGGCATAAGTGCTTCCATAGCCGCGGTCTCAAAAGCTGTATAATTTTTATAAGTACGTGCAAGGCGGCGTGCATTCACTTCGCCAACATGACGAATCCCCAATGCAAACAAAAAACGGCTTAAAGGAATTTCTCGGCGCGCATTAATGGCATCATACAATTTGCGAACTGAAACAGTCCCAAAACCTTCTATATTTTCTAAACGTATCAAAGATTTTTCTTGGCGACGTTCTAAAGTAAAAATATCAGCTGGTGTATGAATACAAAGCGCTTCATCTTGAGCATAGAAAAAAAACTCTACCTGTTTTTTACCCAAGCCCTCAATATCAAAAGCATTGCGCGCAACAAAATGACGAATACGCTCAATCGCCTGTGCAGGACAAATAAGCCCCCCTGTACAGCGACGCACAGCTTCTCCCACTTCACGAACAGCATGACTCCCACAAGCTGGACACAAATGAGGAAAAATAAAGACAGCAGCATCTTTCGGGCGTTTTTCAATGATAACATCAATAACTTGAGGGATCACATCACCAGCACGTTGTACAATCACGCTATCGCCTACACGGATATCACGTCCTTCACGAATAGGCTCTCCTTTATGACCAATTCCCTTAATATAATCCTCATTATGCAAACTAGCATTGGTCACCACCACTCCACCAACAGTAATAGGCGTAAGACGTGCAACAGGTGTCAAAGCTCCCGTGCGACCAACTTGAATGTCAATATCTTTCAAAAGCGCTATCGCCTTTTCTGCTGGAAATTTATGCGCGATTGCCCAACGCGGCGAACGAGAAACAAACCCCAAGCGCTTTTGGAGCATCAAATCATTAACCTTATAAACAATACCATCAATATCATAGCTTAAAGAATGACGGCATTCTTCGATATCGTGATAATAAGAAATAATTTCTTCTAACGTCTTAAAGGCTTTTGTTAATGGATTGATAACAAAGCCATATTCTTTTAGCTTTTTCATCATCTCCATTTGACTTTCTGCCAATATTTCACTCACCTCACCACAAGCATAAGCAAAAAACTGAAGCTTTCTGCTAGCGGTTATCCGTGAATCAAGCTGACGGAGTGAACCAGCTGCCGCATTTCGAGGATTGGCAAAGGTTAACTTGCCCTTCTCTTGTTGGCTGATATTTAATGCTTGGAAATCTTCCCGCCCCATATAAACTTCACCACGCACCTCAATTATATTAGGAAAATCACCTTGCAAAACTTGTGGAATATCAGCAATGGTTCGGGCATTTGCCGTCACATTTTCACCGACAGTTCCATCCCCACGCGTTGCCGCCCCCACAAGCCGCCCCTTTTCATAGCGTAAAGACAAAGATAAACCATCAATTTTTGGCTCCGCTGTTATTTCCAACACCTGTGTTTCTGGAAGCCGTAAAAAACGACGAATACGCTCAACAAATTCAGTAACATCTTCAGAGCTAAACGCATTATCCAGTGAAAGCATTGGCTGTGCATGAACAGATTTTTCAAACTTTTCAGAAATTGGTGCCCCAATTTTATGTGAAGGAGAATCAACACGAATAAGCTCTGGAAAAAGAGCTTCAATTTCTGCATTACGGCGGCGCAAAGCATCATATTCTGCATCAGAAATTTCAGGCTGATCATCACGATTATAAAGCACATCATGACGTGCAATCTCTTTTGCCAACCACTCTAATTCACTTTCTGCTTCAACAGCTGTGAGATTTTTATCTGCATCTTTGTTCATAAAATCTATTCCAAATTACGAGCACTGCCACAAGGATGATCTCCGCGCCTCCTCATAAAGTGAATCTCAGTAAATACAAGCTTTCCAGTATTTTTATCGCTGACTAATTACCTTCATGCTAGAAGCTTTTGAGCCGCTGCACGCGCTTCTTCAGTAATCTGTTCTCCTGCCAACATACGAGCAATTTCTTCTGCACGCTCATGCTCTTCCATTTTATGAATAGCAGTAACAAAGCGTCCTTTATCATGACTCTCAATTTTTGAAATAAGAAAATGACCATGCGCTTTCGATGCAACCTGTGGAGCATGCGTAATAGCGAAAACCTGGACATGTTCTGATAAGCGTTGCAACCGTTGCCCAATAGCAGCTGCAACAGCACCCCCAACGCCTGTATCAATTTCATCAAAGATCAGCGTCGGTGCTGATCCTCGATCAGATAAAACAACTTTTAATGCCAACAAAAAACGAGACAATTCACCGCCAGAAGCCACACTAAGCATTGGTCCAGCACGTGTTCCAGGATTTGTTCGCACCCAATATTCAATACGATCACATCCCTCTGCACTCCGCTTTTCGATATCACTTTGCATTTCAACAATAAATTCAGCCCTCTCTAATTTCAATGCCGGTAACTCAGTCATCACGCTTTCAGACAAGCGCTTTGCAACCTCTTGACGTTTTACTGACAACGCTTGTGCTAACATATCATAATTTTTTTGTGCTTGTTTTGCCTCATTTTCAAAACGTGTCAATATAATCTGAGCCTCTTCAAAATCAGCTAATTCAGCATCCATCTTATCGCGTAACTGAACCAATTCATCCGCAGAAACTTGATATTTACGAGCAAAACCCCGAAGAGAAAAAAGACGCTCTTCTATCCGTTCTAATTCATCAGGTTCAAAATCTAATGCTCGTATTGCCGTCTCAATACCTTCTTGTGCTGTTGCAAGTGCATGCAATGCCTCATCAATAGATTTCACCACTGGTGCAATAAGCTCTTGTGCTTCAGGAATTTTCCGCTCCAAACGCCTCACCAAATTAGAAAGCACTGGGATTGGTGATTTTTGACCCGTTAAAAGATCATCCGCTTCTTTAATATCCGTCGCTATTTTTTCTAATTTAAGCATATCAGCACGACGAAGAGAAAGAGCCTCCTCTTCACCAACTTTAAAATCAAGCTTTTCAAGCTCTTCTATACACGCACGAAGATAATCAACCTCACGTACAGCGCTCTCTACTTTAAGACGCTGCCGTTGCAAACGCTCCTCAAATTCACGCCATGTGTAATAACACTGACGCAAATTTTCCACTTCATCCTCAAGACCACCAAAGGCATCTAATAATTGGCGATGTGTAGCAACATCAACAAGCGCACGATCATCATGTTGTCCATGAATTTCAACCAGCAAACGGCCAACACTCCGCATCAATGCAACACTAGACACCTGATCATTAATAAAAACACGGCTGCGTCCATCACTTGATTGCACACGTCGTAAAATAATATCACCCTCATCATCAAGACCATTCTCACGAATAAGTTGACGTGCAGGATGTGAAACAGACACATCAAAAACAGCTGTGACCTGCCCGCGCTCAGCACCATGACGCACAAGCGAAGCATCACCCCGCCCCCCTAGAGCAAGTGATAAAGCATCAAGGAGAATGGACTTCCCCGCACCTGTTTCTCCAGTTAAAACAGTCAACCCCGCCGTAAAATGAATATCGAGCGTTTCGATCAAAACAATATTATGAATCGAAAGCTGTACCAGCATAGAGAATCAACGTACCCTCTTCTTATCACCACCTAAAGCATTTGAGATCCAAGAAGATTTATGCTCGCGTGGCGATATTTTATTCTTCTGCAAGAGATTATAAGAAAATTTATACCACTCACTTTTGGGATAGTTACGTCCTAAAATAGCTGCTGCCGTCTGTGCTTCCGCCGTTAAGCCGAGAGCAAGATTAACCTCAGTCAAGCGGAAAAGCGCTTCTTCAATTTGATTTGTATCGGAATACTCTTCAACCACGGTACGAAACCGTCTACTTGCCGCAAGGTAGCGCCGCCCCTCTTCATAATAACGACCAATCTGCATTTCTTTGCCAGCCAGCTGCTCGCGCCCAAAACGTATTTTATCCTTAGCATCCTTGACATATTCAGAATTAGGATAACGCTCTATAAGGAGCTGCATAGCAGCAATAGCGCGTTTCGTATCACGTTGATCACGCGTAACATCAGGAATCCGACGGAAAGAAGAAAGACCAATAATATAGTACGCATAAGCCGAGTCAGTCGACCCTGGATAAAGAGTAATATAGCGTTGAGCCATACTAATTGAATCATCATACTTTCCGAGTCGATAATTAGTAAAAGCCCCCATGACCAAAGATTTACGCCCCCAGTCTGTATAAGCATACTGCTTTTCAATCTTCAAAAACTTCTTCGATGCATCCCCAAGCTTCCCACTCTCAAGGCTAGCAAGAGCCTGATTATATAAAACATCTGGTGGCTCTATTTTCAAAACATAAGCAGATGGATCAAGAGTATTTTTCTCTTTAAAGAGGCATCCCGCCAACATACAGGTGCTTCCCAAAAGCACCACCCCCAATATCTTGCGTACAATGTTAGATTTTCTATATGTCATATTTCCAATGCACACATGAGATTTTTTCATAGTTTTCCCGGCCTCCACAGAATATCACCTTGTAGCAAAAACAAGTTATAAAAGGTCTTATACCATATCACTTTAAAATCCACATAACCAATTTAGCAGTTTAGGTCAATCATCCCCTTAAAAATCAAATAAACGATAAAAAAATCTTGTCAATTTTTTTACTCTTTCTCTAAAAAGCTTTTTTCGTAATGGGATTCGTCTGCCAAAACAGCCTTCACCAATTGCGCATTAATTCTATGTCCACTACAATAAGAACGAAATAATCCAATAAAAGGCGCCCCAAGCAAAGCAGTATCACCAATCGCATCAAGCATCTTGTGCCGAACACATTCATTCTCCCAATAAGGACCATCGGGATTTAAAATTTTATCATTAAGGTCAATAACAAGAGAATTTTCCAAAGAAGCGCCTCTCGCCTTTCCAGAAAGCCTTAATTTTTCCACGTCTTTGATAAAACCAAAAGTGCGCGCACGTGACAAATCATCTCTAAACCCTCGTGTGGTAAGGTCAAAACTGAAATGTTGCTTACCAATAGCAGAAGAAGGAAAAGAGATCGTTATATCAAAACGACGTCCATCGAATGGCAAAAGCTCTGCAACACCATGAGCTCCTTCAACCCGCAACGGTTTTTTTATAATGAAATAAGAACGTAACGCATTTTGCTGTACAATGCCGACATCTTCAAAAGCTTGGCAATATAGCCACGCTGAACCATCCAAAATAGGAATCTCATTATGTGACACTTCAATAATAAGATTATCCAAATTATAAGCAGTAATTGCTGCCATCAAATGTTCAATTGTTTCAACCCTTATATCTCCATCTCCAAGTACCGTTGATAATTCAGTTTCTCCTGTTTGCGATGCATGGGCTTGAAATATTTTCTCTGTTCCGTCTAATCCACAACGCTTAAAAATAATACCACACCCAACATCCGCTGGACAAACCTTTACCACTGACAAACAACCACTGTGAACGCCAATCCCCTTAAATGTTACTGCTTTTTTAAGAGTCGACTGATATTTTGGCACCAAATTCATCATATTGTTTTATTAAATTACTTTTACATCTTTTAACAAAATTTATAAAACTATAAAAAATATTCATAGTAAATAATAAAAAAAACCGCTTATTATAAGCGGTTTTTTAAAAACAAAGTATTTTATCCAAAAAACAGCAATATATTTTACTGTATAATTTTTGACTGATCATCAAAGAGGTAATAATTTTTCTTACTTTGCCTCATTTTTCATCAATTAATTTGCCTGACGACGTAAAAATGCTGGTATTTCCAACTGATCTTCTTCACTTATAAAAGTACGCTGATCTTGTGGTACCTGAGGGTGCAGCTCACCAGAACGACGTGGAACATAAACAGAAGCATCTTGAGAAAGCGCCTGAGAATTTTTATTGTAAACACGAGACTCTTCCTGCTGAGACGATCTGACAGCAGGCTCCAGCCTCGCTTCTGGCTCGGCTTCTTCACGATTCGTCAAACTCTGTTTCAAACGCTGCCAAAGATTACGAGGACCTTGATCAGTCACAGATGTTCTTTGACTTTGTCCATGAGCAACAGGAGGAAAATCCTTTAACTCAGGCATACGCATTGGAGCGCGTGCTTGCATTTGTTGCATTTGTTTTGGTTGCACTAGCTTTTCTTTTTGCTTCACAACCCCTGTCATCTCATCAAGAACATGCGCTGTTGCCTCCATACTCACGGGAGCTGTCATAGCCGGTTGAGAACCACGACCTACTTGCATACGGGGCACATTTGATCTCTGTTCCTGAACAGCATTTGAACCATACGCAACAGCATTCGTCGCACTTCGTGTCGTCATTGCTTCTGCAGGATGTGCAAAAATTTGACTTTTTGGACGGAACTGTTCTCCGGTTGGTTTACCCTTCTCTATTTCAAGTGATTCGATCACTTCTACCATTGACTCAGAACGCAGAGGCGATGACTGAACATGAAAAGAACTGTGTGACGTTCCAGGATCGCTCTTGCGCATTGAAGAAGCAGGCCTTTGAAGCTGAGGATGAGACGACTGAACCACATCACTAACTTCACGATCAATACCGGTGGCAACCACAGAAACACGAATAACACCTTCCAATGACTCATCATCAATAGCACCAAAAATCACATTCGCATCAGCATCCACTTCTTCACGAATACGATTAGCAGCTTCATCAACCTCAAAAAGAGTCATATCACGACCACCCGTAATAGAAATCAGTAAACCACGCGCCCCACGCATAGAGGTATCATCCAACAATGGGTTTGCAATAGCAGCTTCAGCTGCAGCCAAAGCACGTCCTTCACCAGATGCCTCACCCGTTCCCATCATAGCTCGACCCATTTCGTGCATAACAGAGCGAACATCAGCGAAATCAAGGTTAATCAAACCCTCTTTAATCATCAAATCCGTAATGGAAGCAACACCAGAATAAAGCACTTGGTCAGCCATAGCAAAAGCATCAGCAAACGTTGTCTTATCATTTGCAATACGGAAAAGATTTTGATTGGGAATAACAATCAATGTATCGACAGACTTTTGTAATTCTTCAATACCAGCCTCTGCCGTTTTCATACGACGTGCGCCTTCAAACTGAAACGGCTTTGTCACAACACCAACAGTCAAAATACCTTTTTCACGTGCTGCGCGAGCAACAACAGGAGCAGCCCCTGTTCCAGTTCCTCCCCCCATACCAGCAGTAATGAAAACCATATGAGAGTCTGCAAGATGATCAATAATTTCATCAATACATTCCTCTGCCGCCGCTTGTCCAACTTCCGGTAAAGCACCAGCACCCAAACCCTCTGTCACAGCTGCTCCAAGTTGGATAACACGTTCAGCCTTTGACATAGCCAAAGCCTGTGCATCCGTATTTGCAACAACAAAATCAACTCCCTGAAGACCAGCATTTATCATATTATTCACGGCATTCCCGCCACCACCTCCAACACCAAAAACGGTAATGCGTGGCTTCAATTCCGCGATATCTGGCCGATGCAGATTAATCGTCATTTTCTTTTCCTTCTCATAAGACACCGCAAGCCAAAGCGATGAAATTTATCCAACTAGACTTAACTAAAAACTCTCACGCAACCACTGACCAACACGCTGAAAATACCCACGCGTGCCCATCGATAAATGATTTCCTGCCGCCTGCATTGTTTTTTCTTCAAAACCCACCAATTGCGGATAAATTAACAACCCAACAGCAGATGTAAACGCCGCCCCTTTTGCAAGAGAAGGAAGCCTCGAAATACCTAAAGGCCGCCCGATACGAACATTTCTTCCTAATATAGTACGTGCCATTTCTGGCAATCCTGTTAACTGGCTTGCTCCCCCAGTCAAAATAACACGTTTACCAATGATGTGACCAAAACCAGAACGATTTAAACAATCACGGACCATTTCTAAAATTTCTTCAACACGCGCACGAATAATACGCCCAAGAACCGCGCGAGGATATTGAGTTTCACGCTGTTCATTCCCAATTTCTGCTACATTAATCATTTGCCGCTCATCAGCGCTTGTTAGAAGTGCTGAACCATAAACAACTTTTAAACGTTCCGCCTCTGTTAAAGACATAGAAAATCCGCGCGCAACATCAAGAGTGACATGATGCCCCCCAACAGCAAGAGCATCCGCATGAATAAATTTTCCCTCAAAAAACACTGAAAATGTTGTTGTTCCACCACCAAAATCAATACATGCAGCCCCTAAATGCGCCTCATCATTCATCAAGACAGCAAGACCACTTGCAAAGGGAGTAGCAACCATTGCTTCAACACTCAAATGTGCACGATTAATACAAGTTTCTAAATTACGCAAAGAAGCTGTTTCTGCTGTTACCACATGCACGTCAACACCAAATGTTTCCCCTGCCATTCCAACAGGGTCAGAAATTCCTTTATCTCCATCCAATACATAAGAAACTGGAACTGAGTGCATAACATGACGTTCAGCATCAAAAGCTTTACGCGAAACATCTGAAAAGGCCATACGCATATCACGCTTGGTGACTTCACGACCATTCAAATGGACCTTTCCATTAATCAAAGCACTTTGTAATCGACTTGAGGAAAAATTCACAATCACTGAATCCACCACCAAACCTGCCATTTTTTCTGCCGCATCAACAGCCAATCTTATTGATTGTTCTGCTGCAAACATATCCATGACAACACCAGATTTAATACCACGTGAACGCTGCACTCCAAAGCCTAGAATTTCCGTAGAATGTGTACGACCATGTAAATAGTGCGCATGCTTCAAAGGACGCAAACAAGCAATAAGACAAACAATCTTACTTGAACCGACATCAAGCACCGTTAAAAAACGTGTTTTACGCCCTCCCAGATGATGTGATCTAAGCAACATCATGGGTTTCCTGCCTTTCGTGCCTTTAAAATACGTTCTTCTTCTGCTACAGTAGCGTTATAACGCTCCAACGTTTCATCTGACAAAGAAACAGTAATTCGATCAGCAAGACGTAAATCAACACTGAGAATATCGCGCGATAAAAGATCCTGCATTGTACCGGACGAAATAAGAGAGGAAAGCCTTTCAAGTGCACCATTTTCAGGCAACATAACGCGCATTCCATTATCCAAAACAAGATCCCAACGTCGATTACCTACCCGCACAAAAGCACGAATACGATCATATACTTCTGGATAAACTGACAGCGCTTGAATAAATCCTTTAGCAGCATTTTGCGCACCCTGCCCCACCACAAGAGGCAAATCCCGAGAAATTTCTCCTTTAAAGGGTACAATGACGCGCCCTGTATTATCAACAATATCCACTATGCTATCATGTTGCCAAATGGCATAGGGTTCACGCTCCACGATGGAAATGCGCATTCTATTGGGATAAATTTTCTGAACATTAGCCGATTGCACCCAAGCCTGTTTTTCCAAAAGAGAACGTGCTCTTTCAACATCAAAAGTGAATATAGAAGGCGCAACATCAAGTTTTAAAATTTTAAAAATATCCTGCTTTGTTAAGCGCTTATTACCGCTTATATCGACATGAGTGACCACAAAACTACTATCCAATATGATCGTGTTTACGATCACAGCCATCTGACCACTCGATGAAAGTCCATAAAAAGCCGTAACAAAGAAAAACCATACAACAGCAAAAGAGCCGAAATGGCGTGGAATATGAATATTGACAAAAACAAACTCAAACATAAACCGAAGAAAACGACGATAAAGACGTGGCAAAGCCGGCACTGAAAGCACCTCCATCGGAACATTTGTTTTATTAACATTCAACGCATACATGATGCGTCCTCCACCATCCATTGAACAATATCGCCGTAAGTACGGCCGCTCGCTTTTGCAATATCAGGAAGAAGAGACGTCGATGTCATACCGGGTTGCGTATTAATTTCAAGCCAAACCAATTCTCCCGTTTTCTCATCAAAACGAAAATCAGAACGGCTAACACCTCGACACCCTATCGCCTGATGGGCTGCTAAAGACATTCTTTGCACACTTTGGTAAATATTTAGTGAAAGTTGTGCAGGACAAATATGAAGAGAACCACCCATTTTATATTTCGAGTCATAATCGTAGAATGGAAAGTGTTTATCGGGAAGAATTTCACACACATCCAGCACTTCATTCCCCAAAACAGCACAAGTCAATTCACGACCAGGAATATATTTTTCAATCATCACCTCATCGGCATACCCCCACTCAGCTCCCCCAATATTATGCGGCGGTACAGCTTCATTTTCCTGGACAATAACAACACCAAAACTTGATCCTTCACACACAGGTTTAATTACATAAGGAGGCTCCATGGGGTGTGTTTGTCCCAAAGCAAAGCGGCTCATGATACGAGAAGGAGCAACACAAACCCCAACATTTTCAACGATAATTTTTGCACGTCCCTTATCCATTGCCAAAGCGGATGCCATCACACCAGAATGGGTATAAGGAATTTTTAAATATTCAAGAATCCCCTGAATCCGACCATCTTCACCAAATGGACCATGCAATGCATTGAAGACAATATCGGGCTGCAACTTTTCAAGAACAGAAGCAATATGAGCGTCAACATCCACGCGGCTCACGCGATACCCCTGCAGCTCTAGAACATCAGCACAAGCCGCCCCTGAAGATAAACTTACAGACCGTTCAGAAGAAAAACCTCCCATTAACACAGCTATATGTTTATCTCTCATAATAAATCACCCTCTTTCGCATACTATATGTAGTCTATATAAAATACATCAGCACCACATACAGAAAAAACAAGGTTTATCCTTGCGAATCAATAACCTAGCATTTTGCATAATGAATCAGACTCAAAAGCCTGATGCAAGAGATTCTTTGTTAATTTATTGATTCTTAATAGAAATTTTTTATTATCTCTTTGAAATGACTCAATTTTTTATTTGCACTTTTTTAGTGAACAATAAATCAATGAAATGGATCAAAAGGAGAAACACTTCGACCACGCTCAAATTGACCGATACGCTCTATTTCCCACTGTAAAAGGTGGGCTGAATTTGCAAAAACACGCGCACGCACTGTTTCTCCCAATGCTTCAAGATCATATCCTGTTGCTTGCCCTGTATTAATCATAAAATTACAGTGCATTTCACTCATTTGAGCGCCACCAATCCGTAAACCTCGACACCCTGCTTCATCAATCACGCGCCACGCAGATCCATTCTCAGGATTTTTGAAAGTTGATCCTCCTGTCTTTTCACGAATAGGTTGTACAGTTTCTCTGTGGAGGGAAACTTCATCCATAGCAGCACGAATATCATCTTTATTACCAAGTTTTCCTTCCAATAAAGCAGCTGTAAAAATAAAATCTTTAGGAATATCACAATGGCGATAGGAATAATGCATATCTTTCAAACTCAAGATATGACGTTGTCCTTTACGATCCAGCGCATAGACCTCGACAACACGCGCTGCGGTTTCAACACCATTCGCACCCGCGTTCATTTTGAGAGCTCCTCCAAGAGCACCAGGAATACCATGATAAAAATGAAAACCTGCAACTTCTGCCTTTAAAGCAGCAGCAGCTAAATGTTTATCCGCCGTACCAGCACCAACTAAAAAGCCTTTTGGAGAAACTTGCTGCACTTGCCCAAAATTTTTTGGCGAAAGACGAATCACAACACCAGGAACGCCCCCATCACGCACCAGAAGATTAGAACCAATTCCCACAATTGTTACAGGGATAGATTCAGGAAGATTTTGCAGAAAAACTGCTAAATCTGCCTCATCAACAGGCTGATAAAAAAGCTCTGCCAACCCGCCCGTGCGAAACCACGTTACCTTACGCATTTCAACATTAGGTGTAAGTTTTCCTCTCACGCCACCCAACAGCGGTTGCAATTGCGCCAATAGCGCCTCACCATCAATGTGCTGAAAATTTACCATGACCATCCAATACCGCTAATTGATGAGGCAACGCACAAGCCCATTGTGTGATATTGCCAGCACCAAGAAAAACAACATAATCCTCTGCCTGAGCAAATTTTGAGACAAGAGACACGACATCTTCCAGACTATGTATCAAGCGCACATCACGATGACCCGCCATTTTAATATGCTCTACCAATTCTTGAGAACCAAATCCTACAATAGGCTCTTCACCAGCCGCATAAACAGGCGTAATCAACACTGTATCTGCATCATTAAAACAAGTAGAAAAATCATCAAATAAATGATACAAACGTGAATATCGATGGGGTTGTGCAATGGCAATAACACGTCCTTTTGCACTCTCACGTGCTGCACGCAAAACAGCCTTTATTTCAACAGGATGATGTCCATAATCATCAAATATTTCAATACCCCGCCAACTTCCTGTTCGCGTAAAACGCCGTTTTACTCCGCCAAATTCTGCTAAGCCCCTTTTTATAGCTTCATTTGAAATGCCAAGTTCATGCGCAATAGCAATCGCCGCCGTTGCATTAGCAACATTATGCTGTCCTGCCATGGGCAAAAGCAAATTTTTCAACTCAATCTTTCTTCCTGTTTTGCGTGAGCGAACAAGAACATCAAAATGCGTTTTTTGACCATCCATCGAAAGATTAAGAAAACGAACATCCGCTTGTGGATTTGCACCATAAGTGATCACCCAACGATCATCAATACGGCCCGCCAATGACTGAACCTCTGGATGATCAAGGCACAAAACAGCAAAACCATAAAAAGGAACATTTTCTACGAATTGCCGAAAAGCGTCACGCACAGCATCAAAACTTCCATAATGATCCAAATGCTCAGCGTCAATATTAGTAATAACAGCAATATCAGCAGGCAGCTTTAAAAATGTACCATCACTCTCATCAGCTTCAACAATCATCCAATCGCCATCTCCTGTACGAGAATTCGTACCATAAGCATTAATAATACCACCATTAATTACCACTGGATCAAAATGACCGGCATCAAGAAGGGCTGCGACCATTGATGTGGTTGTTGTTTTACCATGTGTACCACCCACCGCAATTGCACGCCGAAACCGCATCAGCTCCGCCAGCATTTCTGCACGTCTAACAAGCGGCAAATGTCTTTCCTTTGCAGCAATATACTCAGGATTTGTTTTTTTAACGGCAGTAGAAAAAACAACAACCTCTGCATTCCCTAAGTTTTCAGCACAATGACCTATATGAACGTTAATTCCTTTTTTCCGCAAACGTTCAACATTTGTACTTTCAACTTGATCTGACCCTTGAACTTTATAGCCAAGATTATAAAAAACCTCCGCAATTCCACTCATACCGATCCCCCCGATTCCGATAAAATGGATAACGCCTATATCAAGTGGCATTTTCATTTAAAAGCTCCTCTTTTATATCTGACAACAATCGCCCTGCAATTAAGGATTCAGCCATATCAGCAAGGCAACGGGTTGCATGAGGTTGCCCAACTTTTTTTGCAGCAAGCGCTTGTTTTTCCAATAAATGGGGCGCACAACAAGCGTGCATTAAAAGAGAAAAAAGCTTTTGTGCATTTAAATCTTTTTCTGATACAATTTGCGCACCACCTACACGAGCAAGCAGAGCTGCATTGGCAGCCTGATCATGATCTAAAGCATGGGGATAGGGAACAAGCAAAGCAGGTCTACCAATCACCGCTATCTCACAAACAGATGAAGCCCCAGCACGCGACAAAATAAAATGGGCATGTGCCATACGTTCAGCCATATCATCAAAAAAAGGAGCTACCTCTGCTTGTACGCCCATATCACGATAGATTTTGATTAACCCTTCTGCTTCCCCTCGAACTTGCTGCACAATTCGTAAACGTTTACGGTTCTTATCATCGAATAAAGCAATAGCTTCTGGAACAATATGTGAAAAAGCAGAAGCCCCTTGGCTACCTCCAAAAATCAAAAAATGAAATGGCTCTTCACCAGTTGAGGGATGATAAGGAATTTTGGCCGCCTTCAGCACAGCCTCACGGACAGGATTCCCCGTCAAAAGTATTTTACGAGCATAAGCGCCATTTGGCGACAACAAACCACCAGCGATTGCACGCACAAAAATTGCCAACACCCGATTGGCACGCCCCATAATAGCATTTTGTTCATGAATAAATGTTACACGCCTCGTTAGGGCCGCAATAAAAAGAGGAGGAAAGCTAGGATACCCCCCAAATCCTCCAACAAGAGCAGGACGTAATTTATAAAACAACGCCAACGATTGCCCCATACCCCTTAGCAAAGACCAAAATGTCTTTATCAGAGCAAAAGGATGGCGTCGTATAAATGTTGCCGATGAAACGATATGAATATGCTCTTCATCAAAACACTGAACAAAAGGTCGTGCTCTTTCATCTGTTATTAAATGAACATCATATCCACGCTGCCTTAATTCAACAGAAAGGGCTTCAGCAGGAAAAAGATGTCCACCTGTACCACCAGCCACCAAAACAATAACTTTTTTATCATTCATAAGGGGTATCCAAGACAGAAGAGGAAGAAAAAGCTGAAAGGCGTGCTTCTGGCCAACGACGTGTTAAACTAAGCAAAATGCCCATTGAAAACGCAATCGCCACCATCGAAGAACCACCATAAGAAATAAAAGGCAATGTCATGCCTTTTGGAGGAATTAAGTGAAGATTAACGGCCATATTAATCGCTGATTGAAAGCCAATCATCATTGCTATGCCAGTAATACCAAGACGTATAAAGGAATCACGTGTATTCATGGCTATATACAATGAACGCATAACGATAAAGCCAAAAAGCATCATAATTAATAAACAAAGGATAATACCATATTCTTCAGCAGCGACGGAAAACACAAAATCTGTATGGCTATCAGGAATGATACGTTTTACTGTTCCCTCCCCAGGACCTTGCCCAAACCAACCACCATTCAAAATAGCCTCACGTCCTACATCCACTTGAAAAGTATCCCCTTCACCTGTCAAAAAACCATTGATACGCTCGCGCACATGATGCAGAAAAAGATAAGCTAAAATAATTCCTACAACGCCTAAAATGAGAAAGAGAAAAATAATGGTAAGAGGTACACCAGCAATAAAAAACAGCCCCCCCCATGTTGCACTTATTAAAACTGTTTGTCCAATATCAGGCTGCAAAACCAGAAGCACACAACAAATGGCATAAAGTAGAATCGCTAACGTATAACCCAGAATTCCCCTCCTGCGTATCTGTTCTGAAAAAAGCCAAGCAGACATAACCACAAAAGCTGGCTTCATAAACTCTGAAGCCTGTACAGAAAAACCAAATAGCTGAATCCACCTCCGTGCTCCCTTTAATTCTGGACCAAAAAATAAGGTTGCAACCATAAGAGCAAGCGTTACAATGAGCAAAAGAGCACATAAACGACGAATATTAGAAAGCGAAAAAAAAGAAATGGTAACCATCGTAAAAAATGCTGAAATGCTAAAAATGATATGCCACCGAACAAAATAAAAACTATCAGCAATTCCGATTTTTTTTGCAATAATAGGGCTGGCAGCAAAAGATAGCATAATGCCAATACCCATTAAAATTAAACAAGCTGCAAAGATAGAGCGATCAATCGTCCACCACCAATTAGCAATTGGATCTCTATCTGCGCGCGTAACCATGGTATCCACCTTATCCATTTTATAAATTATCTTAAAGTGATATGGTTCCCCAGCCTATTTAACAAACACTTTAAAAACTAAATTACACAAAAAAAGATTCTGGAGTCTTAACGCAAAAATATTTTTTTATAACTGATGCTTTTTTATTGTAACTGCATCACAAAAGAGACAAATGCTTCACCTCGCATTTCATAATTTTTAAATTGGTCATAACTTGCACAAGCAGGTGACAAAAGAACCGTCACCTCTTTTTCCTTACAACCCATTGCGTCAACAGCTGCTTCATGCACCGCATTTTTCAAAGTTAAGCTCATAGAAAAGGGAAAAGCAGATCCAATGGTGCGGGCAAATTCTTCCGCCGCGCTCCCAATCAAATAGGCTTTACGAATTTTAGGAAAAAATTCTCTAAGAGACTCTATTCCTCCCTGTTTTGCCTCTCCCCCAACAATCCAAAAAATATCATTAAAGGTGGAAAGCGCAGGAGCTGTTGCATCTGCATTAGTCGCCTTGCTGTCATTGATAAACAAAACCGCCCCCATTTTACGCACCTGCTGCATACGATGATCCAGCCCTTTATAGCTTGCTAAACAGTTCTCTATATGTGGATCGGTTATTTTTAAAGCCTGCAACGTTGCTAATGCCATAAGGGCATTTTGCGCATTATGACATCCGCGCAAAGCAGTCATAGACGCCAGATCTGCAAGCATATGACGCTGTCCTTGACAAACAGAAAAGAGCTTAGTCCCATCTGCATAAAAACCATTTTCAACAAAATGATCCTTGGAAATTGCCCAAATTTTCTTCCCCTCATGAAGCAACTGTTGATATAAAACCCGACAAGCTGCATCATCAACTGAAATAAAAGCCTGAGAAGCCTGAGCAATCAGATGCCTTTTGGTTTGCACATAACAGGCAAAACTCCCATGTCGATCAATATGATCAGGTGTTAAATTCAATAAAAGTCCAATGGTCGGCTGAAGAGAGGGTGTAAGATCAATTTGAAATGATGAACATTCAATCACATAGATCCGTTTTTTAACAAATGGCTTAAGCGTCAATATTGCCTTTCCGATATTCCCCCCCACCTGCACATCATAACCCATTTTTTCCAACAAATGCGCAAGTAAAGCCGTTGTAGTTGACTTCCCATTCGTCCCCGTAATCGCAATGAAAGGAACATCTTGGTCACAAAAACCATAATGCTGTAAAAAATGCTGGCGCGCACGAACAAATAATTCAATATCACCGATAATTTCTATATTTTTTTTTCGTGCTTTTTCAACAACCCAATGGGGTTGAGGACAATTTAAAGGAACTCCAGGAGCTACAATCAATGCAACAAATTCTGACCAATCTTCATAACGGAGATCTCGCGTTGGAATATTGTGCCGAAAAGCCATTTGCACGCTTGAAGGACTATCATCCCACGCCACCACTTCTGCACCGCCACGCATCAATGCTTGTGCCGTTGCTAGTCCAGACTTCCCCAATCCAAATAAAGCAACTTTTTGTCCTTTATAACACGCAACAGAAATCAAAATCTCACCGCAATTTAAGTGTTGAAAGACCAATAAGAGCAAGAACAATTGAAATAATCCAAAAGCGTATCACGACTTGGCTTTCAGTCCAGCCTTTTTTCTCAAAATGATGATGTATCGGTGCCATAAGAAACACGCGTTTTCTTGTTAATTTGAAATAACCAACCTGAATAACGACCGAAAAAGCTTCCACAACAAAAAGCCCACCAATAAGAGCCAAAACAATTTCGTGCTTCGTAGCGACTGCAACAGTCCCTAATAATCCTCCAAGAGCCAACGAACCAGTATCTCCCATAAAAATAGCTGCAGGTGGTGCATTAAACCATAAAAAACCAAGCCCTGCCCCAACAACAGCTCCCAATAAAACAGCCAATTCACCTGCTCCCGATACATAATGGATTTGGAGATAATCAGCAAAATTCATATTACCAGAAAGATAAGCAATCAGAGCAAAAGATAAGGCTGCAACCATCACAGGAACAATAGCAAGGCCATCAAGTCCATCCGTCAAATTAACCGCATTACCGGTCGCGACAATAACAAAAGCAGAAAAAGGAATAAAAAACCAGCCCAAATTGATAAGATAATCTTTCAAAAAAGGCAAAGCGAATCCAGATGAGCCAATTTGTAGGATGACAAAAGCAGCAATTGCGGCAACACAAAACTCCAAACTTAACCGTGCTTTCCCAGAAAATCCTTTGTCTGTTTGTTTTGTGACCTTAAGATAATCGTCATAAAATCCAATTGCCCCAAAAGAAAGCATAACCAATAGCGATACCCAAAAATAAATATTCGATAAATTACACCACAAAAATGCCGATACCACAATACCGGTTAAAATCATCAATCCACCCATTGTAGGTGTTCCAGCCTTTTTAAAATGTGTTTGAGGACCATCCGCACGAATCGGTTGCCCCTTACCCTGCCGCAATTTAAGAGAAGCAATGATGCTAGGTCCAAACAAAAAGACGATGAGCCCCGAAGTAAGCATAGCCGCTATCGTGCGAAAAGTAATGTAACGAAATACATTCACACCTGGAAGCCAATCACTAAACGAAGAAAAAAACAGCATCATGGTACAAAAAACCTCTTAAAACTATGAAGAAACCGCTTTATAGCGGTCAAGCAATGCAGTCACAATATCTGATGAACAAAGGCTATTGGATGATTTAACCATAAGCAGATCCCCAGAAGAAATTTCTGCTAAAAGGAGAGATAAAATTTTCTCAATATTTTCAGCATAATGAACCTTAACACCAGCAGACAAATCACTGACTAAAGATTTCATCGCCTCACCAAATAGAAAAACCGGATTAGCACCGGAAAGACGTATTGGCTTTATTAAATCACGATGAAGCTTTTCACTATACTCCCCTAACTCTAGCATATCTCCTAAAATAGCAATTCGCCGCCCCTCTTCTCCGACTGGTCCTGTAGCAAGAAGCTCAAGCGCAGCACGCATAGAAGCAGGATTTGCATTATAGCTTTCATCAATGAGATAAAATTCACCCCCATTTGATAAAGACAGTCGATAACGAACACCTCGCCCCTTTTGAGAAGAAAAATGGCGAAAAGAAAGAAGAACAGGCTCTAACTCAACTCCCATAGCATCACAAGCAGCAATAACCCCTAAACTATTTTGCACAATATGGCGTCCGGGAGCACCAATTTGAACCTCCCTATCCCGCTCCCTAATACGTACAATCATAGAAGAATGATCAGTTAGAAGACGTATATCTCGCGCTTGATAATCAGCATTTTTGCTCTCACCAAAGCTTAAGATATTCTTTACACCGCATTTCTTTGCTTCTTGAACGAGATAAGAAAAAAAATCACTATCCGCATTTAAAATGGCAATGCCTTTCTCATCTAATCCTTCAAAAATTTCAGCTTTTGCCTTTGCTATTTCTTCAAGATTTTTGAAAAAACCCATATGTCCTGCACAAATATGCGTAATGAGAGCAACATGCGGACAAACCAGTTTGACTAGAGGGCGAATTTCATCTCTATGATTCATGCCAATTTCAAAGATACCATAATCACTCTCTATAGGCATCCGCGCTAAAGTGAGTGGAACCCCCCAGCAATTGTTTAAAGAAGCAAGATTCGCATGAACGTTCCCAGTCGTTGCAAGTGCTTGTTTCAAAGCTTCTTTTGTCGTTGTTTTTCCCACCGATCCTGTTATCGCGATAATCTTAGCTCTTGAACGTTTGCGTGCAGCTTGTGCAAGTTTTTCTAAGGCTTGCAAAACATCAGGAACAACAATAAGTGGGGCCGATATTTTTTTCATATCCCTCAAACGGTGTTCCGCAACGATAAGAACGCCTGCACCTCGTTCATAAGCTTGCGCAGCAAAATCATGACCATCAAGATGATGCCCTTTAATGCAGAAAAAAATATCACCTTCCGCAAGAGTACGACTATCAATGGAAACCCCAGAAAAAGTTTCTGGCATGCTTCCCATTACAACACCATTAATTGCAGCAACAAGTGCTTGCTTATCCCATAAAGCTGTCATTTCTTTCGGTCCTCTAGAGCTTCTATCGCTTTCAAACGATCTGAAAAAGGATACGTTGTCTGCCCTATAATTTGGCCATCCTCATGACCTTTTCCCGCAATGATGAGTGTATCACCAGCTTTCAAAAGCTCCACCGCGTAAGAAATAGCCTCACCACGATCTGCTATCTCTATTGCTGTTGGCACTGCCTGTAAAATATCCTTGCGTATTTTTTCTGGCATTTCTGTGCGAGGATTATCATCGGTTACAATAACAATATCCGCTTTATCCGCCGCAATTTTTCCCATCAAAGGTCTTTTTCCTTGATCACGATCTCCTCCACAACCAAAAACAACAATTAAACGCCCTTGCGTAAAGGGACGAACAGAAAGCAAAACCTGCTCCAAAGCTTCTGGTTTATGAGCATAATCAATATAAACAGGCGCATTATTTTCTGTCTTTCCGACAAATTCTAACCGCCCAGGCGCCCCCTGCAAAGTTTCAAGCGCAGAAAAAACCTTACGAGGTGAAACACCCGTTGCAATTGCTAACCCCGCTGCCATAAGCGCATTGGCTACCTGAAAATCTCCAGCCAAAGGCAAATCAAATGTATAAATATTATTTTCCACACGACACTCAATACACTGTTTTGAGCGTTGATGTTCAACACGATTAATCGTGATAAATTGCCCCTTACGACCAATTGTCAAGACACGGCGGCGCGCTTGTGTAACAACATCAATAACCTTTTGTGAATAGACATCATCAGCAAAAATCAAAGCGGGAGCAGATACAGGCAAAAGTGTATCAAACAACTTCATTTTAGCCCGCAAATAATCCTCTACCCCCGTGTGATAATCCATGTGATCTCGCCCTAAATTGGTAAAGGCACCAGCCGTTAAACGAACTCCATCAAGTCGTCCTTGATCAAGCCCATGCGAAGATGCTTCAAGGGCTGCATGCGTCACACCTTCATGAGAAATTTCACAAAGAAGACGGTGCAAGGCAACCGGATCAGGTGTTGTGAGAGAACCATAAACATTCCGTTTAGGAGAAACAACACCAACCGTTCCTATACTCGCAGCACAAAATCCAACATGAGTCCAAATTTGCCGAATAAAAGAAACAACAGATGTTTTACCACTTGTACCAGTCACAGCAACGACCGTTTCAGGCTGAGAACCGTAAAAACGTGCAGCTGCCAACGCTAAACTATGACGAACATTAGAAACACGTAAAATGGGAACAGATAAATCCTCAAGAACAGCATGACAATCTGTAACAATTGCTCGTGCGCCACGCTTTATCGCATCATCTATATAGTGCCTTCCATCACTTTTTTTTCCTTGAACAGCGACAAAAACATAGCCTGGCAAGACTTGTCGAGAATCTGCACTGATTCCTGTTATTTCCATTGAAGAAAGATTCTGATCTTCAAGACATTCTGTAAAAACTGTTCCAAACAACATAACGCTGCACCTTTGTATTCATTTTACCGTTGTTTAACGAAACTTGAATTACTCTTTTTACTTAAAAGAGGCTCATATTCTTTTTTAAAATCGGATTTTACACCAAGAAAACTAGCTGTGCGACGAACAATATTAGCAAGCATTGGTCCAGCATTCATCCCCGCTGTTGCTGAACGCTGTCCCTCTGCAGGCTTTGGTTCATCAATAATTGTTAAAACAACGTAAACAGGATCATCAATAGGAAAAGCAGCAAGAAAACTATTGAAATTTTTTGTTTTAGAATATTTTCCATTTTCAACTTTTTCAGCTGTTCCTGTCTTACCACCTACACGATAACCTTCGACTTTTGCATTACGTCCAGAACCAATATCACTATTTAATTTATAAAGGTAACGCATATTTTGACTTGTTTTAGCCTGCAAAACCCGTTTTGCATGGTGCAACGTTTGTCCTTTTGTACGTTTTAAAAATGTCGGAGCGATTAACCAACCACCATTCATTAAAGCAGCAGCCCCAACAGCTGTTTGCAAAGGTGTTGTTGCCATACCATGCCCAAAAGAAATCGTCATAGAATGGATATCCTTCCAATGATGAGGCACAATAGGATGGGCAACTTCAGGCAATTCTGTTGTCAATCGATCCAGTAAACCAAGTCGTTTCAAAAAATTACGATGTCCATCAATCCCCACCGCCAATGCCTCTTTAGCAGAACCAATATTGGAGGAATAAATAAAAACCTCCCATAACGTTAAGGGACGATTTTTCCCATGAAAATCATGAATAGTATACCCACTACTTGCTTTTATTGGCTTTGAAGCATCAATAATACTGTTTAAATGAAAAATATCGGAATCAAGAGCCATAGCAGTTGTAAAACTTTTAATGATTGATCCCATTTCAAAAGCTCCTGCCGTCATCCGATTGAGACGATCACTTTTTAAAGCTTCAATAGGATTTCCAGGATCAAAATCTGGTAGTGATGCCAAAGCCAAAACTTCCCCCGTATGTATATTTAAAATAATAGCTCCTGCAGCAATTGCCCTATAACGCTTCATAGCCTGAATAAGTTCATCATGAACAATTGCCTGAACACGCACATCAATCGAAAGCTGAACTTGTTTTAATGATTCTTCCATAGCAAGACCAGCGGCACGCAAAGCACTCAACCCCGCATCATCAATATATTTTTCCATACCTGCAATGCCCTGATTATCAACATTCACCATACCGAGAATATGGGAAGTTACAGGTCCATCAGGATAAAAACGACGAATTTCAGTCCGAAAACCAATTCCTGGTATACCAAGAGCCATAATTTTCGTCTTCTGCATTGGTGTTAACCCACGCTGTATCCAAGAAAAACCAGATTTTCTTTTTAAGCGCTTATAGGTTTCCTGCCAATTAAGATCAGGCAAAACTGTTGAGAGCAATTCAATTGTTTCATCCACATCAATAATACGTCGTGGCTCAGCAAAAAGTGAATAAGTTTTAATATCTGTTGCCAATAAACGACCATTACGATCAACAATATCAGGCCGTGCCATCAATTGAAGAACTCCTGGCCCCTTTGCTTCTTCAATCTGTCCACCTTCCAACCCATAAGAAATAAGGCAAGCCCCCATGATGCCATATAAAATTAAAAAGCAGAACAACGAAAAAAGCAAACGTGGACGACTAGAATAGGGACGACGAACAGAAACATTATGATTATTCAACGAATTCTTTAAGCGCTTTTTCTTCTGTGAGAATAAAAAAGTCGATTTCATTACTGCGCGCCTTTTTGGACAACATCATTTATCTGAGAAGCCCGATTATTTGTCAAAATATCCTGATTATCTTCCAAGATATTTTGTTTAATCACTTCTTCAATTTGATCATGTACCCGTACCGGAATATCTTTAAACGCCACGATTTGACGCGGCTGTATAACCTCTAACTCAAGTTCTTTTTGATAACGTTTTGCAAGTTTTTGCATGCGCGAAGGCCTTATCATCACAGCCCACTCAGCACGAAGCAAACTTACCGTATTTTTTGCTGCAGCAATTTCATGCTCAAGATGACGAACTTCGTTCATTCGTTTTTGAACATCATATTTTACTTTATAAGTAAGACCTGCCATACAAATCATAATCATCACTAAGATCATATCAAATGTACGAAAAACTGTCATTTCTTGCCGCCTTCAAAACTGGCAATCTCTGCTAAACCAAATAATTTCATATCTGCTGCAAGAGCCTCTGCTTTAGTTCGTACACCAACACGCAACCGCGCAGAACGTGAACGAGGATTTTGCTGTAACTCCTCTTCACTTGCAGTTATCCCCCCTTTAAACAAAGGAAAAAATGTTGCTGGAGGCGTTTTTATTTCAGGAAGATAGCGTGATCTCATACACTCTCCTGAACGAAAAGAAAAAAATCTTTTGACCATACGATCTTCAAGAGAATGAAAACTGACAACCCCCAAACGACCACCCGGTTTCAAAATGCGTTCAGCAGCAAATAAGCCACGTGCAAGTTCACCAATTTCATCATTAACATAAATGCGAAGAGCCTGAAATACACGTGTTGCAGGATGAATGCGATCTCCTGGCTTACGTCCTATCAACGCTTCGATAGCATACGCCAAATCACCTGTACGCAAAAAAGGCTGAACAACACGACGCTTTTCAATCATCCGTGCAATTCGCCCCGCATAGCGCTCTTCTCCTAATATCTTAAAGATACGTGCCAAATCCCTTGCTTTTAAGTGATTTACAACATCGCCAGCAGTAAAACCAGTCTGAGCCATTCGCATATCTAATGGACCATCTTTTTGAAAAGAAAATCCCCTTTCAGCTTCATCAAGCTGCATTGAAGAGACACCAATATCCAAAATAACGGCGTCTACCTTCTCTTCAACAACGCGATCCAACTGTGAAAATTCCATTTGCACCAAACGAAGTCGTGGAAAAAATTCTTCAACAAGCGATTGTCCCGCACTAATAGCATGAGGATCACGATCAAGAGCGATCACCTCCGCCCCTGCCTTTAACAAAGCGCGCGTGTAACCACCAGCACCAAAGGTGCCATCAATCACTTTTGCTCCAACCAATGGCATAAGCCCAGCCAAAACTGGCTGCAACAACACTGGGATATGGCGTTCAGCTCTTTGATCCTGCTTTATCAAAATAATCCGTCTTGAAGTTATGCTGTCTCAAATCAACAGCTCTCTCATAGCAACTGATTTTAGAGTAACCTAGCCTTCAACTTTCATATTAATCACAATGAACGAAAAAACTAAAGTTATCCCAAGACAGATCCTAACGCATTATACTTAAAGAAATGTTATAATTTTTTAAAATACTCTTTGCTCAAGTGTCCATTTCAAACACATAGAATCCATAAAAGACCATATATAATTGATCTTATAAAATATCGCGTATCATCATGAAATATCAGTCGGCCTATAAGCCGGGTTCTGTAGAGTAAAGCTTACACTTTACATGGCAACCATTCATCTGGGACGGATGTTACCATCCGCCTCGTGCAACCTACCCGAATGACTCGCCCGGAAATCGGCTGCAAATTAAATTTTGCACGTCATTTCTATTTGGTCTTGCTCCCGGTGGGGTTTACCTTGCCACATTCATTACTGAATGCGCGGTGGGCTCTTACTCCACCCTTTCACCCTTACCTATAAAAATAGGCGGTTTACTTTCTGTGGCACTTTCCCTAGGGTCACCCCCGCCGGGTGTTACCCGGCACCGTCTTTCCATGGAGCCCGGACTTTCCTCACTTGCCGCATTTCAGCATTAGACAAGCGCGGCTGCCCAGCCGACTGACGCATTAATTTATAAAACATTTTCTGCTCCGTGAAAATAGCATCTTAAAATATTTTATAGCAAACCTGTCTAAAAAGATGTTTTTATTTTAATGAAGCCAGATAAGTTTTCACTTTTGCGCAATATTTCGCCGAAATGGAATTCATTTTTTTTGCAGCATGACCTGCGTTATATTTAAGGATTGTACCACACGTACTTCCACCACTGAGTTTATACGCCCGTGCCAAATAACGCATACCATATTCAAGATTGGTCGCAGGATCGTACAAATCCTGTACAGAACCACTAAAGCCCAACCCTCGTGCCGTAGAGGGTTTAATTTGCATCAAACCTATTTCGCCAGCAGCCCCCTTTATACCTGCCTTATAATTACTTTCGACTTTTACAACAGCATGTGCTAAATTAACGGGAACATTATATTTATTCGCAAGTTTCTGAATAAGAAACTCATAAGGACGATCAGGAATCTTAGAAGCAACAATCGCTGAGGCTTCTCCTGATTCCGCAACATTTAAGACACTATGAGTCCAACTTACATCAAATACAAAAAATACAGCACACGCTGTATTTAACAAGATTTTCAAAAATTGCATTTTCTTTCTCTTCACTCAAACATTCTCAAATTCTAGCTGCAAATAATTTGCAAACGTATTGTACAAAAAAAGAAAGCAAAAGAACGGCTTGAAAAAGGAAAGAGTAAGACAATTTCAAGATAAAATTCTGCAACAAAAGAAAATATCTTTATGCACAAATTATAGATTTATCTATATCATAAAATAAAAAAAATAAAGAGACTATGATTAATCTTATAGCGTATTAAATAAAATGATATAATATACAAATTTCTACTATCACTATTGTATCACTTAATTTTTATATTAAAAAAATAGCATCTTAAAGAGAGACAAGAACATCTTTTTACCGAAGATTCTCAATATCAAAAAAGTTTCACAAAAAATATAAACTGTTATCAACACTTCTCTCTGGTTAATAAACACCCACAGCACTCTTTATGTCCGATAAAACCCCAACAAATCATAAAACAAGTCCCCGCTCCCATCATTGCGCATAAAAAATTCATAAATATACTAAAACTATCATACTCTTTACCAATTCAAAATATTGCAACAGACTTTTAGCTCTTAAGATGCCACAAAGAAGCTTTTTACTTCTTCTTTTGAAAGAGCTTTTATCCACACAAGCCTCTCACTTGTAGTGCACAAGAAACTAATTTTGATTTTTTCACCATGAATAAATTTAAAACGAGAGAATTTTACAATTCTTAAGATTCTCACTCAATATGAAAATGACAAATTATCATTATAAAACAATATGCTAAAAAAGCTATATCCGTCTTTGTCTCTACAACAAAGCTTAACAATTACTTTTGTCTGTTTTTTGAAAAATGTTAGGAAACTCAATACCCCCAAAGCCTTTTAAATAAAAATAAACCCTCATCTTCATTCAAATATTTTTTTCTTTGTCACAGACAATCACCTTATCAGCCTTGCACCTCATTTTCAGAAATCATACAAGTGAATAAATATTCTAAAATCCGTAGAACAAAGGAATCTTAAATCCTTTTAAAATTTTCTATTTTCTCATATCAAATAAAAAAATAACCGGCATATAAAACGCGATTAACGTGTTTTATTATAGCCAATACTGCTTTTGCTTTTGTTATTGTCGCGATTGATAATACAATTAACTCGACCAATACCCTTGACAGACTTTCTTTCACTCCTGTAATGATTGCATCATTATCGTTATACTTTGATTGCTTACCTTTTGAGTAAGATAAATTTTGCTAATTATCCTACAAATTGATTATCTCCTCGCACTTTTCAAAAATTCATGAAAAGCTCTTGCTGCTTAAAATAAAACCCAAAAGCGCGATTAAAAAAACAGCTAAAAATAAGCATTAGCAATGGAAGGACGAGAAATCGCTTTTGAGAGAGCCATAGCAACAGTTTCACCAGATTTTTGAGCCTGCTCACGACTCTGACCACTTTTAGCAGCAAGCGCAATTACATCACGACGCAGCTGCGCAATAAACAACTCTTGCTGTTGAGGGTCCATCTTAGAAAGATGCTTGATAATATCTGGAAAAGATACGGACAATCTCTCTAACAACTCCTCCTCTGTTACATCAAGATTCTGAGAAGAAAAAGAAGGGCGACCGGAAAAAAACTGATAAACAGTACCGCTTTGAGAAGCAAAAAAGACAGCGCCAAAAATAAAAAATACGAATAAAATAAAAATAATACGACGCGAAAAAGATTCCATTATCTCTTACCTAAAGATCACAGAACACAAACATAGATTCCTTTTATGATTCTCTTTATAGCATTCAACAATGCCTAAATAAAGAAAAATCAAATTATTGAAAATGAATACGCCAACACTATCCGCCCAACAAGACCTGCCCCTCTGTGTATTCAGGCACCATAGGCGAAACTAATAACAGACCTTACAATTCCCCCTAATAACACCTTACAACACCCCCTAAGCAATTATAAAAAGCCTGACTGAGGAAATCCTCAGTCAGGCCAGACAATCTAGGGGATCCACGCGGGGGGGGGGGAGGAGGTTCCCCGATCGTCCTCTCACATCAACCACTAAGATAGCCGATGCAATATTCTTGCTATGGAATAAAATTCTTTAAACGACAAGGAATTCTTATCATCTTCTACGCAAAAGAACATAAAAGAGTTATAAATTGTTTAAAAATGTTTAAATTTAGGCAAAAAAAGTTCACAATGACCCAATTTGAAGCAATTTTATTTCAAGAATCATCAATTAGAATCTACGATCATTATAACTTTTAAATAGTTTCTTTCATAACTCCGATGACCATAATTAAAAAACCGTAATTTCTACGTATCCACCTTATAAAAATCAAACTATGTAAAAGTAGAATCACTTTTCCAACAGCAATCACCACAAAAAGAAAAACGTAGATTTTTAAAATCTTACACAAATAACCGTAAAAAATGAAAAACATCTTCTTGCAAGAAAACAATAAATTTAGAGAAATAAAATCTTATCTATCTTCATAAAAAACTCTGTAAATGATTATTAAAATATTGTCGCATCTCTCATGTAACAATCAATGAAGAATTTAAACAGCTTAATTTTATGAAAAAATGAGAACTCTGAAGGTATTTGTTTCGAATCACGTGCTATAATCATTCCAAATAACGATAAACTATTTTACAATAACCAACAGGCTCTAACGCATTTTAACATAACAAACCGAGATCAATGCAGACAGTTTCTCTTAATCTCTATCATTTAAATGATTCCGTAAAATAATACACACAGTAGTTTCTACACTCAAAAATTGTTATAGTCTGTTCTTCTAACGTAAATAATGCATTGATTTACAATCATAACGCATCATTTTACAACTTACATGAGAGATCTCAAGAACGTAAGATCCCTTATTTTAAATCTTCGTCCATTGAATCAATGAATAGCCATACTATGGCACATCACAAACAAGAAAAAGCATATGGATAAAAAACATAAAAGCCCAAAAATAAAAACCTATTGCCGTCTTTACCATCCCTTTCATTTGCCTTTACGAATTTCAAACATGCTCATAACGCTGTGTTTTAAATAATGAAAATCATGCATTGTCTTACCCTTTTACCCCTTCGTCTTTTTAGAGCATCTTTTTGCACCACTCACTAAAAATTCCAAGGTACTTCTTATCTAAGCACCTGTTTTAAAGAGACATCGTAAGATCTATTGGGTACCACCATTTTTGACATTTATGAAGGTATGAGCCATCACTATATTATATTGTGCGCTATTACATCATATCGCCGCCGCTCTCATATTTAGAAATATGTATTTCCTTTTACAAACGCTATTATTTAGATAAATATCTTCTCTTGTAACAAACAAACAGACTCTTTTGGATTCTGAAACAGGAAATTTGAAATGAAAAAATATTCCTATATTCGAGCCTCTCATTGAAATCTAAAAAATCAATATATTGGCTAATAAAACAAATATGATATCAAGACACCTTAAATAACGATCCTCATAGGCTTATCTCTATAGAAGGTGCTTTCATTACACAGTACACAGCCACCAAGCCCCTGTAAAACACCAATACTCTCATATAAAAACATAATACAAATGTAAAAAACAATAGATTATCAATGATTGAATAAAGTTTTATCTCTACGCTATTCCTTAAGAAAAATCAGAGAATAAAGCAGGTCAACAAACGCGATTTATGCAAAATCGACTTGTTTATCTTTGATATCGTCAACTAATAAACGCGGATCACGAGCAAGCCAAAGCGTAACCATACCCTTCTCACTGTTTTCATTTTGTATAGGAGTAAGACAAACCGTTTGTTCTAGAACAAGTCCCGTATTTTTAAGCCATTGTTCTATTTGTAAAGCCGAAAATCCAAAACGCGTATGTGCTTGATCAGAATATGAAGACTCAATTTTATGATAACCAAAATCCACAATCAATAAACGTCCATGAGGACGCAAAACACTTGATATCTCATGAAGAAACATTTCAGGATTTTCAAGAAAATGTAAAACCCAATGAAGAATAACTAAATCAAAAGTTGTATCTCCAACAGACAAGTGAAAAACATTGCTATCAAGCACAACTTCAACCGCATGCGTATAAAGATTAGAAAACAATTTTAAGACAGAGTCTCCACCTATTCCAATATTCAGCATCGTTTGAAACGGTTTATCGCCAATGATTTCAAGTAAAGCGTTTTCCACACCATGATCTGCCATATAGGATGACCGTAATACATCCCATTGCAACGTATTTTGTAAAAAATGCTTCTTCCTCGTTTTTTGACGCTGCTTTTTAACATCCTTCAAACGTTCTAAATCATGCGCTAACAACATATCATGCTTTGGTAAAGCCGAAAGAACACCCATCACAATGTCTTTACCCAAAAAATCATGACAAAGCTTAAAATAAAGGCTATCTCCCTTCTGATAACGCTCAATCAATCGTGCTTCGTACAACAAACGTAAATATCGTGATATACACGCTTGCGACTGATCAAGAATAAAAATAAAATCAGGAATTGTTAAATCTTCATGACGCAAGAGCGTAAGAACACGTAAATGGTTTATTTCTGCGACCGCTTTTAGCAGCACAATCATTGCATCTAAACTTGCACTTTTTTTCATAATTATCCCTTAAACATTCTTATAAACATTTGTTTACAGAAAAAAAAGTCAAGCATAAAACGCATATTCTCATCTATTTTGTTCTCTCTATTTTATTATACTATAAAAAAATAGGCTACTGTAAAAAACGAACAGATCTCATCTCTCTGCTTCTCGTTATAATGATAATGCATTGATTTATAATAACAATTAATCATTTTCAACTTGAATAAAACATCGGAATACCGTAAATTTTCCTCATTTCAAATCGATTCATGATAAATCAATCCAAATTATTCTCTTACAGCTCATAAACAGAGGAGACATATGGATAAAAATACTTTTTATAGTCATCTCAAAACAAGAACTGCGTACCATTGAGAAAAAATAAATAACATGATGGTGCCAGCTTGCATTTTTATTAAGTAAAGATGACAATGCTCAATGACCAGAGCATTTGTAGAAATAGTACTATACTCTTCATCCACTCCTTTTCATTGCAATTTTACAAGCAATAACCGGTTATATATCATGAGTAGAATAACCCTATTTAGGTCATAATTTCATAAAGTGTCTCTTACTCTTTTCAATGAATAAAAACTTACACAGAGTACACACGCACTTTATTTATGAAATAAAAAACGCAATAAAACACACTATTATTCCAACAAAGTTGAGATAAGATAAAAAATTCTAGCGTGTAAGAGGTTTATAATTTGCATGCTTAGGATTAAGAGATTCCGCCCCAAGACGACGAACTTTATCAGCCTCATATTCAGCAAAATTACCTTCAAACCATTCTACATGACCATCACCTTCAAAGGCTAAAATATGTGTTGCCAATCGATCAAGAAACATACGATCATGCGATATGATAACTGCACAACCAGCAAAATTTTCCAATGCATCTTCCAATGCACCCAATGTTTCAGTATCAAGATCATTTGTCGGTTCATCAAGAAGAAGCACATTCCCCCCCTCTTTTAGAAGTTTCGCCAAATGTACGCGATTGCGCTGGCCTCCTGATAAATTTGCCACCTTCTGCTGTTGATCTGCCCCCTTGAAATTAAAAGCCCCGCAATAAGCGCGACTATTCATCTCATATTTGCCTAATTTAATAATGTCATTTCCACCAGAAATTTCCTCCCAAACAGTTTTATTCCCCACCAAGGAATCGCGACTCTGATCCACATAACTCATGTGAACTGTTTCACCGATACGTATTTGACCTGAATCGGGCTGTTCCTGTCCCGTCAACATTTTAAACAAGGTCGACTTTCCCATACCATTGGCCCCAATAACGCCGACAATACCACCAGCAGGAAGTTTAAAAGAAAGAGAATCAATCAATACACGCTCACCATAAGCTTTAGAGAGATTATCAACTTCAATAACAACCTGTCCTAATCTTTCTCCAATAGGGATAATGATTTGCGCCTCTCCAGGACGGCGCTCACGTGCTGCTTGAACCAACTCATCATAAGCCTTAATCCGAGCTTTTGACTTTGCTTGTCGCCCTTTTGGACTAGAAGCGATCCATTCTTGCTCACGTGATAAAGCACGTTGACGCGCTGCCTCTTCACGGCCTTCTTGAGCCAAACGCTTAGCTTTAGCCCCCAAATAAGCAGAATAGTTCCCCTCATAAGGAATACCTCTCCCACGATCTAACTCTAAAATCCAACCCGTTACATTGTCGAGAAAATAACGATCATGGGTTATCAAAAGCACAGCCCCAGGATATTCACGTAGATGCCTTTCAAGCCAAGCCGTCGTTTCAGCATCTAAATGGTTTGTCGGTTCATCCAAAAGTAACAAATCAGGTTTTGACAAAAGCAATTTACAAAGTGCAACACGCCGCTTCTCACCACCCGAAAGTTTTGTTACATCCCCATCGGCTGGCGGACAACCAAGAGCAGCCATAGCCATTTCCACTTGACTTTCTAAATCCCAAAGATTCTGACTGTCAATAATGTCCTGAAGCCGTGCACTTTCATCAGCCGTTTCCTCGCTATAATTCATCATCAATTCGTTATAACGCTCAAGAATTTCTTGTTTATCTGCAACACCTTCCATCACATTGCCACGCACATCTTTGCTCGCATCAAGCAAAGGTTCTTGTGGTAGATAGCCACAGCGTGCTCCTTCAGAAATCCATGCTTCTCCCGTATATTCCTTATCTAGCCCAGCCATAATACGTAAAATAGTTGACTTCCCTGCACCATTCGGCCCTAAAATACCGATCTTCGCATCTGGATAAAAAGACAAATGAATATTTTCTAGAACTTTTTTATTGCCGTAAGACTTGTTAAGCCCAGCCATATGATAGATAAATTGACGTGCCATAAATTTCTCTTTATATTGTGCGATATTAAAGATTAGGATTTTGAAAAAACTGCTTTTGCTTTTTGAAACTGTACAGTAAATAGCACTTACATCGTATCAAAAGCTTTCCGCTTTATATTGGTACATTTTTTCTAATCTCACAAGCCCCAGTATGGTCCTGAATGCAAAAAAACATCCCCCAAAAAAGCAAAAAGCAAATCTTTTTAGCTGTACCTGAAACCTGTTATCAAACATTGCCTCTCTTTTCCATACCAGATATAACATTGTATTTTTATCGTATTAAACCAACTTATCAATGTAATATGGTACCAAAAAGAAAAGCAATTCTCTATGCACCTTCTTTTTTCGCTTTATGGGCTTTATATTACGCAGTAAAAAATCCTTCTCTTTTTTCATCGATTTTTTGCTACGGGAAACAATGGTCTTCACCCCTTGCCTTGATATGGCTTAAATTACGTTTACAAAACGATCGCCGCCTTATGGGATCTGACGTCCCAAGCCCAATGATCATGAAAGCTTTGCATCAACACGTAGCAAAAAATGAATACAGTGCACTTCCCATTGGTACGTGGTTACAATTCGTAAAAAACTATAAAACCAATTGTAAAAACTTATCCATCCCCCTCTTTTGGCTTGATAATTATAAAAATAATATCAATATCCAACACATCATTTCAAAACTTCAAGACGACATATAGCTTTTTTAAAATACGATAAAAGCTCATCTCATATAGGAATATATTAATGGAAAAAAAAGCCTTAATCGTCATTGATGTTCAAAATGACTTCTTACTAGGTGGAGCACTTGCCGTACCACAAGGTGATGCTATTTTACCCGCCATCAATAATCTCATAAATCATTTTGACCACGTTATCTTAACCCAAGACTGGCACCCAAAAAACCATTGCAGCTTTGCTTCCTGCTATCCTGAAAAAAAGCCCTATGATACCATCATTCTTGACTACGGTCCTCAAATACTTTGGCCTGATCATTGCATACAAGGAACACAAGGAGCAGAA
The DNA here is from genome assembly GCF_042193565.1 of Bartonella sp. SD1336NMGDW. Lineage (NCBI taxonomy): Bacteria > Pseudomonadati > Pseudomonadota > Alphaproteobacteria > Hyphomicrobiales > Bartonellaceae > Bartonella > Bartonella sp. SD1336NMGDW. The sequence continues at coordinate 97,626 of NZ_JBHILW010000005.1, forward strand.
TTTCATCCATCTCTTAGAGTGGAAAAGGCACAACTTATCCTTAGAAAAGGCTATAATCAAAAAATGGATAGCTATTCTGCTTTTCTTGAAAATGATCAAAAAACACCAACAGGTTTACAAGTTTATCTCAAAGAACATGGTTTTACCAAGCTCATTATGTGTGGCTTAGCAACTGATTTTTGTGTCGGATTTTCTGCTCTTCACGCTATACAATGCGGTTTTAAAGTCAGTGTTTCATTAAATGCCTGTGCTGGTATTGATGTAAACGGATCACTAAACACTATGCTTAAAACTATGAACGAAGCTGGTATAGAACTTTTAATGGTCTCTTAAAATATTCTTCTCTAATCTACTATTATAATATACTGATTTATAAAGGATAAATTATTTTTCACATATTTAAGTGAAAGTCTAGAATATCGTAAATTCTCTGATTTCAAACCTGTTTCAAAACCATTCTCTTACACGTTACAAAGAGAATCAATGTATGAATAAAAATCATTCAAAAAAACAGTAAAAATGCTTCTTATGAACCATTAAATGCAAGAACTTATCATAATATTGAAAGCTGGTAAAAAGTATAGCATCAGCTTTCTGTCTTATATTTAGGTCAAAAAGTACCCTAAAGATTTTACACTATTCCCTTCATGAGTAGTATCATGCAATGGACTCAACTTTAAAATAAAAACACAAATAAGCAATAAAATAGTATTTTATTTTGCATAAAAGACCTCTTTCTATTCAAAGATATGTGATAAACAAAAGCCTGAGAAAAGAAGAAATCTCCATTACTTAGACACAACATGTTTATCCAATTGACGATGCTTAAAACGAATCGAAGAATATAATGCCATTCCAATAATACAGACTCCCACAAGTCCTGTTAAAACTTCAGGAACCGATATAATCGTTTGCAGATACATAATCACTGCAAGAACTAAAATTGCATAAAAAGCACCATGCTCTAAATAACGATAATGCAATAATGTTCCTGATTCAACCAGCATAATTGTCATAGAACGAACATAAAATGCACCGATACCAAGACCTATCGCAATAATAAAAAGGTTATGTGAAAAGGCAAAAGCACCAACCACGCCATCGAAAGAAAAACTAGCATCAAGAACTTCTAAATAAAGAAACGCCCCTATTCCCCCGTGAGTTACTGTTGTTAAAGTCTTTTGAGGGGTATCCAAGAGATGACCGACAACTTCAACACCGATAAAGGTCAAAAGTCCATAAAGGGCTGCCAATAAAAAAGTCATTTTATCTTCTGTGTCAATCTGCCCTGAAACAAACAAGATCAAAATCAAAACAATTGCAATATCAATCCCAACAAGCGCCCCAAACTTTTGAGCAGGTCTCTCTATAACATTAAGCCAATGTACCTCTTTTTCAGAATCAAAAAAATATTTTAAGCCAACCATCATAAGGAAAGTGCCTCCAAAAGCAGCAATCCCCATATGCGCATCGATTAAAACTTCAGCATATCGATGTGGTTCCCATATCGCTAATTTTACTGCCGCAATTGGATTAATCCCAACAGCAACGACAACCACCAATAATGGAAAAACAATTCGCATCCCAAATACAGCTATCAAAATGCCCCATATAAGAAAACGACGACGCCACAACGGATCCATTCTACTAAGAACACGCGCATTGATAATAGAATTATCAAACGATAAAGAAATTTCCAAAACTCCTAAAACAAAGCAAATAAAAAAATATTTAAGAAAACCAGTAATACTTTCCGTTTCAAACCAACCAATAACCCCTCCTAAAAAGACACCAATAATCGTGAAAAAAAAAGCAAACCCAAAATAGCGTAATAGGGCCATGATCATTCCTCAAAGTTTATTTTCTAATTCATCTAAAGCACACCCAGTACAAATCCAAAGTTTGAATCTCTTTAAAGTTGCATCTATTAATGCAGAGGTGTATAGAATATATATGGTAAAGTTACATGAAAATTCTCTCAAAAAAAGCAAGAGACAAATGTAGAAAACAGAGAATTTTGTTTTGAAATGAATATCAATTGTCAATACAGTAAGCGAAATATTTCTTTCTATCCACGAAAAATAAAAAAATAAAAAGAAATTAAAGCTATAAATATTGACATTATATCATAGAATATTAATACATAGTGTGCTTTTATTATTTAATGATTTATACCATGATGATTTACTGAGGGAGATAATTCGTGGCACGTCCTGAAACTGAATCAAAAACCATATTTGGAAAACGTTTGCGTTATGTACGTCTTGCTTTAGGCGATCCATCACGTGAAACCTTAGCTAAAAATTTTAGCATGACAAAAAATTCTATTGCTTTTTATGAGCGTGGGGAGAGAGAACCCAATCTTAGTGTTTTACAAACATACCGCACGTTATATGGTGTCAATATTAATTGGCTCTTAACTGGACAAGGAAAAATGTTTGACACCGAATATACAAAAGGTGATTTTGACTGGAATTATTTTATTAAAAAAATCGAAGGACTGGAAGAAACACTTGCCAATGGTGAGCGTAACGAAAAACTAAATAAAGAGAAAATCGACAGCTCTTATGAAAAATTGCAGCAATATTTGTCAAGACAAGGTTTATCTAATGGCCTTAACCCTAAAACTACAACCTCTCTGATCGACATGAAAGCTAAAATGGCCAATTCTTATACTCTTAGCTTATTCATTGATTTACTCATTCGAAGCGTATCCCAAAAAGAGGTTATCGCTAATCAATAAACATCTATTTTAAAAGAAAAAACAAGAAATGATTAAGCTCTACCAGTATGGAGAAAAATATTTTTCACTTTATCCATGCTGGTAAGATTTTGTATAATTTATAAAATTTGTTTCTATAACGACAATAAAAATATTTCCATTGTAAATAAAAGTATAATGTCTTTAAATTAAAAAAATAATTTTTAGTATAAAATTTTCATTCATATCTTATTGACAAGAAATTTTTTCTTGTTAAAAGAATAATAGCTCTCATAGAAATTATTTTTTAAGGTCAGAAAATTTAAGGGAAATATATTGACGACTTCCTATAGAGACATACATTAATGTTCAAAAAGGGATTAGTTAAATATTTATCCTGAAAATTATCAGCTATTTTATGAGGTGGAAGCATGTATTTTGAGGTGTTTCAAGGAGTTCACAATCAATGGTACTGGCGTTTAATCTCAGGAGATGCACAAAAAATTGCTTTTTCTAGTAAAGGTTATCCAACAAAACAAGATATCCTAATCAATATTGAACAAATCAAAGAAATTACACATAAGGCTCTTATTAGAGAACTACAGTTCTAACGTTCTTTACCATTAGAACAAGCGTTTATTTTATATAATGGTATGTGAGTTACTTTTGTGACAAATAAAAAGTGATTGTTTTTCCCTCAGTGGGATGAATCTTTTGTGTTATTTCTAACACTCATAAATAACAGTCAAATTCTTGCATATTACTATATGTTTGTTTTCAATCATACTTAACTCTCTGTAGCACTTATAAAAAAGAAACTCTTTTAAGTCTTTTATTTTTTATAAAAATAAACGCACATGAAAAGAAAATGAATCATCAACGATGAAATACAATTACTCTACCAAATATTAATATCTTTTACCTTTATATTCCTCTTCTGTATCTGATAATCATAACTGACTTACCCATTTCATCTTCATAAAAAGCAAATATCTCTTTCTTTCTATTATCATGCAATTTTTTAGACATATTAGCTGAAACTATCGTCGCATTTATATCTTATATCTAAAAGGAACGTGCAAAATTGTTTCAAGCATAATGGATTGTATAGACGCGCTTTTTAATAACCAGCATACCTATAAACTGGTTTATCATCATAAACTCTTATTTTATAATCAAAGACGCTCTGTCTTATAAACTTAAATGTTTTCATAAAATCAGAGTAAACTTGAATATTCTCTTTCAATACAATCCCTCCATCAGCATCATAATTGGCTTCATTAAAGTTTATCTCTCTCGTCATTCCAATCTTCCTAACACATTTCCAAGCCCTTTAATGCAAAATATAAATACAATCACTCTTTATCATCTTCAGATTTAAGCATTTTTTGATATTTCTTTTCATTTTTTTCATATTGTTTAATTTGTTTTTTCAGTTTTTCAATTGCTTGGTCACGTCTTTTAATCACCATACTTTGCTCTCTAATAGCTCTATCTCGTTCTTCAGTCATCTTCATAGAATCTCTTAAAAACTCATGCTTTATTCTTCTAGATTCCTCTTTTAAAATTTTCACTTGACTGCGATAATATAAAGAAAACCGAAATATAACCCCACTGCACAACAAAACAACAACCATTGCTCCCAATAAAATTTCGTTTACGCTCATTTGGATCTCCCTTAATTGTCGCTCAAGTGATCATCTTGACCAATTTGTTTCATCCTCAATCAAAAAAAGAATGCAATAAACTGCATGTTCCAAGTGTGAACAATCACTCTCGGCATTCTTATTTTCTCCATTAAAGCCATTGATAAATGACGCAAAAAAATCCCTGAAAGCGGCTAAATCTACACGCTTACACCAATTATTTGCGACACATTTATTGACACAAAAAACAAAAAATAAGGAACGTCAAATAAAACTAACGACGCAACGCAATCGTACAAGCCTTGCCCAAATCGTTCCTATCTTCCTTTTTACGCCATGGGGAATGCGGCTATATATGAAAGTTCTTCATTATTACAAAAATCATCAGTGTCACAAAACACAGCATTTCTGTAAAATTTTGCCTTCCCAAAAATCTTTACATCACCATAAATTAAAGCATCACTATAAACTCGAGCCTTTCTATAATCACGAGTATCACCATAAAATTCAATACATTGAGCATTCAAAACTTGATCAAAAAAGACCGCATTAACGTAAACATATGCATCTCCACTCATATTCGAATAACTATAAAGTTCTTATCTTTCATAAACATGCAAACTCTTACGAACGACTACACAACCATATGTTAATGCATTGTTATCAATAACAATATCATTGTAAACACAGACTTCATTATAAACCGCAGCATCATAAAAACACACTCACCCCCATAAGGGCATTAATCGAATGTACCCCCCCTCCCAAACAACCACTTTTGTGACTCAGATTACCTTCCTGTTTAATAAAATATCCAAGATCACTTTTTTGATATTTCCCAATTTTTTTAACGCATATATACGATATACCATCTGATAGTGATCTAATTTATTACAATAGAGGAGAAATCAGTATTCTTTGCCTATGAATTTACATTTTTTCTACAGCCATTATCCTATCTCTTAAGGCTCTAAAGCTTCGTTATACTCACACACCACCTCAACGCAGAATTTTTTTTTACAAATTCTGATGTTGGGGTATATCTTGATTTATAATGCTGCTACGTATACTATCACAGTGAAATCTCATAAACATACGAGTGTGTATCGCCGTTTCCGGTATACACATTTACTTCTTCACAACCGTGGAACTAAGCAACCATTTTTTATTGATTCGAATCTGAAAGTGTATGGGGACATTTTGTTATTAGTTAAAAACAACTCTATATGCTTCATTAGCGAAGAGCTACACATGGATATTTTCACGCTCCTTGTATCATATATTCTGGATTCGCAGCGCAATATTAACGCTATAGCGTAAATATGTAAAGGTCTAAAAATGACAAAGACTGAAAAAGATTGGTTCCAACGCTTAGTTGAATTGATTAAAAGTGACGGACGAACAATGATTGAAATAAGCAGAGCTGCAGGCTGTGGACAAAATTACGTCCAACAAATGATAAATGGAGGAAAGAGGCCTTCAGTAGATAAACTCATGGCTATTTTGAACACACTGGGAAATGCTAGTGCCATATATGTAATAACTGGTTTCAACATCTCCGATGAAGACTTAAAACTCATAACTTTGATTTCGTCTGGAGATAAAAAGAAGATTGAAGCCTTAAATGTTCTGTTGAATGAGCAGAATCTGTAGAATTTTCTACTCTATCCAATATCGCTTGCTTTTGAGACGTCGACAAAGACTCCCATTTCACAATAATATCAGATAAAGTTGTTTCAAATTTTTTATCATTCTTCATAGTCATACTCCATGTAGTCAAACTATATAACGCTAAAGCGTTTAAATATATCTCATACCTTAGAAAAAAATATTTGCAATAGGCAGTATGGAAGCAATTGTGTACAAACTTATTTTACAAAATCAGATGAAGTTCTATTAGTCATGTACCATGGTGAAACAGAAAGCATCACACGATCCAGATCTTCTTATGAAAATTGGTATGATCTATCAAAAATGCGAATAATGTTACGCATATCTTGTGATTCGGACCAATAACAAACTAATGTGAAAATATCCCTGAAGACACTCCTGAACTCTATATAAGAGAACACGAAAAAACTTTTTGAAAAAAAATATATCACAATTTTATTCTACATAGCACCATCTATGTTTTTTAAACAATATTGCAAAGCAAGAATATAACAATGTTATAGGAATAAATTCTTATAAACAGAGCCACACTACCTAAAACTCTGTAACACGTTTATAGGTAACCTCCCCTCTAAACGCACCTTGTAAATACTAATATAAGTCTCTACCATAAGCAAAAATGATACTATTAAAAAATAAAACGAATCACCACGCATACTCTTTGCACGTAAATTGTATTGCAGATTTACAACAAGAGAGAAATTCCCTTATGTAAATGAAGAATTATATTTTCAAAGTATGATTTTGAAGAAAAGTATACTTTTCCAAAAAAAATTACCCTCTCTGCCAATAATTTTTCATAAGAGAGAAAACTCTCTACACAATCAATACGAGAAAAATATTAGCAATACCAAAAAGTGCTAGCTTTACCGAAATATTGCCAATCCCTTATGAGAGTAAAATCAAAAAAGACTTCTGCTCTTCAATAATAATTTGGATTACATGAAAACTCTATAATTTGAGCATTAAGCGAAAAATACACAAAAACAGAAAACGGCATTTTAACGAATTTTCCAATATCATAGAAAACATTTCTTACAGAATAATAAAATTCCTATTACAATAAAATCTAGATAATGCAAAGCGATAGAAACAATCGCTCAATTGACTTTTCAAAGAACGATTGATGAAATTCTTTTCAGAGAACACGCCACCGTCATTATGAACAATATTTCTCAAAAATCAAATAGAACGCCTCTCTTGGGAAAAAGAAAATATCAACAAATGCTATCATCGTTGCCCCCATGATATATGTGAACACCTATGGATCACATTCTCTTATATACAACCTTTCATCACGATAATGCTATTCGAACGTCTAAAAGACATTAACATCACCCAGAAAAAAGCAAATTTACCCTAAATGTTTTTTGAGCCATTTGTTCTAAAAAAGTACAATCTTTAAAATTGGTCTTATTGGGATCTGTTTATTTGCAGAACAAGCATAAATAAACTTATTCAATGAAGCTTTTAGCCTTCTATTTTATGAAAAACATCATACAGAAAAAGTACAAAACAGTATATGAATTAAGAAAGTAAATAGCGCCACATATTAGTTAATCCAAATGCTACAATGTTTAAAATGAGAGCACTTCTTTAATGAGACTAAAAAACATACCATCACTTTATATTAAAGCGACTGATAGAAAAAAACAGCAACAAACAATGACAAAGGATTTTAGAACAAACAGGAAAATAAATAAAAAACGAAAAAGGTAGAATCCCAAAATTTTTATATAAGCGACCCATTTTTCTATTGGCCATTTCCCTATTGGTGGGCCCGGAGGGACTCGAACCCCCAACCAAGCGGTTATGAGCCGCTGGCTCTAACCAATTGAGCTACAGGCCCCATATATAGGTTGTTTCTCTCTAAACTAAAATGCCCTATGATACAAGAGCTGACAAAGATTATAACCCATCTTTTTCTCTTTTCTATTGGTTTTTTTTTCAGTGCCCTAATTTCTTTACAAGAACTCTTAAAAATGAGAGAATAGTTAACTGACAAATATAAAGGTATAGATATGATAGAAAAGAAAATTCAACCACTGAAGGGTTCTCTGGTTAAAGCAGTTATATTAGCATTTACACTCTTAGCCACATCGTTGACTGTACGTGCTTATGCTGAAGAAAATAAAATGAAAAATGCAACGATTACAGTGACTGCAATCGGAGAAAGTCAAGCTGCACCGGATATGGCAATTATTAATCTAGCCGTTGTTACCTATGACAAAACTGCCCAAAAGGCATTAGCTTCCAATAATCAATCCATCAATGATATTATACAAGCTTTTAAAAACAATGGCATCCAAGCAAATGATTTGCAAACATCAGGTTTATCCATTTATCAGTCGACTTCTGATAAACACCACGAAAAAAAGAATAATGAAAAACTCTATCATGTTTCAAATTCTTTAACCGTGCGCATTCGTGATCTTACCAATGCTGGTAAAATCTTTGATCAAGCGATGACTCTAGGTGTTAATTCAGTTAACGGCATTACTTTTACCAACGCAGATACAAAGCCATTTTATCAAGAAGCACGTAAAAAAGCCATTACTGAAGCCATTGAAAAAGCGCAAACGATAGCGCAAGCAGCAAATTTAAAATTAGGAAAAATTATTGAAATCAATGAAAAGGATGATTACTACCACCCAACACCACGTCTCATGAGTAGAGCAGCAGATGCAAGCTACGCAAATACAAATTTTGCAGCTGGTGAATTAAATTATAATGTGAGCGTCACTGTCGTCTTTGCGATCGATTAAATCACCAACTGTTGTATAAAAAATCATATTACTGGCCTTTACATAGAAGACCAGTAATGTGATGAAGATAATCTTCCTCAGATAATAATTCGTCTTCGTAAACCTCTATCTGTCCGCGTGCAGAAATATGCGCTGTATGTACCGTCTGGCAATCTCCTGATACCAATGGATGCCACCAATGAAGATCTTTTCCCTCATAAATTAATCTATAAGCACAACTTTCTGGAAGCCAGCGCGCTGTTTTAACTGTTGTAATGTCTAGCGATATACAATCTGGTACAATTGATTTACGATGAGCATAATCTCGACACCTACAAGTTTCCCCATCTAAAAGACGACAAGCAATACTGGTTGCATAAAGGTCACCCGTATCATCGTCCTCAACTTTATGGAGACAACAACGGCCACAGCCATCACAAAGGCTCTCCCACTCAGAAATGGAAATCTCTTCTAATTTTTTTACTTTCCAAAAGGGAAGCTCTCCACTCATAAACTCAGACACACCTTTTTTAATTAAGACGATCTATAAAAATGAAACGTTTAATTTCTATAATTTCATCTATTTCTGTCTCTTAAAAAGATTCAACTCAATGTATGCTTTAAACCGTTTTCTTAAAATCTATCTGAATAAAAAGAAAATATTCAAAAAATAGAGCATATAAATGAACATAATCTATTGAAACATTCCTTTATAAACTGACGAAGAATAAAATGCGTCACCTAAAATGATAAAAAAATTCCGCAACGAATACACATTTCTCATCAAAAAGTCCGTATGTTGCAATATAAGTTTATTCTTAATAGATCCTATTTCTTAAGAAACAAGCCGCTACACGCAAGATAATGTTTTTCGTTCATTTTTTCAAATGACTACCACACCGGTCTTTGCCCTACATCTGTTATTTTCAGAAAAAGAAATACAAAATTCAAAAGCTAAGAAAAACATTAAACATCGTAAACTTTCTGGATTATTCAAATTCTTCCCATATTTTCTCAAAAAAGCATCCAAGTACAATGTGACACACCTCCCCTTCATTAAGAAGAAAGAGAGATTTATTAAAATGCACACGAATTTCTTTATTTAAGAATCGAGAAAACTGCGCAATTTTCGTGAACGGCTAGGATGTTTTAATTTACGAAGTGCCTTTGCTTCAATCTGACGAATACGCTCTCTTGTAACTGAAAATTGTTGTCCTACTTCTTCCAACGTGTGATCTGTATTCATCCCTATTCCAAAACGCATCCGCAAAACACGTTCTTCCCGCGGTGTTAATGAAGCAAGAACGCGTGTTGTCGTATCTCGCAGATTAGCTTGGATAGCTGCATCAATTGGTAATAACGCATTCCTATCCTCAATAAAATCACCCAAATGGGAATCATCTTCATCACCAACGGGCGTTTCGAGTGAAATGGGTTCTTTTGCAATTTTAAGAACTTTTCGTACTTTTTCTAACGGCATAGAAAGCTTGCTAGATAATTCTTCTGGTGTTGGTTCTCGTCCAATTTCATGGAGAATCTGACGCGATGTACGAACGATTTTATTAATTGTTTCAATCATATGAACAGGGATGCGAATCGTACGCGCCTGATCAGCAATTGAACGCGTAATCGCCTGACGAATCCACCATGTTGCATAAGTCGAAAACTTGTAGCCGCGCCGATATTCAAACTTATCCACAGCCTTCATCAAACCGATATTGCCTTCTTGAATAAGATCAAGAAACTGCAAACCACGATTAGTGTATTTTTTTGCAATTGAAATGACAAGACGCAAATTAGATTCTACCATCTCCTTTTTCGCAATTGTTGATTCGCGTTCACCTTTCTGCACCTGCATAACAATCCGACGAAATTCACCAATCGAAATAGCCGTTTCTTGCGCAAGATTTTGTATCTCACTTCGCAATTTTTGGATTTCTTTTGCTTCACGCATCGAAAATTCTTTCCAACCAGGTGTAGGCAAAGCAGCAATATAATTCATCCAATCTGCGTCCAATTCACGCCCTTGGTATTCTTTTAAAAAATCCTCGTGGCCAATACCATAGCTGTTGGCAATCCGTTTTAGCTTACCTTCATTATGAATCAATCTCTTATTGATGTCATAAAGCTGTTCAACCAAAGCCTCGATACGATTTTGGTTTAAAGAAAGAGATTTTACTGCTTGAATCAACTCACCCTTTAATTGAATATATTTCTTCTTCTGAGAAGATGTAAGGGCCCCCTCTTTACGCTCTGCCAAACTGCTTTCAACATGCTGATCTTGTAATTTTCGTAATTTCACATAGGTTTGAGCAATAAAATCCAATGTTTCCATAACTTGAGGACAAAGTTCATTTTCCATTGCAGCAAGCGATAAGTTAACATCGTCATCGTCTTCTTCATCATCGTCTTCAATGTTTCTCTCTCCTGCGCTCTCCCCCATATTACGTATACCAGAAGACATTTTTTCTTCTTCTGTCTTATTCACTTCACTTCGCTCAATAACAGGAGCCTGCTTTGCTTCTGGACCAGCATAAGTTGTTTCAAGATCAATAATTTCACGAAGAAGAATACGCTGTTCTTTTAACTCGTCACGCCATATAATAAGAGCCTGAAAAGTTAAAGGACTCTCACAAAGTCCCGCAATCATTGTCTCACGCCCTGCTTCAATACGCTTAGCAATAGCAATTTCACCTTCCCGTGAAAGAAGCTCAACAGCTCCCATTTCACGCAAATACATACGCACCGGATCATCCGTACGATCTGTTACTTCGCGTTTATTCGTTGTCGTTGCAATTGCGTGGCTAGAGGCTTCTACTAAATCACCACCCTCTACTGTAACTTCTTCTTCATAATTTTCAGACTCAACTTCATCCTCATCATCCACAACATTAACCCCCATCTCAGAGAACATCGCCAAGATATCTTCAATTTGTTCGGATGTAACCTCGTCAGAAGGAAGAACAGCATTGAGTTCATCCATTGTTACGTAACCATTTTTTTTGGCAAGTTTAATCATTTTCTTGATGGCATCATCAGAAAAATCAAGAAGAGGACCATCCAAACTTGCTTGGCTTGTTACTTCTGCATTATCTTTCTGTTTAACCTTTGTTGCCATACCATAACTCCACTCGACCACTTCACAGTTTCCATGTAACCATAGTTTCCATGTGACCAGTTTTTTTGCTCTCACTAAAATCTACCAATAGTTTCTCATATATACTTCCTTTTAAGAGATTACTATTGGAAAGAATACATTTTGTATACGCCTTAACATCCAGACAAACTTGACATCCAGACAAAAACGCGGGAAAACTCCAGAAGTTTCCCCGACACCTCTCAGCCCTTCTGAGATAATCTCTGTACCCTATCGTAAGAACCAATTTCCCGCTTTTCCTAAAATTTACCCGCTTTTCCTAAAATTTAATTGCCATCTTTATGAAAATGTCACTCCCATAAACTTCCTCATCTAAAATTTAAGTGACTGATTCGCATTAAAAAAGCGAATCATTTTATCGTATCTTGTGTATTCCCGTCTATTTTTTCATCCAACCAACTTCCAAACCCTTCAATTAACGCTTCTGTTGCCTGCATCTGCTCCAGCTCATTTTTTACCTCACGAAGCAGATCAAAAACCTCACTCTTAGGATTTTCTACAAGTTGCTCTTTAACATCCTGTAATCTCTTATGTAGGTGGTGTTCTTGAAGATGCAAGTAGACAGCTTGTTTTAATATCGCACGTGCATCCTCTATAGAAGCTCTACCAAAAATAATATGCATACCAATATTTTGCACAAGATGTTTCATACGCTCTAACAGAGCCTTTTGCCCTCTTTTTTCTAAGAGCGCAACCATCGTCTCCTTATCATGAAGCTGTTGATTCCCAAGAATTTCCAACATAGCTTGATGAAAGCACATCAATTGAGTATTTTTTAATTCTAACTCAGAAAGATTTTCAAAATTTTCATACCACAACTCAGGATAGTAAGCTAAAGTGAGTAAAATCACTGCTTCTCGCAAAGGAATAGATTGCGAAGAATTTCGTACTATTTCAGAATTTGCTAACAGAGAAAAGGATTGATCTTTAAAGATCCTATTTGGTGAAGATTGATCATATCGCCCTTCCCCCCTTTTTTTCGAAAAAGAGGGACGAAAAAAATCAAAAAGGCGTTTTTTTACATCTTGCAAATAATAACGACGGACATCTTCATCCTTAATCGTAAAAATTTGTTGTTTTAGTTGTTTTTCTAGCGCTGCTCGTGTCTCTGGAGTTTCAAAATGCTTTCCATAGGTAGCACGCCACCATAAAAGCTCACTCAAAGGAATTTCTTTTTGCAAAAAAGAAGAAAAAAGTTGTGCTCCACCAGCACAAACAATTTCATCAGGATCTTTTCCTTGTGGCAACAAAACAAAGCGTACACAAACCCCAGCCTTTAAAAGAGGCAACACACGATCAGCAACACGAAAAGCAGCGTTTAAACCAGCAGCATCACCATCAAAACACAAAATGGGCTCCTTCCCCATCTGCCATAAAAGCTCAATTTGCGCTTCCGTTAATGCTGTCCCTAAGGGTGCTACGACTCCTTCAAAACCAGCTTTAGTCAATGCAATGACATCCATATACCCCTCAACAACAAGGAGTGAATGATTTTTTTCATCGCCAACAAAGCGACTGTTTTTGCGAGCCGCTACCGCGTTATAAAGTATATTTCCTTTATGAAACAGCACTGTTTCAGGGCTATTGAGATATTTTGCTCGTGTCTCTGTCTCTAATGCACGCCCTCCGAAAGCCACCACACGTCCGCGCAAATCTTCGATAGGAAACATAATACGATTTCTAAATCGGTCATAAGAATCCGCACTCCCCTCATGCACTGTGAGAAGTCCACATTCTTCCATTTGCTTTATTGAAATGCCCCGTGCACTCAAAGCTTCTTTCAAAGCTGTACGCCTTACCGGTGCAAAACCAATGCGGAAACGCTCTACGAGCTCTGGTGTCACACCACGTGCATCCAGATAACGACGCGCTTGCGCACCTCCTTTATAGCGTAAATTATATTGAAAAAAATCTGTAGCAATTTTCATCACATCATAAAGCTCAGCTTTTTCCAGTTGACGTTTATGACTTTGTGAATCCCAAATAGGGAGTTTCATTCCCGCAAAATCAGCCAAACGCTCTACACTTTCTGAAAAGTGCAATCCATCAAGCTCACACAAAAAGGTAAAAATATCCCCACTTACACCACAACCAAAACAATAATAGCGCCCTTTATGATCATCACAATGAAAACTTGGCGTTTTTTCACCATGAAATGGACAACAACACCAAAAGTCTCCCCGTGAAGGCTTACTTTTTCGAGGATCAAAATCCACCCGTTGACCAATCACTGTTGAAATTGGGAGTCTCGTACGCAGTTCATTAAGGAAATCGGGCGGGAAACGCATTATCTCTCACAAAGTTTGAAAATTCTTTTTTGCATATTTAACGACTTTAGAGCATAATTCCAATACTTCCTCTTAAGCAGTTGTAAAATTTTAAACTCTTAACTGCATATAATTTCAGAAATGGAGAGTAGAAAAGTGATCGAATTTATTGTTCAATATCCGTGGTTAGAGGCTATTTCTTGGCTTGTTATTCTTACTATATTTGCCCTTTTAGTCAACTTTCTAGGACGAAAATTACTTATTCACGGAGCAAAAAAACTCTCTTCTTTTCTCCCCAAAAATACAACAGTGGATATTAATAATGCTATTCAATACATAGCGGATATCATTTCAGCCTTTATTATTTCAGTTGGTGTTAATTTTATACCAACATTGCCCAATGCATTCAGTACTGTCATCGGTAATGTTGCTAACGCCTTCATTATCTTTTTTGTTGTTCTGACAATTTCTGCCTGTCTGAATGTCATTAATATCCTCTACGAACAACGACCAACAGCACGGTTAAAACCAATAAAAGGTTATATTCAAATTGCTAAAATTGCACTTTTTGCTGTTGCGACAGTTTTAATGGTCGCTACATTGATTGACCGCTCCCCTCTTATTCTCTTCTCCGGTCTTGGTGCAATGGCCGCGGTTCTCATGTTAATTTTTCAAGATACGCTTCTTTCTCTCGTTGCCGGTATTCAAATTTCATCCACTGATATGGTTCGCGTTGGTGATTGGATTGAAATCCCCAATCTCGGCGCCGATGGTGATGTTATTGAAATTGCCCTGCATACTGTTAAAGTTCAAAATTTCGACAACACCATCACCTCAGTTCCTATCCGTAAACTTGTAACCGACCCTTTTAAAAATTGGCGTGGAATGCAAGAATCGGGTGGAAGACGCATCAAACGCTCCCTTTTTATTGATCAATCAAGTATCCATTTTCTCACAGAAGAAGAACAAAAATATCTTTCCCGATTTAATTTATTAGAAAATTATTTCACACAAAAAGTAGCAGAAATTGACCAATGGAACGCTCAATTAGATAAAAATCATGATGTCTTAGCCAATACGCGCCGTTTAACCAACATTGGAACTTTTCGCGCTTATGTTTTTGCTTATCTACAACAGCATATAAACATCAACCCTAATATGACCTTTATGGCACGGCAATTACCTCCTACAGAAAATGGTTTACCCTTGGAAATTTATTGCTTTACGAACACCACCGTTTGGATAGACTACGAACAAATTCAAGGTGATATTTTTGATCACCTTTATTCCATTCTTCCTTGTTTTGGTCTAAAGGTTTTTCAAAATCCAAGCGGTTATGATTTTAATCAAGTATTAAAAGCAAAAGCGAAATAAAAACGATAAACTTTAATTTATCAATTTTGAGGCAAACATATTCATAACAACAGAGAAAGAATAAAGTATCATGAATGGTTCATTGGTACTCCTTCATCTTGCCGGCGCTGTTTCTTTACTTCTCTGGGCCACACGCATGGTGCGCACAGGAATTGAACGCGCCTATGGTGACAGACTTAAATATAAAATGTGCCACGTTATTTCAAAACCATTGTTTGCTGTAAGTTTTGGGCTTTTTACAGCAATGATTTTACAAAGCTCTACAGCAATAACGCTCCTTGTTGGTTCTTTCGTTGAATCTGGTTTTGTCTCTGGAGTAGCGGGACTTATGGCTGTACGCGGAGGAGAATTAGGATCAGCAATCGTTGTTAAAATTCTCACCTATGATCTCACACTTGTTGTGCCCCTTTGTCTTTTAATTGGCACTTGTATCTTCATGACAACAGAAAAACGTGAGTGGCGTCAAATAGGACGTATTGTCATCGGTATTGGTCTGTTAATTTTATCTTTAGAGATGATAAGTACAGCGACAGAACCTTTACGTGAAAGCGAAATTTTGCCTAGCATCATTCGTTATCTTTCAACCGATCCTGTTTCCACTTTTTTGTTGGCTGCTGGCTTAACCTACCTCTTACATTCATCTATTGCAGGAATCATTTTGCTGGTCAATTTTGCCAACTACGATCTTATCCATACGCAACTCTGTGTTGTCATGGTTCTTGGTGTCAACTTTGGCTCTTCTCTTATAGCACCACTTTTAACGCGCAACGCCTCTCCTAATACCCGCCTCGTTCCCTTAGGAAATTTACTCATGCGTGGGGCCGGTTCAATCCTTGTACTTATCTTATTTCTCTCCTTTCGCCCTCCCATCACATGGCTTGGCAATAACGCCCCTACTCAAGTGATCAACGCCCACATTATTTTTAATGTTTTCATTCTCCTTGCTGGAATACCGCTTTCAAAATGGGTTTTAAAATTAACCACTCAAATTGTTCATATAAGTGCAAAAAAAACGCAAGCCGACAAAACGCTCAATTTATCGGATCAAACAGCTCTTGATGACAGTGTTCTTGAACGACCCTCTCTCGCTCTCTCGAATGTCATGCGTGAAGTCATTCATATTTGTGATCTTGTGGACATCATGCTAGAAAAAATCATGGGACTTTATGAAAATCCTGATCCCAATATTATTCGTGAACTCAACCAACTCAACACCATATTGGACAAAAAACATATCGCCATCAAACTTTATCTTGCACGATTAGCGGGACAAAAATTATCTGACGAAGAAGCTCTTCAAACGCAAGAACTTCTAGGCGCCTGTATAAAATTAGACCAAGCAGGCGATATCATTATTCATAATATGCTGATGCTGGTTAAAAAGAAACAACAAAAAGGTTTACACTTCAGCAGCGAGGGCTGGAATGATCTCCTTCGTTTCCACGCCATTGTACTAGCCAACGCGCATATAGCATTTAACGTTCTCGTCTCACGCGATACACACACTGCACACCTATTGGTACAAAAAAAAGATCAACTACGAAACTTAGAAAAAGAGATGAGTTTAAAACATTTTAAACGTTTGCGTGAAGGGGATCTCAAAAATGTAGAATCATCCAGTCTTCATCTCGACACTGTCCGCGACCTCAAACAAATCAACTCTCTTTTGACCTCAATGATCTACCCCATTTTAGAAGAACAGGGACTTCTTCAAAGTTCTCGCCTACGCAACCCTGCTGAAGAACAAACAGAAAAACCTTAAACTTTTAAATAACTTGAATAAGAAATACATCACATCGATTACTCGATTTGGAATATGGTCAAGATATTGATTTAATCGAAATATTTTATTATTTGACAATTTAAATGAGCTTTCTGCATCGTAAATTTCTTTCATTTAAAATCTATTCATGATGAATTACTCAAAGTCATTTGCTTGCACATTATAAACAAAGCAGCATGTAGAATAGAATTCTTGAAGAAAGACGTAAAAATGCCTAATCATCTCAAAGCCAAGACTGTTAAACACATAAAGAGAAAGTCAAGAGTATGATGGTTCCAACCTAAACTCGCCTTGTAAAAAGGAACTGCCCCGCAGTAGCAGCAAAAACAGAAATACTCTATAAGGAATGCAAAACCCCACAAAAATGCAACGTTTATATCAAGATTGGTAGAGGCTCAACCTATACAGCCATTCTATAACGTGTCAACAAAACAGTTTTAATTTCATTTCAAACATCATTGATATCAATTGGCAAGCTCCAGACTTTTAAATGTCCATTTTACTTATTTCTTTAATCACAAATCACAATTGCTTTTTAAACTTAAGAGAGAGATTAAAAAGCTTATAAATAAACTTTATGATTTCTTAAAACATTTTCACTAATATTTTCTTCTTTTATTCATGTTTCTCAAATAATTAATTTATTTATAAATTAAAATGTGATATATACTCATGCTTGTTAAGTATTGTTATTATATAAATGTGAATGTTATTTAAATATAAAGGAAAATAATAAGTAAAATTTCTAACAAAAATATCCTTTCCACTGGATAAAAAAGGGATAAATCTTGATTTTTATAAAGTTTACTCTAGTTACAATTTAAGTTCAGGCAAAGGAGGGTATCATGGAAGATGCAAACATCGGTTGGATTGCAGCTATTATTATCGGCGGAATTGCAGGTTGGGCTGCCCAGTATATTATGAAAAGCCAAACAGGGATATTGTTAAATATTATCTTAGGGATTATTGGCGCTGCGCTAGCAAGCTTTCTTTTTAGTCTTTTAGGTGTAAGTTTTGCTGGTTGGCTTGGCTATCTTATTTCAGGTTTTATAGGAGCCTGCATTCTTATATGGGTAGGACAAAAAATTCGATCATAGAGCGTTTATTTTTTTTACACCTTTTGGGATTTAATAAAAAACTGGGAAACAACTAGAAAAGTTTGAAATATTTCCCTGGAGCTCGTTGTCACCAGTTTTGATATGATGGTGAGATGCTTAAGCTGCGATTTTGGGTATACACCATCACCGTATTTTAAAACGAAATGCAGTAAAGATCTTTATAACGCACCATTTCATACCTATATAAAGTTACGCATATCAGGAAAGATATGTTGCGTTATTTTAACGAAATACGAACTTATTTTCGTACCGTACGCGCAAATCTAGCTCATCTCACTGTAATAACAATCCGTAAGGTTACAAAAATCACTAACGATGATTAAAGATTCTACCGCATAGCACTTAACGCCTATACACTTCATCAACAATACCTTTTTACCGAAAAACTCGAAGAGCTCTTTTGCGCTCTTAAGAAATAAACAGAGAAGGTAAGCAAAAAATGATAAAGAGATTTTTTCTAATCTATGAAATAAAATAGATATATTATAAATACATATTAATATAAATTTATTATAAAAGACTAAACACTCTTTAATATGAAGTAATTTATTACAATTTAAATAATATAATCTATTTTTAAGTTTTCAAAAATATATGCCTTACTATAAAATTATTGACTATAAAGAATACGATCTCCTTTACATCTCAATTCAAAAGGGTTGAATATCTCTTCAATTTCTAAAGTATAAAATAAAGTTTTATTTCTCTTTAAATTTTCTCTTTATATCATCTTACATAGATGACTTTTTATATGCGTTACAAACGAATTTTAAAGCACAAAACATTTTTCCCATTGCTCATGCGATAAAGAAATTTCCCTAACGCATTGTGAAAGCGCCTTGGATAAAACATAATACCTTATTTTGCTTTTTTAATGAAAATAATCCTATAATATATAATTCCCGCATATCTTCTTTTAAAGACCTTTTCTTTCGACTTTCCCTTTGATATCTTCCTGTTAAAATCTTGCTGCTTTTATACTCCTTGTATTACAATAGAGCTATCTACTTAACCCAACATAACATATGGAATAAGACTTTAGCTGTGGAGTAAAACGATGTCTGATCTTGAAGATTCCATCTTACCGCCTCTAAAGTGGCTCTCTAATCAAAATCCTCCAATACCAGAAAACATTCGCAATTGGCTCATGGAATCTGGCTCTATGACGCTTCGATTAAAGAAATATTGTACCTGCCTCCAAATTCAACCACAACGCGAATGTTTTATTACGCGAGATAAATTAACAGACGAAGCAGAGCATCTTCCCGAAAGTGCGCGTTATTGGCTACGTGAAATCATATTGATGGGAGATAATAAACCTTGGCTCCTTGGACGCACTGTAATTCCACAAGAAACCCTCCTACACAATCAAGCCTTGATGCATTTGGGAACTGTACCTCTAGGACATTATTTATTTAACCATGACCAATTAACCCGCGATTACATTCATATTGGTCAACAAGATGTGCTATGGGCACGCCGTTCCCGTTTGCGGTTAACGGGTAAGCCATTGTTGCTAACTGAACTATTTTTAACAGATTCACCGCTGTATCCCGACCAATAAAGGTTACTCATTTTATTCTGCATAATTTATAGATTTTATATAGCTTATAAGGGATTTAATCAGAGAAAAGAATTTCAAAATCATCTCAAAACACATTACAAACAAAGAGTTATTTTCAAAATATCTTTTCATTTCATCAACTCAGCTTAAAAATGTCTTCTATAGAAAAAACGTTTAACGTTCTAATTTTCTTATCATTAAAACCAGCGCTTGAATTAAGAAGATATACATCATATTGATAAATATCATCTACATTTAAATTTCTTGCCGAATAATCAGCACTCTAAAAAATACGGCAACTCTTTATCAAAAAAATGCTTTGAAACAGCAAAAAAGACAACAACACACTCCCCAAAATTGGAAATCTGTATCAATTAGCTTAATCATCCTATTTTAAAATTTTTAATAGTGCAGACAATAGATCTTTTTTTTTAAAGTAGAAACTCTACAATTTTTTTGTTTTGTTAATGATCTAACAGCTTTGAAGAACAGTAAAATATAATACATAAAAGATGTTTTTATTGCTCTATGAGCTCCAAAAAAGATTCGTTTATTTCAAAAAAATATTTTTTTGATAATAGTATGTATGTAAAAGATAAATGACATTTATCAACATCCTACTGACTTACAAAGGCGAAGCACAATAAAAAATATTTTCCAATCCCCTTGAATTAATAAGATCTATTGCAATTTTTTACGAAGACTATTGCACACTTTAGAAAAATTCATTTGCCCTGCATACCGTTCCTTAAGCCATGCCATCACCTTACCGATATCGCGTAATTTTTCAGCTTTTGTTTGTACCAAAGCTTCACAAAGGACCTGTTCTACTTCCATCTCCTTAAGTTGATAGGGAAGAAACTCACGAATAACTTCTATTTCTGCTTGTCCTCTCTCTGCCAATTCCAAGCAACCAGACTCTTTATGGACTCGCATCAATTCTTCACGCTGTTGAAGCATTTTAGTGAAAACAGACTGTATCTGCTGATCATCCACTTCTAACTTCCCTTGATCATAATAAAGAATATCACGATCCCTAACTGCAGCATTCATTAAACGGAGTGTAGCAAGACGCGCACTATCTTGCGCTTTCAAAGCAGCCCTAAGAGCCCCATCAATCTGGTTACGCAACATAAATTTATCCAATTTTTTTCAAGAAGAAAGCGCCTTTTAACCAATCTTTATCCATCTTGCAATGGAGGATAAAAAAATAATTAAGGACTCGATCTTCGAAAAGCTAAAACAAGACTTTACCTCTTCATGGAATGTACTTATACTGCCTATTTCAAGCGAAACATTACCAGAATAATATACACAGCATCTGTTAAAGGTATGATTTTTGTGTAAAGTTGATCATTATACCTTTCAGAGAATAAATTGTGGATACATACTATGATACAAACGACTTCACCCAGCCACCCTTGGAGTATCAAAAAACCTACAGCCCTCTTAGTCTTAGCTGATGGAACCGTTATTGAAGGCAAAGGAGCAGGTGCTACAGGTATTGCTGAAGCTGAAGTGTGTTTTAACACCGCCATCACAGGCTATGAAGAAATCCTCACAGACCCGTCATACACACAACAAATCGTTAATTTTACTTTTCCTCATATAGGAAATGTAGGGGCAAATAGTGAAGATATTGAAGCTCTCTCTCCTCTCGATTGTCATGGTGCTGTTGGCGCTATTTTCAAGGCAGACATTACACATCCCTCAAATTATCGTGCCAATGAAAATCTTCATCAATGGCTTAAAACGCATAAAATTATTGCACTTTGTGGTATTGATACACGTGCGCTCACAATTCTTATTCGTGAAAAAGGTGCGCAAAATGCTGTCATTGCACATGATTCTAATGGAAATTTTGATATTCCTTCTTTAAAGAAACGTGCGCAAAAATGGCACGGTCTCGTCAATCTTGACCTTACGAAAGATGTGACATCTCAATCATCAATGCAATGGGATGAAAAACCATGGAGCTGGAACAAAGGATACAGTACAAATAATGTGCATAATCTTCATATCATTGCAATTGACTATGGTATTAAACGCAATATTCTTCGCCTTATGGCAACACAAAAAGCACGCATTACTGTTGTGCCTGCCCACACAACTGCAAAAGAAATTCTAGCAATGAACCCTGATGGAGTTTTTCTTTCTAATGGACCAGGGGACCCCGCAGCTACGGCTCAATATGCCGTTCCAACGATCAAAACATTAATTGATCATAATTTACCAATTTTTGGAATATGTCTTGGTCACCAACTTCTCGCTCTTACGGTTGGTGCAAAAACCGTGAAAATGCACCAAGGACATCATGGTGCCAACCACCCAGTTAAAGACCTCAACACTGGAAAAGTTGAGATTGTATCGATGAATCACGGTTTCGCCGTAGATTCTGCCTCTTTACCACAACATGTACAAGAAACACATATTTCTCTCTTTGATGGTTCAAACTGTGGTATTCGAATCATTGGAAAACCAGTTTTTTCTGTTCAATATCACCCCGAAGCTTCTCCTGGACCACAAGATAGCCACTACCTCTTTCAGCATTTCTGTGATCTCATTATGAATTATAAAAAAATATCTTAAAATAAAATATCTCACTTTCTAGCTTCTCTCCTTTAAATTATATCATCTTCCCATACACAACTATATTATTTGTATACCTACAACTTATTGAATAAGTGTTATTATTTATCATTTTGCAACTAAGATGAGAGCACTGAATAACTTGAATTTTTCTCATGACCTCTCCTCTTAGAATTGTATTCATCAAAATCATTGGCTTCCCCCTAAGCAAGATAAGTGTGTCGATAAAAACCATTTTTAAAAAGAGTAAAGTGCCTCAAATAAGTATTGGATTCACAATACAATTCTAAGCATTCTATTTTGCATGAGAAGCGTAATTCCTATTAAAGAATAAAAAAAATTATTTGCACTAAATGAGAAGAATGTATCGATATTCTATACAACACTTTGTGAAACAAATATCACAAAAAACTTTCTGCCTATAAAATGATACATTTTGTTTATCTTGTGCATTCTCTAGCAAAATAGTACGTACCAGCCCCTCTCAAAAAATTAACGTACCCGCAAGGCAAAAATAACTGTTGCAACGACAAGAAGAAAAAAGCCTCCAACAAAAGGGGCACCAGAAAAATAAAACTGTGCATTTTTATCTGTAAAACATTCAAAAAGAAACACATAAAAAACAGAACCAAATATTAAACTTAACGAAATAACAGATGTCATCGCTCCTTGCAGTTCTCCTTGTACATTTGTTGGCACCTGCGCTGAAGCAATAGCACGTATAGGTGCATGAACAAGATATTCAAGCATTGTACACGCACAAACCATATAAACCATCCACCCCTGCGTTGCGAATGTATAGCCTAGCATAGCAACGGAGGCAAACAAAAGCCCCACTATAACAATATGCCAATCACTCCATCGTTTAGAAAAATAAGGCAAAATGAGAGCGACTACAATAAATTGGCCTATCCCAAAAACACTATAGGAGAGCCCAATAGAAAAAGAACTCCAATCATAGCGTTCTTTTGCAATGAAAGCCCAAATACTTAACCATACAGATTCCGCAAACCAATAAAGAAAAAAGACCAATAACACCCAAAGAACCATCGGATATTGTTTCAGGTGCCAAAAAGCACCTAAGGGATTTGCCCGCTTAATATCAAAAAAGCGCCTATTCCACAGAGAAAGAGTTTCTGGAAGCATAAGCCAAGCAAAAATAAAATTAATGAGTGAAAAACCAGCAGCAAAATAAAACGGTATACGCGGACCAAACTGACCTAAAAAACCACCAATAAACGATCCTAAAATAAACCCCAATGCGGATGCAACGCCTAACAGACCAAAATTGCGTGTACGGGTTTTATCATCGGATATATCCGCAAGATAAGCTGTACAAGTTGCAAAACTAGCACCACTCATCCCTGACAAAAGACGCCCGATAAATAACATAGAATAACTCCATGCTATGGCACATATGAGATTATCAAGAGCAAAGCAGATAATAGAGAGCAGCAAAATAGGACGACGACCATAACGATCAGAGAGATTGCCAATAACAGGAGCAAACAAAAACTGCATCACTGAATAAGCTGCAAGTAATTTTCCTCTTTCTACAAAAGATGTACTGACATCTTTTCCAGTTAATTGAGAAAAATATTCAGGCAAAACAGGACAAATAATCGCAATGCCAAGAATATCTAACAATAAAGTGATGAACACTAAAACGAGCCCACGCTGAACAAAATTCGGATTGAGCATTTGGTCTTGCATAACATACACACTATTTTACGCATACAATTACTCCCCCGCTATCTTTTTACTCCCTTTTCCTTTTAAAAGTATTCTATACCATATACTTGTCATATATAAAATAATAGCAAAGTAA
The DNA here is from genome assembly GCF_042193565.1 of Bartonella sp. SD1336NMGDW. Lineage (NCBI taxonomy): Bacteria > Pseudomonadati > Pseudomonadota > Alphaproteobacteria > Hyphomicrobiales > Bartonellaceae > Bartonella > Bartonella sp. SD1336NMGDW. The sequence goes on from NZ_JBHILW010000005.1 coordinate 122,068, forward strand.
AAATTTAAGTAAGAGTCAAGATAAAAATATAAAATTACGTTTTAATTAGTATATCATTGTCAAAGCATAAAAATATTTTTTTGCATTATACGAATAAAATATTTGTGCGACCAACTCATAAACAAAATTTCATGAAACACAGAGCATTTCCAATAGTTTTAGAGACATTATGATGAATTTTATCAGACATCATTTCCCCTTCTCATACCACCGTTTTCAGGAATCTCAATTCCATTTGATACGTTAGATATCCTATAGCAATTGAAACCTTTTAAAAGATAAGCTCTTAAAGAATTTTCTTACCCTCAGAATGTGCTATAAGATTAAAGCAGCATCACCCAAATAGCTTAACAATGCAAAAGCTCATCATATTTTTAAAAGTATTTATCTGACAATCATTTTATTTAAAAAATAAGTATATTATAGAGAAATATTCTTTAATTCTATAATCTTAGAAACTATTCATATCGCTTGCAATTTGTGTAACCTTAAAAACCATGATTATATCTTTATATTCATTGATGCTCTTAATGATTATATGCTACTGTTAAATCTAATAATGATCGTGATACGCATTTAAAAAATAGCACTTTTAGAAATAGTTAGTCATGAATTGTTAATGCAAAAATGGTGTATAGAATGCGAAAAATATCTCTATTAGTTCTCATTTTAATATTGGTAACAGGATATGATGTTCAGGATTCTGATTCACAAGAGAGTATTTTAGGAAATAAAATAAAAACACAACAAACAAACAACATAAAACTAGATCCTTATACTCTAAATAAACTAAATGCTCTTCTCAAAAAACGTTCAGAAACAAATTATCAGGAAAAAGGGACACTAATTGACTTTCTTTCTGAAGCTTTTTTAGGGACACCTTACCAAGCAAATATGTTACATGGCTCAGAAAAGACACCAGAAAAACTGATTATTGATTTTAGAGGCTTAGATTGCTTCACTTATCTGGATTATGTTGAAGCATTACGCAAATCAACATCCCAAACAGAATTCATAAATAACGTCATAAAAACGCGTTATATTAACGGTAATATTCATTTTTTAAATCGCAAACATTTTTTTACAGACTGGGCTTATAGAGAATATAAACTCGCCACTGATATTACCGCTGAAATAAGTCCCCATGCGGTAAAAATAGAAAAATATCTCAACAAAAAAGCTGATGGTGAAAACTATCTACCTGGGTTGCCAGTTGTGAAACGCACGATAACGTATATCCCAAGTAACTTTATTAATGAGGAGGTTGTAGGTCGTTTACAGTCTGGTGATTTTATTGGTATTTATACGAAACTTGCTGGATTGGATGTAACACATGTGGGCTTCTTTATCATGACAGATAAAGGGCCAATGTTAAGAAATGCTTCTTCACGAAAAGAAAACGAAAAAGTCGTTGATTCTCCTTTTATGGATTATGTTGCAAAAACACCAGGAATCATTGTTTTAAGAGCTCTTTAATAACATCATAGTGATATGAAATATCTTCTCTATTCTTAAAATATATACTGTAGTTATTCAGGTAAACATCTAACTTCGTTCAAGCTATACGGATACAATATATTTTTACAGTTTTTAGAGAAAAAGTCGTTTTGATCTAACTTTGTTTACAGGTATGTAAAAAATCACGGATTTGTGATCACTTTTACTGGTTGAACAATAAAGACAGGCAAAACTCTATTTTAGTATCACGCTTTCCTTTTATATTCTCAACCAAGAATTATCTATAGATTATCACTAATCTGATCTTTACGAATATAGCGCAAAAGACATAGATAAACGTTTGTAAAAATAAGTAAAAGTAACGCCAGATATGTTTTTTTTATCTCATAAAGTATTTTATAAAAATTCGATCTATCTCTCTAATTTATTGCGTATAAATTTTTGACCTTATAGCATTATTTTCCTCATAAAGTCTTTGCGTTTTCTTGTTGTCTATACATTTAAATAACCCTGATGTAGCAGCATATTTATGATTAGAATGCACCAGTACTGTACGCGTCATTGTAAAATTTTTGATGCTAGATTGAAATGAAAATATGAAGGCATCAATTAAAAACCAGTATCTATCTTTAGCATCATTCTTTAATGTGTCCCCTATCCTTCATGCAATAAAGAACATTTAAAACAGAACACATTTTATCGGTAAAACAACACATTTATTAGCAACAATAATGATGATTAATCTATGATCACAAACTTTAAAATTCTACTCATAACTTTTATATAAAATTTATCATTAAACTTATGACGAAAGCTTCATTCCTCCTCGCCCTAAGAAACGAAACATCTACTCCTGACAGTCTGTAAACAATCCGTTCTCTTAAGTGAATTTAAGCGGCTAACCATTTCATGAGATTCACTTACACAAGGATACACCAGCAAGCCCTATTTTGAATATTTACTCCACACTCTAAAAACACTTAATAGATCAAATTTTATATACCCAACCTTAAATAACAGTGTTTTAACGAAATAGAATAAATCTTGCCTTAAATACTCTGTTTAACCTTTTATAATTGATTAATGCAAAAATTAAATCAACGAAAGAGATTCACTGTATTTTCGAGAAGTATGAATCGCCCCATCATAAAAAATAGTCCCCATAACATAGCAGACAATTTGAAAAAATCTTTTTATATAAAAGGGATCACCGTTGTACCGGGAGGCAATTTTGCCTCATCTTCAGGCTCGACATGAATAGAAATACGTACATTATCAAATTCTTGTTGAAGAACACCTTCGATTTTATCACAAATTTTATGTGCTTCTCCTACCTGCATTATAGCAGGCACAACCAAATGAAACTCTATAAAAGTAACCCTCCCAGCAACACGCGTCCGTAAATCATGGACCTCAAGCGCACCCGATGCATTTGCAGAAATCAGCTCCCGAATCCGCATGCTTTCATTCAATTCAACGCCAACGTCCATTAATCCCTGAACAGCATTTCTAATCACCTTCCAGCCCTGTAAGAGAATATTAACGGCAACGATTATCGCTAAAATTGGATCTAAAATTCCCCATCCCCCGATAAAACCAGCAATCAGACCAATTAAAATTGCAAGCGAAGTAAAAACATCCGTTATAAAATGCACTCCATCCGCTTTAAGAGCCGGTGAGCGATGGTGTTTTCCCTGCCAAATAAGAACCATTCCCCACATACAATTTATGACAGTTGCAATAAGATGAATAACAAGCCATACTCCAGGCTTCTGCAATAATTGAACGGTAGAAAGAGCTATCCATGCTTCTCTTAAAATAACAATTGCCGCAATAATAATGAGTATCCCTTCAAGAATGGCGGAAAAATATTCTGCTTTATGATGCCCAAAGGGATGATCCTGATCCGCTGGCTTCATACTCACTTTAACAGCCCACCATGCTGCAAATGACGCAAGAATATTAACTATTGATTCCAATGCATCAGAATAAAGTGCAACCGAATCTGTGATGTGATATGCCCAATATTTCAAAGCAAAAACAATACACGCAATAAAAATAGAGTATAAAGTTAAGCTTTGTATATTGATTTTTACATCCATGAACCTCATCCTTTTCTTCACGAAATAAGGGATTAATATTTTCAACCATATAATTATACTTTTGGCATATCGACAATATTTCCTCAATATTACAGAAGCTTCAGCATACAATAAACGCTTCAAGCTCACATTATTATCGTAAAAACTGCTCAGTTACACGAACAGAATCAATAAAGGAAGAAGAGAGGAACAGAATAAACAAAGAGCTTTCCCAAAAGCAATCAAACACATCACCTTCATTACTAATCGTTTTCTGAATAACTTAAAGCCATCTCACATCTCATAAACAAAAAACTTGTTTTTACTCAAATATACCATGATCATGCATTATTTTTCAGTCTTATAATGTGCATCATAAGCCATCTTTGCAACTTAGAAAAAATATCTTAGCACTCTACTGTAACCTCAGAGGTCAACCGCATTTTAAAATATGATTTACTAAAAAATTGAGATATAAAAAAGAAGAACAATGATTACCCCAAAAAAAAGAATCTGGGCATTGGGGACCCAGATTCTTTTCCCTTAGAAATTAAGGGCATACAGAACTTGGGAAATAGCGGGGACCCAAGACACTGCACCCGATACGAGAAAAAATATATGATTCCGTATCAGTATTTTTATACTATACCTATGGTTGCATATTGTCAACACAAATTCTACCATAAGTTTTAAAATAATGTTTTTTTCTCTCTTTGTTAAAATAAAATAAATTCTAACATCTGGAAATCATAAGAAAAAAGCACTAAAAATCTCTCATGCATTTGAATATCATAACAATCAATGAAACCGATGATCCACGCCTAAAAGCCTATCATAATATCCGTGAAAAAGATCTTGTTGGACGGCAACATCAATTTATTGCTGAAGGCAAAGTAACATTGTCCGCATTACTGCACTCGAAAGAGTTTTCTGCCATCTCACTGCTCATCGTAGAAAACCGTCTCTCTGGACTTCTACCGCTTTTAGAAAAAACACAGCCTCTATGTCCCATTTATTGCGTTCCACAAAAAGTCATGGATAATATCACCGGCTTCCATGTTCATCGTGGTGTCTTGGGTATTGGTAAACGCAAAATACTGCCATCCTTACAAAGTTTTCTACAACATCTTCCAGAAAAAGCTTTGATTCTTGTTTTATGTGGTATCTCGAATCACGATAATATGGGATCAATTTTTCGTAATGCAGCAGCCTTTGCCAGTAATGGTATTATTGTCGACAAAACCTCATGCGATCCACTTTATCGTAAATCAATAAGAGTTTCTGCCGGCGCTGCTTTAAAAGTACCCTATACGCAAAACGCTGATATAAATGACATTATAGCTGCTCTAAACGATGAAAACTTTCATTTTTATGCACTCTCCCCTTCTGCTTCACACACTCTCAAGCAAGCCAACAAAACTAAAAGAATGGCACTTATTTTTGGAACAGAAGGCGATGGCTTACCACCCCATATACTACAACAATCAAAAACCTTACGTATTCCCATGACTGACGGTTTTGACAGCCTTAATGTTGCCACAGCCTCAGGTATTGCACTTGCCCATTTTACCAACTTTGACCACTAAAGATGATAACACTTTAAGTTGTAAAACATATCCGATGTTGTATGTTATCTATCAGTCCCAATAATGTTGCTGTTCCCTAGCATTTGAAAGCATTAATTAAAAAACATTTTTATATTTTTCTTATCGATGCTTTCCGCACCCTAACCCCGCTCATGACGTGCAGAAGACATAATTTTGATGGATCCAATCATTTAAAAACTTTCAATGATAAAATCTTCCGGAAGTCTCTCATTCAAGTTTAAGTTTAAGGTTAAAATTATCATTATAAATCAACTGACTATTTTTTATGAAGCTGTTATTTTAGTTCAGAAGAAACAGAATCTTTTGTTTCGAGATTGCATAAAACGCGCTTCAACATCATTTCAGTATGGGCCGCACGTTCTGAATGTGTTACAAATCCTCCCCCAAGAATACGCGCATCATGACCATTTTCATCATAAAGAACGCAAGCTTGCCCTGGTGCCACACCATTTTCACATTCCAATAAATCAACGGAAAAAACACCTTCTTTATAATGTAAGCGCGCAAGGTGAGGAGGACGCGTTGAACGCACCTTTACAGCTACCTCAATACCTTGAGAAGGAAAATTATCTAACGACTCATCACCAAGCCAATTCACATCACGTAAAAAAAGCTTATGTGTTTCTAACATTTCACGCGGTCCAACAATAACACGTGCATTTTCCACATCGAGATAAACCACATAAAGCGCTTCACCCGTTGATACTCCAATACCACGACGTTGACCAACCGTATAATTAACAATTCCCGAATGTTTACCTAAGATCTTTCCATCAATATGGACAATAACGCCAGGATTAGCTGCTTCTGGACGCAGTTTTGCGATAACATCTGAATATTTTCCTTGTGGAACAAAACAAATATCCTGACTATCATGCTTATTGGCAACCACAAAGCCCATTTCTGCTGCCATTTCACGAACGCGGGTTTTTGGAAGGTCACCAAGTGGAAAACGCAAATAATCAATCTGTTCTTGTGTCGTTGCGAAGAGAAAATAACTCTGATCACGATCATTATCGAGAGGACGAAAGAGTGCTCGATGCGCTCCGTGGGAACGCGAACGAATATAATGTCCCGTAGCCAAAGCATCTGCCCCCAATTCGCGTGCCGTTGCTAATAAATCAGCAAACTTAACCGTTTGATTACACGCAATACATGGTACTGGTGTCTCTCCATGCGCATAGCTTTCTGCAAAAGGATCAATAACAGCTTCGCGAAAACGCTTTTCATAATCAAGAACATAATGCGGTATTCCTAATGTTTCTGCAACGCGGCGTGCATCCTCAATATCTTGTCCTGCACAACACGCCCCCACCCGATGCGTCGCTGCCCCATGATCATAAAGCTGCAACGTAATGCCAATAACATTATACCCTTCCTTTTTCAAAAGACCTGCAACAACCGATGAATCAACCCCTCCCGACATTGCAACAACAATGCGAGAATCCTCAGGTTGTCCTGGTAAATCAAGACTGTTTAAAAACATGTATTCATTCTCTATTTAATGCTCTGTTTAATGTCTACTCATATGTTAACATTTTGATGTACGCTCTTCAGCACTTTTACACGATTGATTGTCTTTATATTGTTTTTTTATCTTTTCCACAACCATAGGCATTACTTTCTTAAAAGCTGCTGCAAACAAAAAAAGAATGATCGAAATAAGGCATAATGGCAATCGTTTGGGAGAAAACCTTTTTGCTCTTTTTAAAATCTGGTAAAATATTGCAAGAAGCTCTTCTACACACTTCACTTAAGTTTCTTTTTACGTGCTCAATCACTTTATTAATTTTTTCTTTCAGCGCGTTTAGCTCTTTTTTAAATTTCATGCTCTATAAACGAATCAAGTCCTTGACTAAAGGTAGAGGATACGAATGACCAATTTGATAAAAACACAAATGAAATATGTTATTGGGCCAGATGGAAGTCCGCTTACAATTGCCGACCTACCGCCGCAAACAACACGACGCTGGGTGATTCGTCGCAAAGCTGAAGTTGTTGCGGCTGTCAGAGGTGGATTGTTAAGTCTTGACGAAGCGTGCCAACGTTATACTTTGACTGTAGAAGAATTTCTTTCATGGCAAAGTTTGATCGATGAACACGGTTTAGCGGGATTACGAACGACCAAGATTCAAAACTACAGGCATTAAGTTGCCCTTGATGACGATTCGATAACATAAAGAAACTTGTAAAACAGCCAAATTTGATAAAAATTTGGCTGTTTTATACTATACCCAAAAGATAAATCTGAAAGAATAGATTTTTCAATAATTGCTTTTATCATCCAACCATTGAATTAGCCAACCATTGAATTAGATTGAATCAAAATATCCTCACCACCCGCAGCAATCTTCTTTTCCCGTGCTTCCAAAAGCTGTGCACGTTGCAGCTCTGTATTAGCTTCATGGAGAGCAATTTCAGCGTTTGTTTTTTGAAGCTGTAAATCACGAATTGAATTGATCAGATTATCACGTCTTTGCCGCGCTGCACGCGCAAAAGCAGAATAAGCAAAATGGTGAACATCATTGTTTCCAGATTTACGTTCTTCATGAGTAATTTGTGCTTCCAGCTCTAACACCATTCGTTCAAACTCTGCGATCATCATCTCAAGCTGTGCAATTTCACGGCGTTTTCCACGCACTTGAAACATCCTCAATCGCACCATATTTTCTCGTGGCTTCATACTCACTACTCCTTGATTGCGCCAACTCAAAACTCGCATTCACACCCAATAAATATCTTTTAGTTATATGTCTATCCGACAAAAACAGTCTATTGACTTGAAATTATAACAATTTTCGCCTTTCATTAAAGCATCTGAACATACAATCTGCTTTAAAGAGCAATAACTATTTCTTTACTTTTCCCCCCATTATAAAATGAAGAGATTTAAAGCTCAGTAAACAAACACTGAAATTGTAAAAAAGTAATTTATAATGCTCTTTTACAAATTTTTTTAAGTTAAAGTTTATAAAAAAAGCCCTTCTTTTTTTATTATGTTAAAAAAATATGCGATTTTTCTAAAATAATTTTGCAGCCTCTTTCAAAAATAAAAATATTTTGTTAACCACTATCATGGATAGTGGGGAATTTAGTAGTGATTGTTACGCGTACTACTGAAATATTCATAAACACTTTGTTATAAGTGTTTGATTTCATGAATTGTTTTTATAACAGTGGTTTTGCTAACTGATTATAAAATAGAAATGCTCCTTATGATTCGTGAAGGAGCGAAGTGAGGGATCTAAAATGCGCGTATTATTAATTGAAGATGATAGAGCAGTTACTCAAAGCATTGAGTTAATGTTAAAGTCAGCTAACTTTAATGTTTATATCACTGATCTGGGTGAAGAAGGTATCGATTTAGGAAAACTCTATGATTATGATATCATTTTGCTTGATCTGAATTTGCCCGATATGTCAGGGTATGATGTCTTGCGGACTCTAAGGTTGGCAAAAATAAAAACTCCTGTCCTGATCCTTTCTGGTATGAATGCCATTGAAGACAAGGTCCGTGGTTTTGGCTTTGGAGCTGACGACTATATGACAAAGCCTTTTCATAAGGATGAGCTCATTGCACGTATCCATGCAGTTGTTCGTCGTTCTAAAGGACATGCACAATCGGTTATTGTTACCGGTGATCTCACTGTCAACCTTGATGCAAAAACCGTCGAAGTTGCAGGGCGCCCCGTTCATTTAACCGGAAAAGAGTATCAAATGCTAGAGCTTCTCTCTTTACGTAAAGGTACCACCCTTACTAAGGAAATGTTTCTCAATCATCTCTATGGTGGAATGGATGAACCAGAACTAAAGATTATCGATGTTTTTATCTGTAAATTGCGGAAAAAATTGGAAGCAGTCTCTTCTAGTGTAAATTACATTGATACAGTTTGGGGACGCGGTTATGTATTACGTGATCCAGTTGAAGAGAACGTACGAAAAACCGCTTAAGCAGTGAACATGCACTTTGTAAAATCTCGGAGTGTGGCGGGCCGAGATTTTTTCCCAAAATCTGTTCTCTGTTAAAAGTAGAAAACTCGCACACCAAAAATTCTCATATAGAAAGCGCTTAAAGCTTAATAAATAACTATACAGCATTTACACATATAACTCTATTGCTCATATGTTCAATCGAAGCCACTTTTCCCAACACGGCTTAAGCGCTTCTCTCTTATTCAAAGCTTTTTTACACTTTCTAAAACAATACAATGATCATTTTCATCAATATTTATTTTCATCTCTGTCATCTGAGAAAGTAACATTGTGTAATAAAATTGGATGACATGTGCATCAATAAGCTCTTCTTGAACTTCTCCACGAAATAACGCAAGAAAATGAGGGGGTATACGGAGAGTTTTACCGAAAACCTCAAATCGAAAAGAACGTTTATTTTCTTCTTGCAAAATCATAACAACAATTTCACCACCACGAGAAACTGTTGCGTTTGCAATCAATAATAAATTAAGCAAAAGTTTAACTTCATCTTTTGGTAACAATAAAGAAGAAGCTTGCCATTTTAAAGTTGCTTTTTCTTCTTTCATATATTGTTGAGCAACCTGCTCTGCAGCCCGTGTATCTATTTGTCCTCCACTTGCACCAGCAAAACCAAAAGCCAATCGCGCAAATTGTAGACGTGCAGCAGCACTCGCAACGGATAAACGCACCAATTGTAAAGCATCTTCTTCAGCTCCTCCTTCATCATAAAGCTCCATTGCATTTTGAATAGCCCCCACAGGTGAGATCAAATCATGGCAAATACGACTACAAAGCAAAGCAGCAAGATCCGTAGGATTCAAAGAAATATCTAACGTCATAATGATTGAAAACTCCTAGATTCAAAAAAACAAACTTTATTTTAAAGAAAAACTCTTAATATCTGATGCATAATAGGAAACATTAACAATCATGCTAAAAGAAATTCAGAAATAAATTCAAGAATTTAAATAACCTTATATCTTATTTTTTATTTGAATAGAATGAAAATTCTAATATTATCTTTTTGTTTATCACTAATAAAAGGAGAAAACTTCATGGCTCTCTCTCTGCTCAAATACTGGTACAAAAATATTATATCTTTAATCTTCCTTTTATTCATCACCATAAACACTGCACATGCTCAACTACAACCAATAGAGCAAAACGAACCCCATTATTCACTCCAAGAAATTATTGATTCTGGGCATCTTTTTTTTGGAAAAACAGCCAGTGGTCTGGCTGTTGCAATTCAAAATATTTTTTCACAATACGGTTATCCCAATGCCTATATTTTAGGAGAAGAAGCTTCTGGTGCCTTTTTTGCTGGATTAACCTATGGTGAAGGAAGAGTTTTTACCAAAAGCTATGGTCAACATAAAGTTTTTTGGCAAGGTCCCTCAGTAGGATGGGATTTTGGCGGCCAAGGCTCCCGTTTAATGATCTTAGTTTACAACCTTAATAGCATAAATAATTTATGGAAACGCTATGGTGGTATTTCAGGTTCGGCCTATTTAATTGCAGGTGTTGGTTTTCATGTCCTCAAATACCATAATACCTTGTTAATCCCAATACGTACAGGGATCGGTGCACGCCTTGGTATCAATATAGGATATTTAAAATTAACACCTAGACCGACATGGAATCCGTTTTAAACGTATTCTTATTTGAAATAGGGGTATTATGCTTATTCAATCGTTTATTTTTTTTATTCTTGGAGTTGCTTTCACTTCTTGGGTACTGGTGCTTTTGTCTCCTTTTATTTGGCGTAAAGCCGTTCATTTTGCGTATAAAGATGTTTGTGCGCAAATGCCATTATCACTCGCGGAAATAGAAGCAAATCACGATTTTCTTCGTGCACAACATGCTGTAGAATTAGCAAACAACCAACAAAAGTACGAATTTTTGCAAAAAAAATACGCCCAACAAAAAGTACAACTGAGCCAAATAACAGAACAATTTTATCGGCTATGCCTCCCCACACAAGACACTCTCACTAAAGAAGCGATAGCAATCAAACAAAATATCGCCACAACTTTCAAAGGAAAGAAAAATGATGCGTGAAAAAATCGCACACTATCAGCAACGTTTACAAAAAATCCAAACTTATCAGCTTGACACGACTGCTAACCATCAATTGCTGGAAGAACTCCGTGAAGAAACAAAAGAACTTGCAGCAACATTGGCAGCTCAAATAGCGCTACAAGAGGGAAACACATCACCCATCAATACATTGATTCAAAAATCAAAAAGCAAAAATGACCTCGCATCACGTATTCGCAAAAAAATCACTTGTCTCTCCCAAAACCCCGTTAAATAAGTTATCTTTTAAAACACCTTGAATGAAGAGTAAAATCAACAAAGGTTCATTATAACTTTCATAACCCAAATCCTTTTTATTAAACGTGACTTTCTTGCTAAGCTAAAGGACAAAGTTTCTTAACCCATACCGTTCTGTTAAAAAGCATCTTCTTGTCTAGCAGATTCCACTTGCTAATCATATCACCGCCCTAAAGGACAACATTTCATAGGTCCTAGAAAGCAAATAATACCAAAAACATTGGTCACACACTCTAACAAAAGGTACCTTCTAAGATGAGTCACCAATAGAGCTTTGACCATAATTTTAAGGATAAAAATACGCTCTCAAAAGTGATAAAAATCTCTTATTTTTTGGATAATCATATCCTGATCCGTTTGTGTCAAGTAAGGATGCATTGGTAAACTTAAAACACACTCTCCTAAAGATTCTGAAACAGAAAGGGAATCTTTTACATAAGGAAAGTGTTTATAAGCTGGCTGTTGATGTAAAGGAGTTTTATAATAAATCATTGTAGGGATAGAATTTTTTTGTAAAAAATCTTTTAATTTATCACGTTCTTTTACCTTAATCGTATATTGTGCATAAGCAGAACGAATATTTTCTCCTATTTCTGGAACTGTAACAACATCTCTTAAGCCATTGGAATAGCGTTGAGCAATTTCTACACGCTTTTCCATTTCATCTTCAAAGATCGCAAACTTTTCTAGTAAAATTGCAGCCTGAATGCTATCTAGGCGCGAATTCATACCAATACGTACATTGTCATATTGCGTTTCACCTTTACCATGAAACAAAATAGAGCGTAAAAGTTCTGCAAAATGATCATCATTGGTCATCATAGCGCCTCCATCGCCATAACATCCTAATGGTTTTGCAGGATAAAAACTTGTAGCAGCCACATCACCAAAAGCACCGCACATAGTATTACCGCTTCTTCCACCCATAGATTGAGCAGCATCTTCAATTACAAAAAGATTTTCCTTTGCTGCCACTTGAGCAATTTGCACATAGTCAGCAGAAAGACCAAATAAATCAACGGCAATAATAGCCTTTGGCCTTAGACGTCCCTCTTTTTTTACCATTTCGATAGCATGAGAAAGTTTTTCAACATCAATATTGAATGTATCAGGTAAAACATCAACAAAAACAGGCTTAGCCCCCACCAAAGCAACCACTTCAGCCGTTGCTGAAAATGTAAAACTAGGACAAAACACAGCATCCCCTGGACCAATATTTTTAGCCATAAGAGGCATCTTCAAAGCATCTGTTCCATTAGCACATGCAATCACATGTTTAACACCAAGATATTCTGCCAATTTCTCTTCAAATTCTGTTACTTCTGGCCCCAAAATATACTTACCACTAGCGACAACATGTGCAATTGCAGAATTAATTTTATCTTCAATACGCGCACGCTGCGCCCCAAGGTCGATGAATTGCATATTAACTCCATTGATCATCACAAGAATGCAAAAGCGCTACCTATCTCTTTTATCTATCATAATTGACACCAGCAGCTGTTAAAATCCGTAAAACCGCAATAGCATCATCACCATTTGTACGAGGTGATTGACGCGTTTCAATACAATGAAGAAAGTGCCGTAATTCGCAAGTAAGCGGCAAATCTTCACAAACATCAATATAATTCAGCTCATCCATGCTAAAAGCCCACTCTTGATTTTCTTTCCAAACGGCAAAATGGTGCATTGCCAATTTACGGCTCCACGGTTCCATATCATCAAAAACGAGCATAGCCTTTGTTCCAACAACAGTTAAACGTCTCTCACGATAAGAACTCAAGCGTGAAGTAAAAAGATGACTACGCACACCATTTGGAAAAGTCATATGAATATGAGAAAAATCAGAAATCTGATCAACGACAGCAGCCCCCTCACCGCGAATTTCGGAAGGTTCACATCCTGTCAACGCCAAAATCATTGAGAGATCATGAGGCGCAAGATCCCATAAAGCATCGCTGTGTGTGTGAAATTTTCCAAAGCCTAATCTATGAGAATAAATATATCGCACATCTCCCACTTCTCCGTTTTTCACCAATTCACACATTTTTTCAAAAGCCGGATGAAAACGTAAAATATGGCCTACCATAAAAACTCGCTCATAAGCCTCAGCCTCCTGAACTTGGCGTTTAGCATCAGAAACATTCAAGGCTATTGGTTTTTCCACTAAAACATCTTTACCATTTTTAACAGCACGGAGCACATTTTGCGTATGCAATTGTGGCGGCAATGCTAATACCAGCGCATCAATATCTCGATGCGTAAAAAGATCATCTGGTGTAACAAGCTCTACACCATACATCGTTGCAAAACTAGCAGCACGATCATTATCAATATCAGAGACTGCTGCCAAAGCCCCGAGAGAATGGAGTGTTCGTATATGATTTTCACCCCAATGACCGCATCCTAAAACCGCTACACGTGGCACCATTTTCATGCCTTACCCTACTTTATCATATAAAATTACACTTTTACATATCGAGGATAAAATAGAATGACAAGAGAAAAGCTTAAAAACGATGCTTGACATCTTACTATTCTACCCCTTATATCCGCAAAAGATGTAATTCTTTACAATTATGATTGCTTATTTTGGCGGAGTAGCTCAGTAGGTTAGAGCAGAGGAATCATAATCCTTGTGTCGGGGGTTCAAATCCCTCCTCCGCTACCATTACTTTTTTTTTGTTGTTGTAGCTTGCCAGCGGGTTTTGTATATTTTGCCACTAGGTTTTGTACCAATTTATTTTTTCTCAAAGAGTTTTAAAGGGTCTTCAAATGCCTTTCAAAGGATATTTAAAGCTCTCTTTAACGCATTTTTCTGCTCCTATTTTTCCAAATCACTAAAGCATGTAAAGTCGGGTTGAAAGGCAAGGGGAACGATTCCTGTCGGACCATGGCGTTGTTTTGCTATAATAACCTCGGCTTTACCCTTGACTTGCTCCATTGCATCTTGCCATTTGTTATACTCAGCAGTGCTTTCTTTGGGTTCTTCATTTTTGAGATAATATTCTTCACGATAAACGAACAGAACAATGTCGGCATCTTGCTCTATTGAACCAGATTCACGTAAATCGGAGAGTTGCGGACGTTTATCGATTCGGTTTTCAACTTGGCGCGAAAGTTGAGACAGAGCAATGATGGGAATATTGAGTTCTTTTGCAAGTGCTTTTAATCCGGTGGTAATGGCTGTAATTTCTTGAACGCGATTTTCTAATAAACGTTTTGAACCGCTTGTCATGAGTTGGATATAATCGATAATCAAGACATCTAGACCATGTTGTCGTTTAAGACGCCTTGCACGGGCGGCTAATTGTGCAAGGGATACACCACCCGTTTGATCAATATAAAGAGGGATTGTTTGTAAGGAACGCATTGCGTAAATGATGTTGGTAAATTGCTCTTCTGAGATATTACCACGACGCATATCAGAAGAAGAAACCTTTATTTGTTCTGAGATAATACGAGTTGCAAGCTGTTCGGATGACATCTCAAGTGAGAAGAAACCTACAACGCCCCCTTCATTTTCTTGGCTGTTATCACGCTTACAAGCATTGGCAATATTAAAAGCAATATTGGTCGCCAGAGAGGTTTTCCCCATTCCAGGGCGTCCAGCTATGATAATCAAATCGGATGGCTGTAGCCCCCCCATTTTCTCATCAAGGGTTTTGATATGGGTAGCTATCCCTGAGAGCTTTGAAGAACGCTTTTTTGCAGCGCTTGCCATGTTAAGTGCTTTTGCAATGGCTGTATCAAAGTTTTCAAACCCACCCCCATATTTCCCTTTTTCGGCGAGCTCAAATAACTGATTTTCAATCGTTTCAATTTGTTGGGAAGGTGTAAGTTCGACAGGCGCATCAAAGGCTGTATTGGCAACTTCATTGCCAAGATTAATCAAAGACCGGCGGATAAAAAGATCGTAAATGACGCGTCCATAATCTTCAGCGTTAATAATTGTGACTGCCTCTGTGGCTAAGCGAACAACATACTGGTATACAGTAATATCTCCAATTTTTTCTTCCATTTGGATATAGGATTTGATTGTAATGTGGTTTGCAAGATGACCATTTTGAATAATAAGACAATCTCAAAGATCTTTTGATGTAGCGTTTCAAAAAAATGTTCTGCTTTGAGAAAGTCTGAAACGCGATCGAGTGCATCATTATTAATCAGGATTGCTCCAAGTAATGCCTGTTCAGCTTCAATATTATGGGGAAGTTGACGAAAAGAAGAAGCAAAATTATCTCTTGGATTCTCTGTTTTTAGCATGTTTGATGTTCTCATTGCTTTCTTTTCCCTTGTCTGGTGCTTCAAGTGTGATTTCTGTGGTGTATCCGCTTTGTTTTTCATAGCAGTGGGTGACGGTCGCGGCTTTCCATAGACCATTGATTTGCCCACGAAACCCTTGCAATAAAAGAGGTTGATCCGCCATGATTTCTGGGCGTCCCTCAAGGGTCAAAGAACCACTGCCCACAGCACGACACAACCTGTCCGACTCGGAAGCAGCAGCAGCTCGTGCTTCCTCCTCACAAGTGTAACAAGTCCGCAAACGCCGCACGGGACCGCTAACCCCTGTCTGATGCTTAATGTGGCATTGCTGCCCTTTTGAGCGATCAAAATAAGAAGCTTCAATGGTGCCATATTGCGTGCGTGGCTCTAGGGTAAATTCCCAGTTGGAACAGTCGTGTTTATGGATGTCGAGTGCTGGTAAATTGTCCCCGCTTAAAAATAAAAACTTATTGTCCTTGATCAAAAAACGTGCCCGCATACGGTCAGCAAGGCGGGTTAAAAAATCAACAGCCGATTGATCTGTACGAATCACATAAGGTAAAGTTTGTTGGGTGAACTGAGGACTGACCTTTGCTTGATAGCCATGGCGTTTAGCGAGTGTCTCAACAATCTCACCAACAGTTTGGT
>NZ_JBHILW010000050.1:0-2800 GCF_042193565.1 Bartonella sp. SD1336NMGDW
GCCAAGAGGCGTTAGGGAGGAGAAATTATGGAAAATCCAATTCTTATAAATTCTGACGAAATTTTATTAGTTGTCTATGATGATGATCAAAACATTGGTCGGTCTGGACCATTAGATGAAAGCCAAGTTCTAAAAATTATTGACGAGGCAGATGATGCAATCCAAATCTTTCGCATCAATCCTTCTGAAAAGAACTGTGAAGACATTTCTGAAGAGATCGCAGAAGCATATGTAAAAGAAAATATCGAACGTCTCGATGAAGATAGTGAGGTTCATTACTTTATACAAGAAAGTGATGTTTACAATAGACTTTTAGACGAGATCGCAGACGAAAAATATAATGATGAGATTTACGGTACTTATGAACAACAACACCGTTTGTGTCCTTGTGATGTGCTTTAAAAATTCTAAAGGGCGCTTTTAAAAGCGCCTCCCCTTTTCCCATCAATAATTGATTAGAGTAAACTTATGAACACACATGATAATGATAGTGAAGGATATCTCATACCTGAAAACGAGGTAGACAACAAAATTGGTTATGCCAAAATGGTCAAAGCCCATGTGATGCATAGGCACTTACATTTGAAACAAGATTTTTCCACTTGGTTTAACGATTGTGTTGAAAAGTTTGATCTAAAAGAAGGCGTGGATTTTGTTTTTACAAAACAAGAATGGAACAGACAGAAGATTTGTCCAAAATCTGAAATAGAAACAGATAAAACCGATAATCATTACTTCAAAATTCACGCAGCAAGGAAAATCGCTAAAGCAGAACGCCATAGAAACTTAGGCAGAATATTATACCAAAACTTATGTTTTTCTTAATTAAGGGGGTGATGATGCGAAACTTTATTACAATACCTGAAAACAATTTTCAAAACACAACTGTTCCAACCATGTCTAGTCGTGAAATTGCAGAGTTATGCGGTAAGCAACATGCGCATATTATGCGTGATATTCGACAAATGTTAGGAGAATTATATCCTGAAGGGGGTCAATCCAAATTTGGATCCACCTATTTAGATAAACAGGGTAAGCCCCAAAACTGTTACAACCTTCCTAAACGTGAATGCCTCATTTTAGTTTCTGGTTACAGCATGACATTACGCGCTAGGATTATAGACCGTTGGCAAGAATTGGAAAAGCAAGCAGTAATACCACAAATCGACTATTCAAGTCCAAAGGCTATGATTGGCTTTTTGAATTACCTACAAGGTCAAATAGATCAAAAAGACACCATCATTGAAGATTTAACACCAAAAGCCATGGCTCTTGAAAGCTTACAGCGTCATAATGGACTCTTTGGTCTTACAGAAACCGCTAAAATACTCGAGATGCAACCAAAACAATTCATTCAATTCTTACAGCAAAAAGGTTGGGTTTACAGACGAGCAGCAGGTGGAAATTTGCTACCGTATCAAGACAAAATCCAAAAGAAACTTATGGATTGTCCAACCATCACACTTCAAACCGCAAGTGGAATAGAAAAAGTCATTCCTTGCGCAAAAATCACAGCAAAAGGAATTGGTGTGCTGTCTCAAGAGCTTAAAAGACAAAGCATGCATTAAGAGCAACAATTATGGAAAAGAAATACGAACGACTAATCTTATAGTATCTCTATAAACCGTTTCTAACCACACAAACAACTTTTTAAAACAAGCGTGATTCACGCCACGGGGGAATTGCGCTCAAATAGGAGGAAATCAAGATGAGGGAACAAAACACTAACCTAACAGAAATTGAAGAAACACAGCATTTAGCCGTCGAACAAACTGCTATGGAACGCATTTTAAATAAAGCCTTAGGAAATGACGTCGATATGGACCGCTTAGAGCGCCTGATCGCATTACGAGAAAAAGAAATAGAACGACAAAACTACGAAAGATTTGCCAGTGATCTTTCGAATATGCAAATAGAATATCAAAAAATACAAAAAAACTCTACAAACACCCATACAAACAGCCAATATGCAACCCTTGACCAGTACATTGATGCTGTAAAAAATACTCTTGCAAAACACCGATTTGCTTTGTTTTCTCGTATCAAAGAACAGAGTTCAGACAATATAATTATAGAAATGACTTTGACGCATCCGTCTGGAAATAAAATCTCAACAGAAGGAAAGTTTCCTTATGACACGAAAGGATGCAAGTCAAATATACAATCGGTTGGTTCTGCAATCACATACGCACGCAGATATCTGTTAGGTATGCTTCTTAATGTCGTGAGTGAAGATGATGATACGGATGGAAACACACCTATTAAAAAGGCTTTTCCACAACAGATCAATGAAATCAGAAGACTCATCGTACAAACCCAAGCAGAAGAAGAAAAAATACTTGCTTATGTCGACGTCAAAAAGCTTGACGATATGTCTGAAGGACAAGCACAAACGGTATTGCATCTTTTGAAAAAGAAACAAAACAAGCAAAAGGTGGAAACAGATTCTACTATACAAGATGCCGATATAGCAACGCCACAAGAGCAACAAACGGCGGTGTGAGATGAAACAAAGAACAGCAGAATGGTTTCAAGCGCGCTTGGGTAAAGTCACTGCTTCAAACGTTTACAACGTACTCAGTAAGACAGCAAAAGGTTTGCCTACAAGCAAATATGAAGACTACAAAACGAAACTCATGATAGAACGCCTAATAGAGGGAATAAGCCAATCTTATACAACACCTGCTATGCAATGGGGCATTGAACATGAAGAGAATGCCTTGAGAGAATATGAATTCATTTATGACGCAGAAGTCACAAGATGCGGGTTTATCCCACACCCAAAAATGAAAATGGCGGG
>NZ_JBHILW010000051.1:0-2618 GCF_042193565.1 Bartonella sp. SD1336NMGDW
TGATCACCACGGGACCATGGAGAAGGACACTATAGGTCGTATCATTGATCCAACGAAGCATCTGGACCGGCTTTGCTGTTCGAATGGTTCTGCTTATGGCATCAATGGCTACACGATCACCAAACTCTTCTGGAAACCAAACTCCATGAATGGTCTTTGCATCATTGCCATATATAAAACAATATAATTTATGTAAGCATTATAATAATATTTATAATTTCTATAATATAGATTTACCATAAATTTAATTATATAATATAAATAAGTACAAACACATTGTTTATTAAATGTAAATTCATACAAATTTAATATTATTTATTTTTTAATTTTGACAAAAAACCAAAAATGTCTTACCAAACAAAGACAATCACTGAAATTAATAACAACTATCCATTTTCACTTCTTCTTATGAAGTTCGCGGGGAAATGAATATTTTGGGGCTCTCATAAGGAGAATACTAGTGTATAAAACATCCCTTTTATCATGCACGGCTGCAGCCGCTATCGTCCTATTCAACATCCAGTTCAGTGCACATGCTGAAACCCTCGAAGTTTTTGATGGAAAAACAATACCAGTATCCGATAAAACCTACGAAACTATTCACGCAAAAGACGGTGGCAAAATCATTGGCAAGAATTTAACGATAAACCACCCAGTCCATTACGATGTATACGCTGTAACAGCTGAAGGTGTTAACAGTGTAATTGAATTACAGGATAGTAGAATTATCCCAAAACTTGATTCTGAGATTTTCCGCGGTCTTGAAGCCAAAGACGGAGCTACAATCAAAATGATTGGAGGTTCCATTGCAGCTGCCTCTGTTGGCGCTTCTTTTAATAACACGAATAGCAGCGAAAACATGCTAAAAGACGTGGTGATATCAGACTTAGATAAAGATGGACTGCAATTACTCTCAGGAATAGTTACCAAGGGAAGCACGCTCACCTTAAAAAATGTAACTGTTATGCATGCAGCGAACGCTCTAACGGCAGATGATCACTCGACAATAACAGTCTCTGGAGGATCATTTGATGGAGAACTCGATGGAATATATGCTTCAAATGGCAGCACGGTTATTATCGACAACAAGACTGAGATTACAACATCCAGTGGTTATGGACTCCATGCTGATGGTGCACAATCCAAGATCACAATGACTGGAGGGACAGTAAGTGGATGGGGTACAGGCACATTGTTTGCCGAAAACAGCGGACAGATTGATGTCACTGGTATTACTATAACATCGACAGATGGCACCAGAGACGGTGCACACGCCGATGGCTCTGGCAGCATAATTGAATTACATAATACAACGATTAAAGATGTTTCAACGGGGCTTATGGCATACAAAGAAGCTACAATCAAGATGACTGGAGGTTCTATTACGGCTATTGCAATGGGTGCTCTCTTCGGCGACGAAAACAGCGAAGAAAATAAGCTAGAAAATGTGAAAATATCAAGTGGTAAAGACGATGACCAACAACTCTTAGGGGTAATGACCACCCATAACAACAAACTTACTTTAAAAAATATAACAGTTATTCAAGCCAATCTAGGCATAGTTTCCGATTTTAATTCTCAAATAAACGTATCAGGGGGAGAATTTAATGTAAAAACCTCAGGGGCATCTGCTGAGAGTGGCAGCACCATTATCATAAAAGACAATGCTAAAATTAATGCATCTGATGGTATTGGACTCCATGCAAGCGATCCACAATCCCAAATCACAATGACAGACGGAACAGTATTTGGGAAAAAAGCTGCATTGTATACAGAAAACGGCGGGCATATTGATGTGACAAATGTTTCTGCAACAGCAAAAATCGGTGGTTTGCAGATCATGTCTCTCTCTTACACGGATCCCGATAATCCACAAAAACGTAAAAGCAGTGAAATCAATTTGGTCAATACAAAACTTCATGTTGAAAATGGTACTGGAATTCTTATTGGAGCTTTCACTGACAACGATATTGAAAATAATACAAATCTGGCAATCGGTACCGCAAATCTCAAAAATTCAGAAATCCATGCCGATGTTTTACTAGGAAACGGCATTTATTGGAAAGATAAAGAGTTTTGGAACCAGGTAGGTTTAAAATCGATCTCCAACGGTACCTTCACATTAAGCGCAGATCAGTCTACTCTAGAAGGCAGAGCGAATATTGCTAAAGGCAGAAATGTACACTTTGATCTGAAAAACAATACAACATGGACGTTGAAGATCAGCAAAAACGAAAAAGATGATGATGGCAATCTGTTTGATATTGCTCAAAGATCTCGTTCTGATATTTCCACGCTTAGTCTCGATAATAGCTCCATTATTTTTAGCGAACCAACAGAAGAGCATTACCAAACATTGCATATAGGTTCTGGTAAACCAGACACAAAAGCAGTCTACAATGCAACGGGTGATGCGAAGATTTACTTCAACGCAGAATGGAGTGATGGTGCTGCAATAAATGAGCAAAAAACCGATAGACTTTTGATCAATGGGGATGTCTCTGGAACAACATCAGTTTATGTTACGGGGCGCTTAGAAGGGAACAATGTCAAAGCAAATACCTCTGCTGCTGCCAATATCCGTGGTCTGTCACTCATTCAAGTTTCTGGAAAAGCAG
>NZ_JBHILW010000052.1:0-2609 GCF_042193565.1 Bartonella sp. SD1336NMGDW
ATGAAAAGCATATAATCCTTTAAAGCCTTTCAAAAGAAAGGGATTATAATCATAAGAAATGCTATCAAAACTATTATGGTACTTAGTTTTGAAGGTTTTGAGGGTTCCTTTTCCCCCCCTTATATATTTTTTTCAATCAAAAATAAAATAATACATATAAGAAGCACCCCCAAAGCCCCCCCAAAACTAATGATGGGGAGTGCTTTGCAGGTTCACTTTTATATTGTTTAATGTTTTATAAGATTTCCAAATTGCCTCAGTATGATGTCTTATGATTTTTCACTAAGGGATGATTCATAACGTATGATAGGTCTACCGCCTTGGGAGCTATTGTCTCCAGAGATTTCACGAAAAACCGTCATCGTTTATTCCACGCTGTATTGCTTGAATGAGTGGAATAATTCGTGAGGGTTGAATGCCTCCAATCATAGATAAAGTTACATGGGTGATAAAAATGGTTCCACGTCCTATACGGTCATAGGTGTATGATTTTTTGCCATTAAAAGCTGTTAAATAAAAGGCACGGTCTGTTTGATATTCCTTTCTTTCCAGATTGGCTAAAAAACCAGATAATTCATCACGAACCATTAAGAGACCACGGGGGTTTTCTTTTAAGAGTTTCCCAAGCTTTTCAACGGTCACATCATTGACGATAAAACGTCGTTTACCAAGAGTATCATCATTATTTTTACGAGTAGAAACTAAGCGGTGTGCAAAGTAATTATGCAATCATATTCGCAACATTATAAAAATAGTAATCTATCATTACTTACTGATACGGAGCGCAGTATTGTAGAAAATAATTTGCTTCAATTACCAAATAAATAAAAATACAGTTGATTAAGGAAATTTTTGCTTTGTATGAAGCACACGTAAAATACGCACAACGCCATTTGAAATATCATAAATCATAATATAATTTGGATGTACAATAAGTTCACGTGTATTTACAATTCGTCCTAAACGACCAAGGGTAGGAAATTTAACAAGTTTTTCTACTTTTTCAGATAAAAGTTGATCAAACTTTAAGGCAGCAGAAGGATTATCTTGTGATATGTATTCACGGATCTTTTTGCGGTCAACGTGTGCTACTTGTGTCCAAATTAGCTTCATAAAGTTGATCTATCGAGTTTACTTTGTGTTTTTAGGCGCCATTCCTTTGCTTCTGCTTCGATTTCTTCAGAAGATATTATATCACCTGCATTAGCAGAATTTATCCCTAATTGAACTTGTTCCCGAAACCATAAATCGTATGCACTTTTTTCTTTTTGTTCTTTTACGATATCGCGCATATAATCGCGCAATAATTGTGCAGCAGATCTATCACACGCCTTTGCTGCTTTGGAAAATTCATTTTTTAATACATCATCGACGCGAAAGGTAAATGTTGTCTCAGCCATTTTACGACCACTTAATGTGTTACAAAGTAGTTCTAATATAATGTATTTTTACTATTTCTTCAATCGCTACTGTTAAAATAGATATTTTATATCTATTTTGCATTTTCATAGGGTTGAAAGGGACGCCCATAAATCAACGGGCTCTGTTAATAACCCAGACAGCAGAACTAGACCGGTTTCAATGCCCTCACAAATGACCAGATGTTTTGGATTGGCTTGACTTAAATGCACTGCGCCACCCGTTACAGATCCCAACATGGCTTTTGCTGGTTTTTGGTCTGTTTTGCAGCCATTGGCTTGTAAAAAGGTCCTATGAATAGCAAAGGAGCCAGCACCCTTAACAAGAGCCACCAACGCGGGTAGTGTCATTCCTAATGGGTGCGCGGACAGTTGTCGTGAAAGCGTAAATCAGCAGGCAAATCACATGTAATACCCCGCATGCGTAAATAGGTTTCTGCTAAAGTATTTTTGATTGGTTGGCATTGTTGCCAAATTTCTTTTGCTCTCTCTGCTTTCTGTTTTGCTCGTTTGAGATCAGCAGAAATCTGTTTTGAGAAAGAGAGCGTCTGATCATAAGCTTGTTTTCCAAGCAAGCCAATTCTAATGAGCGCTTGTATGATCTCTCTAAAAGAACAACCGGCATAACAATAGAGTAAAGAGACGCCCATCATGTCTATTGGCAAGGGATAAACTAGGTAGCCTATCATCATGAGCAGGGCAACGGGTACGCCAAACCCTCAGCACAGCACGTGTAATGCCCTGCGCATGCGTAAAAGAACACATCATTTTAAATGCTATAACGTTGCGTCACAGGACGGATTGTGCACTCTCTAGGGTGATGAGTTTGAGAAAACCTTGTCCGTTCTTACGTGACAAGGTTTTCTTTTTATGCTGCGTCGTTATAACGTTGCTGTTTTGCTTGCTCGATGACATTGATAAGATCTGATTGTAACCAACGCGATAAAAAACCAAATTTTAAAGGTTTGGGGAGAGAGCCATTGGTAACATGACGGCGGAATGTTGAGACACTCATATGAAGCAATTTTGCACTTTCACGGTCTGTCAAAAGAATATCATTTTCTGTCATAATAATTTCCTTTCAAAAGTAAAAAAAATGAAAACAAATCATAAGCATTTATTAACCATATTTTTGTTCATTTTTGAAGGTATTTTATTTATAGAAAACAATATTTTATCATAGTTTTTCTG
>NZ_JBHILW010000053.1:0-2609 GCF_042193565.1 Bartonella sp. SD1336NMGDW
TTTTGTTAAAGTGCTTCACTTCTCACTAAAATCAATCTCACTAAGATTCTTATTATAGAATACATTGTTATGAGACTTTATAAGTATACTACTCTAAGGCTTTCTCTGTAAAATATTACTTCTCTATAATATAAAATTTCGCCCTTGTCTGATGAGACAAGGGCGAAACTTCGCTTAAATTGTAATTTTGCATATTCTCTGGTGTTATTTTAATTTCAGAGTTATTCCACCACCTACTCCCCACTGACCTCCGGCACTGGTTGCTGATAGATTAGAACGAATCTTGCCATCTTCAGATGTATACCCTGCACCAATAGCAAAGGCAGATTGTCCACGCCAAAAACCGCCACCAAATGAAACACTCACAGATCCTGGGTCATCGAAGTAACGTAAGTTAGACACTGCCAAACCAATCGCCGCTGCTTGCCTTGCCTCTTTGCGCACATTCGTAATATCATAACTTAGTGCGTCAAACTTCATATCGGTATAGGATTTTGCCTCGTTAACACCATTACTGACTTGATCATCCGTATACTTTCTCGCATCATCAAGAGCAATCTTCATCTGCTTCTCAGTATAATCATGTAACTGACCACCATTCACTGCGTCCTTAGAGCCTTTTTTAATTTCGCCATCTTTAACATTAGCAATCAAAACAGGTTCACTGTCATCGACACCTTTTAGAGTGATTCTATTGATGTTCTTTCCGCTTTTTGTATCAACATCATAGCTAACCGCAAGATCCTCCTCGTCTATGTCATTCTCCTCCTCATCCATGTCATACTCATCTATAGAACGGGTTAATTTTCTCATAAAAGGAAAGCCTTCTGAAATAATATCCGAATGACCATCTTTTCCCAATTTAGGTTTTTCACCTATAGCAGCGCCATCCCTTATATCAATAATCTGATTATTCAAAGCTGTGAAAGCACTATTTACGCCAGCAAAGGCATCTGCAACATTATTATATTTTTTCTCACTCTCATTACCATCCTTATCAAAGACTTTAACTGTGAAAGTAGGACCTGACCATTGCCCCTCTTCATCATATCCAGCACCACCGCCAAAATAATTTGCAAATGCCTGAGTCATAAAATAAAGCTGGCTACCATTTACTGCTTCGGTCGACGTTTTCGTAAATGCACCACCCTTAACACCAGAGAGAACTCGTGGAGTATTAATATTGTTTCCAATATCTATTCTATCGCCACTTTTGCTTCCCCCAATGGTAATAAGCCCAGCGCTATTTTGCTTAATAAAACTATCGCCTGTCACACTTTCGATCTTTTTATTAAGATTTGTAAAAGAACTGCTTACACCAGAAAGCGCCTCCGCAACATTTCCATAGTGCGTTTCAGCTCCATTACCATTCTCATCAAAGACTTTAACTGTAGGAGCATTCCAGTTTCCCTCTTCATCATATCCAGCATCACCACTAAAATATCTCGCAACGACATTACTCATGGAATAAAGTTGAGAACCATTTATCGCATCAGTTGAGGTCGCTGTAATCAAACCAGCCTTAACACCGGAAAGAGTCCGTGCCGCATTATCAACGTTTGCAATGCTTACTTTAGTTCCTCTTACTTTTCTACCAATGGTAATAAGTCCTGCTGTATCTTGCGCAACAAGCTTATCACCCACCACATTTTTAATCTCTTTATTAATATTTACAAAAGAATCATTCACACCAGCAAAGGCATCTGCGACATTATTATATTTTTTCTTAGTCTCCTTACCATTTTTATCAAAGACATTAACTGTAAAAGTAGGAGCACTCCAATTCCCATCTTTATAGCTAGCACCACCGCCAAAAGACTTCGCAAACCCAGCGCCCAATTTATAAAGCTGAGAACCAGTGATTGCGTAATTCGATGTTGCGCTAACCACACCATCACGAATACCAGTAATAAACCGCGCCTCATGAGAATTATTTGCAACGTCTACTTTATAACCCCATTTATTTGCACCAATTGTAATAGTCCCTACTGCATCTTGCTTAACAATCATATCAGACAAGATTTTATCAATTTTATTATTAATTTCTCTCTGATATATCCCCCAAACATTTCCCCAACCCGCAAATGCATTATCAATGGCTGTTCCAATCTCAAACTTAATAGTCTTTCCTATATTAAATTTAAAATTGTTGAATTCATTCTTTACACCTCTGAATGCACTATCTACCCCTACAAAGGCAGATCCAACATCTCTATACACGTTACCGTCAATTACATAGGTTGGCGCAACACTTTTAAGTATATTTGCATTACCACCAAAATACTTCGCTACATTACCCCACGTATCACAAGCAGAAACAGGAGAAGCATTTAATAAAAAGACAGCTACTGACACTAATGAAAGCGTTTTAATAAAAGGTAATCCATGAGACGAGCAAGAATTTTTTACATTACTCACTGCTAACGTGTGTGGTGTGGTATATATTTTTTTCATAACAAATTCTCCAAGTAAGAAAAACATTAAAAAGACATATTCCGGTGCTATTAGGCTTCGGAGTTTGTTTTTTTTCTTGTTTTATAAAAGATTAGGGTTGCAATAATGAGGAAGAGGACTATCTAAGACCTCAATGATATTGTGGTTGGCGTTGA
>NZ_JBHILW010000054.1:0-2247 GCF_042193565.1 Bartonella sp. SD1336NMGDW
ACCTTGACATCAAGAGTGCCACCCGCTTCAATCGTGCCGTAAACAGCATCATAAGTGCGCGTGGTTGTTTTGGTATCGGTAGTGCTCCCACGATCTTTAATGCCTGTAAAAGTACACCCTCCTAATAATGTTTTGCAATGTTTACGCCTGCGATGCGCTTCAGTCACAATCTTGGTTGTTTCGATTAAATCACGCCCCTCATTGAGCAAGGTATCGCCCTGCATCTCAATGTTGCCATTGGCAGCAATTAAGCTATAGCTATTACGGATATCCCCAGCATGAACCGTGAGATGACGCCCTACTAAAATCTGTGCAGCTCCATTGGTAAAATGAGGCTGCTGACGAATGATCGTAGTGTCGATATTTTCTTTGATCTGCTCGTGCCTAACTTCGGTTTTTTTCCATTCTCCTCGCACGTAACTGTGACCAACCACTTTATCAGTAACTTCAACCCCACCTTCGCGCATGTTGGTAAGCGCTGAGACATCGAAGGTCATATCGCCTAAGACAGCTTCTAAAAGACCCGAGCTGTTGATCACATGACCAGCCCGCTCTCCACTTAAGCCACGGATGATGAGATTGTCTTCAGCAATGACATCGGCAAAATTATTGATAAAATCCCCATCCAAGGAGAAAATGGCAGATTTCTTGGCATAAATCAGCCCACTATTACTCAGATCAGCGCTCACATTGAGCGCAACCCCATCACCACTTGAACCAATACTGCCGGCATTGTCCAAAACATCTGCGGTTAAGACAAAAGCACCACCACTTTTGAGTACACCGTCTTCACCATTTAAAACCAGAGCAACTTGCCCCAATGACGGATCATGGCTTTCTGCTATAAGCGTAAAACTGTCACTGGCTAAAAGCTGACCTGAATTGGCTAAAGACCCAAGCTTCGCATCAACAACAGTGCCCACCATGATACCGGAATTGCTTAAAACACCATGGCTGTTGAGAGTAAGTACTCCGCCTTGCGCTTCTATAAGCCCAGCTTGATTAAGGGTGCCTGCCTTCAGCGCCACATCATAGCCGCCAATTTGGCTTGTCTCACCCAGTGTCAAGGTGCCATCAGTTGAGAGCTCTATCCGCTTTTGCGAAACAATGCGCCCCGTTTGGTTCAGAGTGTTTTGCGCATTCACAGTGATTGCGCCATTGCTTGCAAGCATACCGCTATTGGTTAAATCACCGTAACTTTCGAGAGTAAGTTCCTCACCTTGCGCTTCTATAAGCCCAGCTTGATTAAGGGTGCCTGCCTTCAGCGCCACATCATAGCCGCCAATTTGGCTTGTCTCACCCAGTGTCAAGGTGCCATCAGTTGAGAGCTCTATCCGCTTTTGCGCAACGATGCGCCCCGTTTGGTTCAGAGTGTTTTGCGCATTCACAGTGATTGCGCCATTGCTTGCTATCGTACCACTATTGGTTAAATCACCGTGGCTGTTGAGAGTAAGTACTCCGCCTTGTGCTTCCACAAGCCCAGCTTGGGCGAGAGTGCCTGCCTTCAGCGTTACATCATAGGCGCCAACCTCACTTGTCTCACCCATTGTTAATATGCCATCACTGGAAAGCTCAACCCGCTTTTTAGAAACAATGCGCCCCGTTTGGCTGAGATTTGTTTGCGCATGCAAAGCAATGGTATCATTGCTTTCTATCGTGCCACTATTGCTTAAATCACCATGGCTGGTCAGTTGAAGGTCACCACGCTCAATCTCTATGTGCCCTGCTTGGATCACACTATCAGCAACAATATTAACTGCCCCTTGCGTAGAAATGAGACCATCAACATTCTCAAAACTGCCCACATTAATGCGCAAACCATCCCGCGCTAAAACATGCGCACCTTCATCATGTGTAGCATTTTGTTGGTCTGAATTTGTCGTTTCAGCGCTTTTATTGACAAAAGACGTTGCAACAATCTTCATCTCACCGGCTAAAGCACTGAGAAGACCAGCCTCATTATTTATATGACCAGCACGTGTCTCTTTCAGCCCACCAATGGTGAGAGCCTCTTCAGCAATAATTCTGCCCTGTGTATTGCTCAGATTACCATCACTGAATAGATCCATAGATTTTTTGGCGTAAATCAGCCCACTATTGCTGACATTCCCTGCCACATTAAGGGCAACATTCTCACCACTAGAGCCAAGCACACCGGCATTGTCTAATCGCCCTGCGATCACAACAAAAACACCACCACTTTGAAGGACACCTTCGGATGTATTCTTCAGAAAGGCTTGTTGCGGA
>NZ_JBHILW010000055.1:0-2148 GCF_042193565.1 Bartonella sp. SD1336NMGDW
AATCTTTTCGGATTACAGCGATTTACGGCATTAAGCATTCAGAATCGGACGCCGGTGGCAGAATCCCCACCACAATTCCAAGAAAGGAACTTGATCTTTGTATCAATGACATCGGGGGTTTACCACCAAAACCTCAAGATAGTATTGTGGTCCTCTCTCCTGAAAACAGCAAAGCGCCCTCTTCTCAAGAGCATTTCATTGTGATAGATGTACAAGCTTCAGAATCCGGTATGTATAAGCTTATCTTGCGGGAGATAAAAAATGGACGTATCTTTATCTTGTGTGTTTAAAAATTAATAAGGCTGCCCAAGAGCCCGAATTACTGCTACAAACCTTGGATTTGGAATGGCACTAAATCGGTAACTCCATGGTGAGCCAGTACGGTGACTGATGTGACATCTTTGGTATGTTATAGTGACTGATGCAATTCCTGCCCAAGTAGTCCTTTCATTATCTTCAGGGCTTACAAATACAATAGCTTGGTTTGTTACTAAAAGACGTCCTAAAGCTGGAGTCTTTTCGCCAATATTGAAGGTAACGCGTTCTTGAACTCCCAACAGTTTTTCATTTTTTGCTAAACGATAATCATATTCACTTGCGTCAAGTTCTTGAAACATTTCACATGCTTCCTCAAAATTAGAGGGAGGAATATCTGATTGCCACAAAGCAACTTCTTGCTCAAAGTTTTTTTCCTTTTTCGCCTCACGATAGGCAATAATAACAAAAATTAAAACAATAAGAATGGGTAGTAATAACCATGGTGTAATAGTTACTGTTACCACAATGCCTCCACTCAACAGAACACAAAGGAGAAAGATCTGTACCCTCTTTTCTAACCGCTTTTTTTCAAGTTCCGGCGACATTTTATTAACAACTGATAAATCAGAAGAAGGGTGGATATGGGGGGGAGGTATTAAAACCTGCTCTGAAACTTTTTCTTTAAAACGTTTTTTGCGTTTATCTTGCCAATGAACAAAAATAGACAAAGCAATACATGCAAAGAAAATTAACCTGAACCATCCCCAAAAACCTAGACCATCATTTTCGTCTGACTTTTTGTCTTGAACATGGATACTTTTCTTATCAGTATTCTCAGGTAGTACATGTTTCACGCTTTCATTTTGAGTAGCAACATATGTTAATAAAGTCGAGGAGGAGGAAAAAATTTCATTATTGTATGTAACTTGATCTGGTTCGAGTTTGTGCAAAAAAAACGCACCTAATATTGCAGAGCCGAGAAATAATAAAACTCCAATACCAAGAGTTTTCAATCCGTTTTTCCGCCATTTTTTTATACACACTAAAACAAGTCCGACAAACATCACTGGGAATAATAACAAGCATACGATCACCGCAATTGTATCAAGCGTATTGAGCATTATTTTCCCCTTCACTATAAATAAAAAACTAAGCCGAAAAATTTAAAGTGAGTCGACAAATAAAGTAAAGATGTGCTTATAATTTTAGAAAAAAGTGATATTACTGCGTGACATTATTACAGCGATATGAATAATCGAATCAGGTACCTAAGAAACACTTTAAAGCAATGAGCGAACGGATTGCTGGAACAATATCTTCTTCGCCAATTAAAGTTTTGACTCGTTGTATGTTACACCCATATAATGACTTTGTAAGATGTAGTTACACTATACAAGACCCTTTTACGGGGAAAATGTAACGGACGAGCTAGTTGCCCATGTTTCTTAGCACCCAGAGCTCTTTTAGAGTGTCATTAAGAAACGTCTAAAAACTAGGAGTCCTTTATGAATACCCTTATAGGAATTAAAGAACAAATTATTGAGCAGGATACCGTTCAAACAGTAAATGCTCGTGAGTTGCATGCATTTTTGGAGATAAAATCCGATCTCATTGGTAGCTTGTGAGACGGCATCAAAAGCAAGTGGCAAGCCCTGTCCGAATGGTTTAGCGGCATGATAAGCAAATTAACCAGCTAGATGCCTAATTTGGATGAAAGAAAAGCTAGGCTTTAATGTTTCAATCAACAAAACTTCAACGGAGACGATTAAAACCTTTACCGATGAAACCAATGCACGTGCAAAAAAAAATGGTTGATACAGTAGTGGTTACAAATACCCCACCTGAAAAACGCAAGAGTGGTTTTAATACAGGAGCCGTTGAAACAGGACA
>NZ_JBHILW010000056.1:0-2141 GCF_042193565.1 Bartonella sp. SD1336NMGDW
GATATGAAAACTTATCAAAAGAAACGTAAATGTGCGTATGATCTTTAATCACTCATTTGAATGAGAGAGCCTATAAACGCTTTCATGGCTATCAAACGTATCAAACAAATCAAAATGCTCGGTAGCTTTAACAATCCAATCAAAAGCAAATGCATATTCAATAAATATCTGTAAAAAACGTTCTTTTTACATTTACGAGCATTGGTTTTTACAAAGCAGCTTTTCATAAGATAAATAAACAAACGCTTTTATAAAGTGTAAGGTTTTTAAGATTTTGCTCTGCTGTGAAATCTAGATCTTCGTTTTTCATAAATGAAACGTTCTTAAGAGCAAATGATAACTAAGTTATAACTGTAATAAAAAAAAGTTTTAACGTTTCTTATAAAGATCTCATTTTATGTTTCAAACGTTTAAACGTGCATTTAAAGAGGTTCTCATAAGCGTATTTGTACTTTTCATAAAACCTAATTTCTTTAAATATTAGCCGGTCCATTTTTGGAGACATTATCTTAGAATAGAGCATTCTTTAAACATTACAGCTTTTGACTCAAAATTGAGTAAAAATCCATGTGAGATTACAATGGTTTTGAAGTTTTCTTGCTTGCGTTATATCATTAAAAAGCTTTCTCTTTCATAAGACATAACATTGTGATTTTCATTCTATATGTCATGATATTATATTTATGCTGATTACTTATCATTTTCTAAACTTTTAGAAAGCGTTTTAAAAGCGATTTGTCTTTAAATCCTTTTATGCAATCTTTATAAATTAAACCTATAAGCTTATGACAGTTTCAAACGATTATCCTCTAATAGGTGATAAGATATTGCTATAATAAATATAGATTTTATGCTTCCCAATTTTGGGAACCAATAATTTTGTTCTTTATACGATTAAACAAACCAATCTTTAAAACAAGATGTAATCTTTAAACATATGTTATCGATTATTTCAAACAACTAAATTTTAAACAATGTGATTTGTGCTGTGATAAAAACGTATCATAAAATTTATGAACTGTTATGAATGATAGCTGCTTTTCATTTCATTTGAACGTTTACATGCGTTATAATATTTACATCATGATTTGCTTTTTATGGTCTATTCATACATGGCAATCTTATATAAAAAATAGTCAATTTAAACATGCATAAAAGGATGGATTCTTGAGTGGATTCATATAAAATAATTGCAAACAACATATTGACTTTATTGCGTTTTTTGATATGATATTTCTTACACGGTCTAAGCTATTTTGAAGGGCGGCATTAAAAGACGGATTCTGTCCCACCATACCACCAGAAGCCATATGTCTAAGATTCATGGCTGCCGACGTTGGATTATAGATTGTATTCATCAAAGAGCGATTTTGATAATGATGAGGAATACTGCCAAGACCACTAATGCCATAGCGCGTTTGATCACTTAACGGGGCAATACGAGGTCCCCCATACACATTACCACCCGCCCCTGTATTATACAGATGATACGCATCACTACCCCCACGCTTAAATACATTCTCCAACCAAGCAGGGGGGGCGCTTGTCTGTACCTGCTTTTGTTCTGTTGTTGCTGGTGTCTTGCTCCCCATTTCACAATTCCTTCCTGTAATAAAGCATATCTATGCTGTAACCTTGCTTGTTCAGTGCACGTTTCCAACCCAAACGACCCAAGATCTCCATTTCAAAAGCGCCATTCTCACGCGCCCAATCCTCTACAACTTGCAAATTGTCAACTTGATCAAGAACGCCCTTCCCACTACATTCACAAATCAGAGCGCGTTTCTTTCCTAAAACTGTCTGTTGTATCTGGGTCGTGACTGCTGCTAAAAAGCGCTCTTCATCATCCAAAACAAGCCATAACTGTTTCTTACCCGTGCAAATAGATTCAATGAGTTCTTGCAACGTAATTTCATGTTTAAAACGCTCTACATACGCATTAAAAGATGCAATAATTTCTTCAAGATAAGGGGCTATACGCTCTATATCCCAAGAACTGGTCAAAAAGACTTTTGCCATTATCCTCTACCAAAAGGACGTAAATCCACATTAAAACCCGTAATCATCGTACAAGACATTGATTTATAATGATAATTCACTGTTTTGTATGTTGAGTGAGAGTCCCGAATAACGTAAGATTC
>NZ_JBHILW010000057.1:0-2096 GCF_042193565.1 Bartonella sp. SD1336NMGDW
TAGCCCGTAGTTTAGATCAAAGCCTTACAACCAGTAAATTGCATCTTCTCAATGGAGCCATGAGCCATATTTTTGGTGATCTTTTCACTATTTTTATTATCTTTTTTGGTGCTCAAGCAGTTCTTCAAAACCAGATTACGCTAGGGCAACTTATTGCCTTTCATCTCCTCGCTGGAAATGTTTCTGGTCCTATCTTAAGCCTTGCATCCCTATGGGAAGAATGGCAGCATTTGAAAATCTCTCGTCTTCGTTTGGGCGATATTCTTAACTCCCCTTCAGAATGGGAAGAAGAAAAGCCGCCTCTTCAACTCAGCGCTCCTCCTCATCTTGAAGCCAACGATCTCTGTTTTTCTTATGGAGATAAGTCCATTATCAATCATCTTGATGTCTGTTTACAACCTGGGCAACCAATTATGTTACTTGGTCCTTCAGGGTGCGGAAAAACAACCTTGGCGAAGCTCCTTTGTGGACTCTACCCCCAACAAGCGGAAAGATATTGATTAACGCCCAACCTTTACAGAATTTTGATGTCCGTAGCGTGCGTGAAACAATCGCGTATTTTCCTCAAAATCCTTGCCTTTTTTCCGGAACCATTCTTGAGAATATGCTTCTTGCTAAACCAGATGCCACTAAAGATGAAATCGACGCTGCACTATATGTTAGTGCTTGCCATGATTTGATTGCTCAGTTGCCTTTAGGACTTAATACTCAAGTAGGAGAGCAAGGTGGTTTTTTATCAGGTGGTCAGCGCCAACGCTTGGCTTTGGCTTGTTTCTTTCTGATAAACCCAAGCCTTCTTATTTTGGATGAACCTACTTCCGCATTGGATGACACTGTCAGTGCACAAATTGTTGAGCATTTATATAAACTTTCGCAAGAACGTATTGTTCTTGTTATTACCCACAAAAGTGACCTCTTTCCTCAGCATGCAACCGTCTTAAACTTTACTGATTTGGAGGCAAAAAATGGCAGATAAAGCTCCCTATTTGCGCCCTTTGTCACCAACGCTTCATATGGTTGTTGCTGTTTTAATTGCTTTATTTCTCTTTATTGTGATCGGCAGCTTTATCGCAAAAACAGAGATTGTTGCACGGGGGCAAGGAAGTGTTATTCCCACCGCTTACGTTCAGCTGGTCCAAGCGCAAAATACAGGACGCATTGAGAAAATCCTTGTAAAAGAAGGGCAATTTGTTCATCAAGGTGATCTCCTTATTCAATTAGATCCTCGTGAAGCCCTCAATGAGTGCGCACGTGTTCAAGCAGATATCGCGCAACAAACCCTTCAAGCACAAATCGCAACAGCTATTTTAACAGCTTTGCATGAAAGTGATCCTTTGGATAAAGATTTTGTGACCAAAGGGCTTGCCTATCTGCCAGCTCCTCCTTCTGGCAATCAGACTGCAAGAATAGAAGGGGAAAAACTCATTAGCGCTACCCTTCAATCTCTCCAAGATAAATTAAGAGCGCTAAAAGCACAAGCGGACCGCGTCGAGCGCAGCGGTGCAACACAACATGCGCAATTAGATAGGTTGGAAGATGATCGTCAATTAAGCCAAGGAAAATTAAAAGCTGCAAAAAGCCTAATGGAAATAAAAGTCATTAGCCAAGCCGTTTATTTAGAGCGTTTACATGACTTTAAAAATGTCGAGCATGAAATTTTAACCAATCAAAGACGTTTGGAAGAAAATGCCGCCGAAATAAACACCCTCCGCCAACAACGGAAAAGTCTCATTTCCGATGAAATCGCCCGCTATCGCCAACTGTCGCGTGAAACAGAACTGAATCTTCAAGGATTAAAAGCAAAGCTTGATAGCACTCAATACCATCTTGACCACTTATCACTCTATGCGCCTGTTGATGGACGTATCGATGATTTAAGTATCCATACTTTGGGCGGCTTTGTAGAAGCTGGTAAAACGCTTATGCGTATTGTCCCTGATGCAGGTGGTCTCATTGTTGAAGCGTTTTTTGATAATCGAGATATTGGTTTTTTAGAAAAGGGCCAACGTGCTTACATCAAGTTTTCTGCCTTTCCACCTGAACGTTTCGGTGTTATCCACGGTACAGTCGTTAATGTAGGCGCTACAGCGCGCTAT
>NZ_JBHILW010000058.1:0-1894 GCF_042193565.1 Bartonella sp. SD1336NMGDW
CCGTTCTATCAAACTTATGTAAATGTGATCATTTCTGATTAAATATACTGTTGATTTCCTGCTTCTTTGAGGCTGGTTTCACCAAAGTCACAGGACATTGGCCAGAGCCTTCCTCTCCACAGGCTGATACGGTGGAACTCACCGCCAAGTTTTTTAAATTAATCGCGGCATTAATGTCTCGATCATGGTGTGTACCACAATGAGAACATCTCCACTCACGTATGTTAGGAGGCAATTGTTCAATCTTACATCCGCAATGATGGCAGATCTTACTGCTCGCATACCAACGATCTGCAATAACAATCTGTCGACCATAACGTGCCACCTTATATTCCAATTGACGGCGAAACTCGAAAAAACTTTGATCTGCAAGGGCACGCGATAAATGCTTATTTTTCAGCAAGCCTTTTACATGAAGATCTTCCAGACAAAATGTACCAAAACGCTGAATTAAATCTGTTGTAACTTTATGCAAATGATCTGTTCTGATATTACTTATCCGTGCATGAAGCTTAGCGAGTTTTTGTTTCTCCTTATAACGATTGCTCGAGCCTTTTTGCTTACGACTTAGCCTTCGTGATAAGCGCCGTAAACGATTTAGCAAAGCCTTATAAGGTTTAACGCCTCCTATGGTTTCTCCTGTCGAAAGCGTTGCAAGTGCATTGATGCCCAAATCAAGACCAACAATAGCTTGGTTCTCGCTCAGTGACTCTTGATTATCTGTTTCAACGCTAAGACTTACAAACCACCGATCCGCTTTACGGCTAATGGTTGCTGACAAGATCTTTCCTTGAAATCGCAATTGTTCTCGCAGACGAACCCAACCAAGTTTGGGAATTCTTATCTTGAAACCTTGCAACTGTATTTGATCATTGGTCAAAGTAAAACGATCGTGCACTCCTTTCTTTCTAAAAGTGGGATATCGGCTTCTCCCTGAAAAGAAATTCTTAAAAGCCACACCCAATTGAATAATTGCCATTTGTGGAGCATTTTTAGTAACTTCCATCATCCATGGAAATTGTTCTCGTTTTAGAGAATTGAATTGTCTACGTAGCGCATAGTCATTAGGCTTTGGTAAATTATTATCTTTCTTCCATGCTTCATATTGCTGCTGCCATTCCTTCAGTGCCCAATTATAAGCAAAGCGCGCGCAACCACTGGCTCGAGCCATGTAGCTTCGTTGTTTATTGTTTAAGTCTAGAGCTATTTTGTGAGCAACAATCATTGCGATGCCTCTACAGCTTGACGAACATTTTCTAATAACTTTTGATTTTTTCTCGAACGACTTCCATAAAGACGAGCACTAAAGACAGTAATAATTTCTAAAATATCTTTGGCTAAATCCTCTTCAAAACTGCTTTCTTCCCCCTGATTGAGAATGACAACCTCAACTTGTTTGGCTTCACAAATGGCGAAGACCAATTCTGCACCAAAGCGCAATAAACGATCTTTATGCGTAATAACCAAACGACCAATTTCATTTTCAATGAGAGCATCCAATAAACGTTTAAGACCTTTTTTACGATAATTCATCCCTGACCCTAAATCAGAGATGAGTTCATAAGTCCAACCTTGGCTTGCGCAATAAAGCTCAAGAACCTGTTTTTGTCGCTCTAAATCGTCTTTTTGATCATGGCTCGATATACGCGCATAAGCAATGGTTTTTCTTTGTGATAGTTCTCTCGAATGAAAAAGCTCAGGCCTAAGCCTAGATAGGTCATAACGGCGGTGACCTCCTGCCGTATGCTCAGAAATAATTTTGCCTTCACCTTCCCAACGGCGCAAAGTGCTAATCGAAACACCCAAAACTTGAGCGGCCTTACCTATCCCAACAAATCTATCCATAATGTATATGATTACACAGATATAAATAGATTACAAGTAAGCTGTTAAA
>NZ_JBHILW010000059.1:0-1885 GCF_042193565.1 Bartonella sp. SD1336NMGDW
GTAATGCTTGGTGTCTTAACGCATTTAAAAGATGAAAATGAGCGGAAAGACAATATCATTGCTAAATTAGAACCAAAAGCAAAAGCTTTGGAAGGTTTAAAACGCTCTGATGGTTTGTTCGGTCTTATTGAAGCAGCAAAAATGTTAGAGGTGCGACCAAAGGATTTAACTGATTACTTGCGTAAACATGATTGGGTGTATCGACGGGCTCCAGGGGCGCCTCTGTTGCCCTATCAAGACAAAATTAAGAAAGGATTCATGGACTGTCCTGCTATTACCATTCAAAGACCGGACGGAACAGAGAAGGTGCTGCCTTCAACTAAAATCACATCTAGAGGATTGGCATGTTTAAGAGAACAAATCCATGGAGGTGTACAATGAATACCAGTATCGATTTTTTGTGCGATTTATGGATGGCATTGTTTCAATTTTCTGATCGTGATGATGTTGAAGATAAAGCTTTTAATGCTCTGATTGAAACCATGGATGCAATAGAAAAAGCTTTGATTTTAAAACTTCAAGATGAATCACCAAACGCACTCAGAGTTCTAGCAATGATTACAAATTTTGGATCTTTAAAACCTCCTTCTATTATGGAGCCTTTGTTGAAAGCTTACGATCCGAGTCTGAAAAATTCTGTTAAGAAAGCTGCTTAACTTTAAAAACATGATTTTATCTCCTCGTCTTTGAGGCGGGGAGGTAGTTAACAGCATAAAATATCTTTACATAATACATATTGTACGTATAATACGTATTATACATTAAAGATAGGATGTGCATATGAAAAAATATAGTTTTACAGATGTAAACCGCGGGGCAGGCGATATTTTAGACGAGGCTATGTCTACACCTGTAGCTTTAACAAAGCGAGGGCGTGAAAAAATCATTATGCTTCCTGTTGATTTATATCATGAATTAATAAAAGCGCGTTCTGGTGCACAATCTTTTGTTTATGCAGATGCACCGCAAAATATATTAGACGATTTAGATCGTGGTTTAGATGATATTTTAAATGGCGACGAATATGTTTAAAGCAGGGGATGTTGTTCAATATTATTATTTATGGCACGAACAAGCGCAAAAAGGTGAACATTCGGGGCGCAAAGCGCGTCCTTCCTGTGTTATGGTTAAAACTGAAAGCCATTTCTTTTTGTTTCCTATCACTTCTCAAGAGCCTATTAATTTACAATATAGCTTAAAAGTACCTGAGATAGAATGTAAACGTGCGGGGTTGCAAAAGCAATCTTGGGTGCGTGTTGATGAATTTAATGTTGTTCCTTGCGAATCTTTGTTTGACTTTGAAGATTTAAAACCACAAGGGCGTTTTAGCCTCGCTTTCGTGCGTAAAATTGCACTTAAAATTAAAGAAGTTAAAGCAATAAAACCACTTGGAAAAGTCTCTAGAGATTGAGTCACAAAGTCAAACAGCGTGGAGTGTTGGAACTTTGCTAACATCTGTTTCACGTTCAGCATGCCACGCATCATAATTCGCTTGCATACGTAACCATATGGCAGCTCCATTCCCAAACATTTTGCCAAGACAAGCCGAAAGAGAAGAAGATATAGGCTTTTCGGCATTTAGAATATCATAGAGATGTTGGCGTGATATACCAAGCATCTGTGCGATTTCTGTATTCGTTTTGCCAGTTTCAGGAATAATTTCTGCCAAAACTTCTCCTGGATGAGTAGGACAACGGTTTTTATCTCTTTGTGCAGGAATGTCATTCATAACTATATCCTTTCTTAATAAAGTGAATACGAAGTTTAAATTCTATTGTCATTTTGCTCTCCAAATCAATGAAGAGACTATAACAAGCATCACCATGCTCCATAAGACTGACACTGTCAGTCAAAAAAAGCCCTTTAAAAGGGCTTTGAAAGAGCA
>NZ_JBHILW010000006.1:0-136457 GCF_042193565.1 Bartonella sp. SD1336NMGDW
TTGCCAATTTATTTAGATAAGCAAGATCTGAACGCCATCAGTTCAAACTTAGCAAGAGAGATCTTAAAGCACAATAAACAAGGTGAACGTGTGTGTGTGGGTGGAAACATGGCTAGAAAAAAAACACAAGACGATATAGAGCTTACAGAAGCAGAAAAAGAAATACTTCAGGAAATGATCGTCACCTATCAAAGTGTAAAAATGATGTCTCGCTTGATGAAGTGGATAGCATTCATCCTCTTTTTGCTTATCATTGATTTTGCACGCCTTATGGATGCATTAGTAAATATTTTTACACAAAAACCAAATATTCGACTCTACACATACTCTGAGACGCGCGAAATTCTTTAGAAAATGGATTATTAATTTTGCTTGTCTTTATGGATGCGATAGACAATATCTTTGTACATTTAAAATAGTGGTTCTCAAAGAATTTAAAAAATTATTAGAGAACATTGGAGGAAACAGATGAGCTTTGTAAAAGTATGTTGGAAAATCCTATTCCCGAACTTTTGTTAATGTTCCCGAACTTTAAAAAAGATTACAAAGAATAAATACATTATACATGGGTAAAAACCGGATGGTGATCCCGACAGGATTCGAACCTGTGACCCACGGCTTAGAAGGCCGTTGCTCTATCCAGCTGAGCTACGGGACCCAACTGATTATTTTCTCAATTCAAAATAGCATCTTTAATTCAATGTGTCCAAGAGTGCTGCCGATCACTGCGAAAATTATCAGAATAAGAAATAGCACGTCGAATCGACGTACGTTTCTTTTCTACACGGTAAGAGATAGCATTCTTACGCGCAAAAGCAATCGCTTCTTCCTTCCTATTAAATCTGATCCTCACCTGATTATTCATATCAGACGTTGCCGTGTACCCCATAAGAGGTTCAAGCATTTTTGCTTTCACCGGCTCATACTCTAGAATCCAAAAACCTCTATTCCCCTTACCTGACTGCATAGCTGTCTTAGCAGGACTATAAATACGTGCGATCATGCCTTTTTCCTTCAGATTACACAACGCTTGAATGATAGTTTTCCACCACACGTACCCAATTGGGTCATTCTCACACACTTAATCAAATATGGTCGGAGCGATAGGATTCGAACCTACGACCCCCTGATCCCAAATCAGGTGCGCTACCAGGCTGCGCTACGCTCCGCCATTTACATTTACTTGATGCACATTTCCTAAAATTTTCACAACAGAAGTGCAAGAGAAAAACACACTTTTTTTTAATTTTATTGCATTTCTTTACAAAAAAGCACGTTTTAAAAATTTTTTCCCTACTCAATAACATATTTATTGACAAATAATAGAAAACAACCTCCGTAAAGAATCCAATCTATATTAAAAAATAACGAATTTCTCTGTAAGGATTTCATAATTTTCATCCTGCTTTAAGCAAACTCTCACTGTATCAAAACGCATTCTACAGATACAATTTTAGAAAAAAACGACTTAAATATCATAGAAAAACTTTCCAAAAGAGAACACAAGCCAAAAAATCAGCTGTATTAAGCTTTTTCCCCTCTTTTTCTATCTTGCAAAGAACTCTTTTATAAAAATTCTAGAATCTTCTACAATCCAAATCCATAAACAACAGACATTTTTTCAAAGCACGAAAGTTCCATTATAAATAAAATAAAGCGCTTTTTTTAGAAAAAATTTCAAATGCAAAGATGGAAAAAAGTCAACATCATACAATAAAATCTCAAAGCTATTTAAGATAAACACATGACTAAAGTAAAAAATACTATTTTTCACTCTTAACGGATATCAAAAAAGAAGAAAATTTAAATGACTTGTCTTGCCACATATTGAAACGATAATAGAAAGACAGAATAAGTAAGCCATGATAGGGAGTGTTTACGGATTTCTTCTATTCAAAACTTCAGCAATAACAGCACGTGTTATTTTTCTTTTTCTTTGTAATGCCAACTGATCAACAGAATCAATAACACGCTTCAATGAAAATAAAGAACGTTCACAACGACTTACAAGATAATAAACCGTGTCTGGATGTACAATAAGTTGCCTATCGGAAAAAAGCTTAAATGCAACAGCTGTTAATAATGCATCATCAGGCTGATTAATTTCAACGAACATCACCGAATTAAGACGACTTTTTAGATCATTTAACTTTAAATTCCAAGCGGAAGGAAGTGTCCGTGCCGTCATCAATAAAGTAGCTTGTCGTGCATCAAGATTTGCTTGCTTAATACTGTTAATTAAATGAAAAAGTTCTGTCTCTTTGATTTCATCTGCATCAATATCCTCTATCAAAAATGATCTGCCTAAAGAAGCCACAGTAACAGCCTGATCAATCTCATTGTGCTGAATCCTGAAAGCATCTGCTTTTTGGAGCCATATATTAGAAAAGTGCGTTTTTCCAGATCCTTCTTTGCCAACCAAAACTGCAATAGGTAAGCTCCAATTGGGCCAGTGATCAATAAGCTGAAAAGCCATACGATTGCTTTCCGTTACCACTAAATCCTCAAATTGAAAAATCGGATCATAAGG
Organism: Bartonella sp. SD1336NMGDW; assembly: GCF_042193565.1. Taxonomy (NCBI): domain Bacteria; kingdom Pseudomonadati; phylum Pseudomonadota; class Alphaproteobacteria; order Hyphomicrobiales; family Bartonellaceae; genus Bartonella; species Bartonella sp. SD1336NMGDW. The sequence continues at coordinate 2,531 of NZ_JBHILW010000006.1, forward strand.
AAAATTTAAAGATAATTGCGTTTCACACCCATTCATTTTAGCGGCTCCGAATTTCCCCTTCGCGAATACATCTGAGAACTAAGATAAGTATGAAGAGCAAAACGAACTAAAACGCCAACAGCCGCTGCCGCAGGAACAGCAACAAGCATACCAGTAAAACCAAAGAGTGAAGAAAAAGCAAAAAGTGAAAACATCAGCCATACGGGATGTAATCCCACTGATGAACCTACAAGCTTGGGTTGAAGAATATAACCTTCAATAAATTGACCAATTAAAAAAAGTGCCATCACAACGATGATTCCTCCCCAATTATTGGGATAAAACTGGACCCATGCAATACCAACAGAAAGGACCAAACCACTCATTGTGCCGATATAAGGAACAAAGCTAATAAGACCAATAAACATACCAATTAAAAGACCAAAATTGAGTCCTGCAATCGTTAAACCAATAGCATAATAGCCTCCCAATATAAGACAAACTGTTCCTTGTCCACGAACAAAGCCTGCAATAGCTCTATCCATTTCATGAAAAATACTCCGAACGGTTTCAAGATGATCACGCGGTATTAACGAATCGATTGCTGTTACCATACGCGGCCAATCTAATAACATATAAAATGCCACCACAGGTGCCACAACAAATAAGCTAGCGATATTAACGATAGATTTTCCTGACTTTAAAAGTGAATTCAAAAGAGACGTAATAAAATCAGAACCTTCTCCCAAAAATCCTTTAATATTATTCCGTAATTCATTTGGATCACTTCCAAAATAGCGCCTTATCCAATCAAAATCATGCTCAACAAAAAAGGTTTGAATACGATTAATATAAACAGGTAAACCATCACTCATGAATTGCTGTATTTGCCAACTAATAACAGGAATCAAAATAACTAAAGCAGCAACAAAGGTAACAACAATAAATAAGGTAATGAGGACAGTCCCAAACACCCGTCGAATACCAAATTTTTCAAGTAATTGAACAATGGGATTGAGAAAATAAGCCAGCACAATCCCTGCCACAAAAGGAAGCAAAATCGATCCAAAAACAAACATAAAAAAAATGAAAAAAATCAGCGTACCAAGCCAAAAAAAGATTTGCCTTTTCATATTATTCGGCAACGGTAATTGAGTATACGCTGGCACATAAGTCTTATAACGATCACGAGATGTATTCTCACTCACTTTCTTTTTCATAAGTTGCCAAGAAGACTGACCGTGATTATCTGATATCTTGCTCATAAAATATCCTAAAAAATTCTTCACAAAAAATTATAAACATCTTCAAAATAAGGTACAAGCAAAGTTGCTTATTTTCTTATCAATATCTCTTGCAGAGAGAACTCTATCATGGCATTGCATAATATCAAAACCCGATTTTCCATTAAAGGAAGGCTCCAATGAGCAACCAAGATCTTACAAATAATAAATCCAAAGTTGGTCTTACCTACGCAAAAGCCGGTGTAAACATCGATATGGGTAATGCCATGGTAGAAAAAATTAAACCCTTTATACGCGCGACAAAACGAGCCGGAGCAGACGCAGAAATTGGCGGTTTTGGTGGAATTTTTGATTTAAAAGCAGCTGGCTTTACGGATCCTATCCTAGTAGCAGCCAATGATGGTGTGGGAACAAAATTAAAAATTGCCATTGAAGTAGGTCACCATAACACTGTAGGTATTGATCTTGTGGCTATGTGTGTCAATGATTTACTCGTACAAGGGGCTGAACCTCTCTTTTTTCTGGATTATTTTGCAACTGGAAAGCTTGACCCTGAACAAGGTGCTGCAATTGTTTCTGGTATTGCAGAAGGATGTAAACAAGCCGGTGCTGCTCTTATTGGAGGAGAAACTGCAGAAATGCCAGGAATGTATGCAGAGGGAGATTATGATCTAGCCGGTTTTGCTGTAGGAGCATGCGAACGCAGCAAGCTACTCCCTTCAAAAGATTTAACAGAAGGTGATATTATATTAGGTCTAAGCGCCTCTGGAATTCATTCCAATGGCTTTTCGCTTGTTCGACGAATCATCCAGCAACATGATCTCAAATGGAATGACCCTGCCCCTTTTGCTCCCGAAAACAGCCTTGGTATAGCACTCCTTACACCAACACGCATTTATGTAAAATCGCTTCTTCCCATCATGAAAAAATACGAAGGGATTAAAGCTCTTGCTCATATTACGGGTGGAGGCTTTCCTGAAAATATTCCACGTGTTGTTCCATCTTCTCTCTGCGCTGAAATTCATCTTTCTACCATCAATGTTCCAGCAGTATTTTCATGGATTGCCAAACAAGGTAAAATAGAAGAAACAGAAATGTTAAGAACATTCAATTGTGGTATTGGCATGATCATTATCGTAGCACAGCATGCAGCTGAAACAATTACGCAAGCTCTTGAAAGAAAAGGAGAGAGCGTAACTCCTCTTGGCATTTTAACAAAACGCCAAGATCAAAATAAAGGAATACTTTATAAAGGGGTACTGCATTTATGAAAAAACAAATCATCGTTTTCATTTCTGGTAATGGATCCAATATGGTCGCCCTTGCTCAAGCTAGTCAACAAAAGGAATATCCTGCTGAAATCATCGCGGTTATTTGCGATAATCCGCGTGCAGACGGTATTGAAAAGGCGCGAAACCATAACTTACCTATTCATATTGTTGATCGCAAAATTTACAAAACAAAAGAAGAGCATGAAGAAAGTATTTTTACGATTTTAAATCAATATAAACCAGATTTTCTCTGCTTTGCAGGATATATGCGCCTTATCTCGCCACGTTTTGTAAAACTTTACGAAGGACGAATTTTAAACATTCATCCTTCTCTTTTGCCTTCATTTAAAGGCTTAAACACACATGAAAAAGCTTTACAAGCAGGCGTAAAAATCACGGGTTGCACTGTTCACCTTGTTACAGAAGACATGGATGCAGGAAAAATCCTTGCCCAAGCAGCCGTTCCAGTCTATCTTCATGATACTGCTGAGAGCTTAGGACAAAGAGTTCTTAAAGCAGAACATAAACTCTACCCCGAAGCCTTAAAAGCATTTATTGAAGGGAAGAGCAAAATGGTAGATGCGCAGCAACAGCTTTTATCTTTTTGAGTGTATCAACAATCTATTAATAAGCATTTTTCAATGTTTTACATATAATTCGTGCTCAGTGTCTATAATTGAAAATCTCTATTAAATGTTGACGTAATAGAGCCTATCTTTTCATAAATTTTTGCACAGAATGTGTGTTTTTTTTGAATTTTAATTAAATTTTCAAATTCTTCTTTTTTATTCAGTTCTATGACATTATCACAAGTTCTATTTATCAAAATACTCTCGTATTTCGCCTAAAAAATCTTAAATACGCAATTTTTCTATTGCATAAATTTTTGCCTCATGATGAAAGTGTTTCTTTAACTGTTAGAGCTAACTGTTTGAGTGTAAAAGGTTTAGATAAAAAACCAAAAACAGCATCTTGTGGAAGATTTTTAGCAAATGCATCTTTTGCATATCCAGAAACGAAAAGAAATTTGATATCAGGATAGTTTTTACGTACTTCCTTCAATAAAGTGGGTCCATCCATTTCTGGCATCACCACATCGGAAACAATAATATCAATAGCTCCTTTTTGTTTCTCAAGAATAGAGAGTGCTTCCACCCCACTCGCTGCCTCTAAAACCGTATATCCTCTCATTTGAAGAGCTCTTACCCCCCCCATTCTAACCGCATCTTCATCTTCAACCAATAAAACAGTTGCAGACCCTGTTAAGTCTATATTTTTATCTTTCTCTTCATCTTTTTCAATCTTTTGAGAAGTTTTTCCTTTTATATTGGGGATATAACGGGGAAGAAAAATATAAAATGTTGCTCCTTCACCTTCTTTACTTTCACAATAAATGCACCCACCACTCTGCTTGATAATTCCATAAACCATTGATAAACCAAGTCCTGTTCCTTTTCCAACTTCTTTTGTTGTAAAAAATGGCTCAAACATTTTTTCTTGTATAGCAGCAGATATACCAGCCCCTGTATCTGAAATAGTCAATTGTACATACTCACCAATTTCTAAACCAAGATGATTAAATTCAGCACTTTGTTGCTTTGTAATATTGTTTGTCGCAATCGTAACAATACCTCCATCTAACATGGCATCACGCGCATTAATAACCAAATTCATAATAACACGCTGAAAAGATGCTTGATCGACTTCAACACTCCACAAATCTCTTCCATGGATAATTTTTAACTGAACATTATTCCCCAAAAGTGGTAAAATAAGATTGCGAATATCTGATAAAAATTCAGTAAAATCAACTTCTTCAGGTCGAAGTGTTTGCTTTCTAGAAAAAGCTAATAATTGCTGTACAAGAGCAGCTGCACGATTAGCATTATTTTTAATATTGATCAGATCAGCATGAGCAGGATCAGAACTACGATGCGTATTTAAAAGAAGATCACACGACATTAAAATTGCTGTTAAAACATTATTAAAATCATGAGCAATGCCGCCAGCCAATTGTCCGACAGCTTGCATCTTCTGACTTTGCATCATTTTATCTTCAAGCGTTTTTTGTTCGGTTGTTTCAATCACAGAGATAATAAGCAAATCTTGCAATGCATCACCATGATGGGGTGGTACAGACATAATATGGAGCCGTAAATGGCATTCTTCATTTTTTTCTAAAACAGTTTCTAGAGAAACAAAATAATTTTTATTTGTCGCAATTCTCTGAAAAGAACGCTCTAACTGCACACAATCACGACGAGAAATAACGTCATAAAAATTGACAGCTTTGTCCATACATCCCGTGAGTGATGAAAAAGCTTTATTCATATGAACCAATTGCCCTTCATGATCTACCACGGCTATTGCAAAAGGACTCGCATCAAAATATTCTCCTAATATAGTGGGTAATTTTAATTGGTCGTCCTCTTCTTTTTGTATTTGTTGTGGAATGATCACAATACGATAAACGGCTTCCTCTTCTAAGAGAGAAGAAACAGAGATAAGACAATGGAATATTTTCTCACAAGTCGCTTGCGAATTTAAACATAACGAAAACTTATAAGGTAAAGAGTAACCTGAACTTTGATATCTGTTGGTTTGCAAACAGATATCACTCCATGAGCTCTTAGCGCCAACGCTATCAAATAACGAATCAAAATTATATTGACCAACTGAGAAATTCGCTAAATCAATTGAAAACCATTCGGCAAAAATCGCATTCGCATAAAGAATAGTTCCTTGTGTATTAACTGATACAAAACCAATAGGAGCTTGATCCAAGTGATTGATAGCTTCTTGAAGGTTCGAGAAAAAAACTTCTCGTGTTTGTTGTAAATGCGAAATATCAGCAATACGCCAAAATAAAAGCTTTTTTTTCTGTTTTGTGATAGGTTGAATGGAAATATTATACCAAACAGATTTTTTTGGTGTAGAATCGGTAAATATTGGTTGTTCTACTCTTAATTCCTCTTGCGCCGCAAGATTATTACAGGCTGCAACCTTTAAGCGATACGAAAGTGCACCAGCTCCTGGAAGATCAGCAATAACCATATAACAAGACACTTCAGGCTTATAAGTCACAATTTTTCGATAGTTTTGATTAGAATAATAAACAAAACCAGAAAGGTCAGAGATTACAATTGCATCATCGCTCCGATTAAAGATGCTAAAATCAAAATCTTCATGCGACCACACATGGTATCTTAAAATTCCCATTCCACACAAAACGAGTGTTGCAACGCCGATAATTGCTAGAATCAAAAAAGATATCAATATAGCCTTTTGCAAATAGCTTTGTGGATAAAAAAAACCTAAAATACCCACAATGAAAAGAAAAAATAATATAAAAACAATACCAAAAATCACAACTCTTCGATGAACAGAAGACGCTGATCTTTTATTATTATCAAAACCTTTATCCATCTCTCATTGCCTTAGATTTAGCTGTTTCTTATATCACAAAACTTCCTTTATATTCATTGTTATAAAGTATATACTATGATATTATCTTTCAAAGAAAGCTCACTTAATGTTAAAAATTTTATTTCTTGTATTTAAGTGAACCTTTTAAGGGTGTGTTTATAAATTTATCTCAATAAAAACGATATTTTCACACAAAAATGGGAGAAAATCTATGTATATCTGGTTATCAGAGCAAATAGGTGTATCTGCTGCGAAGATAACGATAAGCTTTTTGTTTTTTATAATAACAATCGTGGCTATTACCATAATTATCTTGTTTTTACGTCGTTTAAGTACGGGAAGATTCAGCAATAATAGAAAAAAAAGTCTATCACGATTAGCATTATGTGAAGTAATTTCTATAGATCGAGCACGCCGCCTTATTTTAGTCCGTTGCGATAATAAAGAACATTTGCTCCTTATTGGTGGATTAACAGATGTGGTTGTAGAATCCGATATTACCAGTACATCCAAAATACAAAAGAGAGAAACACACACACATCCAAATTCCGCCCCTACAGAAAGAAACGATATAACGGATAAAAATCCCTCTCCTTTTACGAATCAAGCAGTAAAAGATTCAGCAATCACCGCCGAAATTGAGGGGAGGCAAGAACCATCTTTATTCATTCCTACCCCTCAAAAATAAAAATATACAATTTTATCACCACGAGTTTCGTTTGTTTATCATTTCAATGACCTTAATCATCGCGATAAACTCTTTCACGTCGTTCGTGACGTTCTTGCGCTTCCAATGATAAAACGGCTATCGGTCGAGCCTCAAGACGCTTTATACTAATGGGTTCGCCGGTTTCTTCACAAAAGCCATATGTCCCATTATCAATGCGCTCTAAAGCAGCATCTATTTTTGAAATAAGTTTCCTCTGACGATCACGCGCACGTAATTCGATTGTACGATCAGTTTCACAAGAAGCCCTATCAGTCAAATCGGGTTGACCAACATTCTCTTCCTGCAAATTTTCCAAAGTCTCACGAGCTTCTTTTAATATATCATTCTTCCAAGAAACCAATTTAGCACGAAAATACGCCTTTTGCCGCTCATTCATAAAAGGCTCATCTTCACTGGGGCGATATTGACCATCAATCTCTTCGCTCATGCAATAAAAAACCTCCACATATGCTATGTGCGGTCTATATATTGTGCAATACCCATCAACACAAGAGTAAAATGTTTTTCATAACAATCTACAAATATGTCTAAATACACTGTTTAGATTTAATCGCTTTTCTATTTAGGTTGGATTCTTGATCAAATCTCATCCAGAATATTTTTCTTGCTTACTGAGAAACTTCAAAAAGAAGGAAATCTAATATTCAGATATCAGAGTGATCTCTCCCCTGCTTTCTCATTGTTTAAAATCTAAATGAGGCAATAATAAATCATTTCAGCAATGCAAAAAAATAAAATCTTTATAAAGGCAAAGTGTGATATTCACGTTTCAAATACATCAAAGCATCTTTTTCTTTATTACAGTTGATTGCAACAACCTCACCAATCAAAACACAATGGGTTGCGTGCTCATGCCAACAAATCAAACGACAATCAAACGATGCTAGAGCGTCTGAAAGACTAGGCGCTCCCGTTTGCAAAGCTCCCCATTGAGCAACATCAAAACGCTCATTTTGTGTAGAATTGCAACGCCTCGAAAAAACATCCGCTAATGAACGATGCTTTCCTGCCAAGCTATTAACACAAAAATTTCCATTCTCCATAAACACCTGATTCTTTAAATTATGGCGCATGAGACAAACAAGAAGGGTCGGAGGATCATCAGATAAAGAACAACACGCCGAAACAGTCACCCCGCGTCTTCCCTTAATACCATTTGTTGTCACAATATGCACAGCTCCTGCAAAAAGACTCATGGCATCTCGATATTCTTGGGAAGAAACCGCGATAGTATGTTTATGTTGAAGTTCAGGCATCAAATATGTTTTATGATTCGACATATCTTTCACTTATAAAGCTTTAAAATTTCAAGCGATCTTTCCATAAAAAGATCTATAATACATATTTTTTCTTTTCCGTCATAACACAAAAGATATTTGTGTATACACTGCGATATGATAAAAACAGCCAATCAAGGAGATTTTAATGCCCCATTCTCATCTCATTTCGCCTTCACTCTTGGCTGCTGATTTTTCTAAACTTGGACAAGAAATGTTAGATGTTGTTGATGCTGGTGCAGATTGGCTTCATCTTGATATCATGGATGGACACTTTGTTCCTAATATCACCTTTGGTCCTGAAATCGTCAAGGCTCTACGCCCATTAACCAAAGCAATATTTGATGTCCACCTGATGATCGCACCAGTAGACCCTTATTTGGAAGCTTTTGCAAAAGCGGGTTCAGATATTATAACCATTCATGCTGAAGCAAGTCCACATCTTCATCGTTCATTACAAACAATCAAAAAAATGGGAAAAAAAGCAGGAATTGCACTCAATCCAAGCACCCCTGAACATGTACTTGAATATTTGCTTGATCAATTAGATCTCATTCTCATCATGACGGTCAATCCCGGTTTTGGTGGACAAAGTTTTATTCCAGAAATAAAAGATAAAATTAAGCGCGTTAAAAGCATGATTGCAAACCGCCCTATTGATCTTGAAGTTGATGGTGGTATCACCGTTGATACAATTGGGATAGCTGCAAAAGCTGGAGCAAATGTATTTGTCGCAGGCTCTGCAATTTATAAAGATGGAAATAAAGAGCTTTACAAAACACGCATGAGTGCATTGCGCCAAGCCGCAATCCTCTCACAACAAGGAAAAAAATGATGATCGCACGTTATTCCCGCCCTGCAATGGTAACAATTTGGTCTCCTGAAACAAAATATCGTATTTGGTTCGAAATTGAAGCCCATGCCTGTGATGCCCTTGCTCACTTAGGGATTATTCCGAAAGAAGCCGCCAAAGTCATTTGGGAAAAAGGCGCAGCAGCTAAATTTGATGTCAATCGCATTGATGAAATTGAAGCAATTACCAAACATGATGTTATCGCATTTCTGACCCACCTAGCTGAATTCATTGGACCCGAGGCACGTTTTATCCACCAAGGCATGACATCATCTGATGTTCTCGATACAACACTGAATATTCAATTGATGCGTGCTAGTGATATTTTGCTAGAGGATATAGATCAACTTCTTGAGGCATTAAAAAGACGTGCTTTTGAGCATAAAGAGACAATCACCATTGGGCGGAGCCATGGCATTCATGCTGAACCAACAACATTTGGAGTAAAATTTGCTCTTGCATACGCTGAATTTTCCCGTTGTCGCAAACGTCTTCTTGCAGCACGAGAAGAAATTTCTACTTGCGCGATTTCAGGAGCTGTAGGAACTTTTGCAAATATCGATCCAAGCGTTGAAGAACATGTAGCAAAAGCCTTGAGGATGCGTGCTGAACCAGTTTCCACCCAAGTAATACCAAGAGATCGTCATGCTATGTTTTTTGCAACACTTGGTGTTATTGCTTCCTCTATTGAAAGGTTAGCGATAGAAATACGCCATTTACAACGAACAGAAGTTCTGGAAGCAGAGGAACATTTCTCACCTGGGCAAAAAGGCTCATCGGCGATGCCTCATAAACGTAATCCAGTTTTAACAGAAAATTTAACTGGATTAGCCCGCATGGTACGTGCATTTGCACTCCCAGCCATGGAAAATGTTGCACTTTGGCATGAACGCGATATTTCGCATTCATCTGTTGAGCGTTATATTGCTCCAGATGCGACTATTACACTTGATTTTGCTCTTTCTCGCCTCACATCTGTCATTGAAAATCTCATTGTCTATCCAGAAAATATGCAAAAAAATCTCAATAAATTCCGTGGCCTTGTTCACTCACAACGGGTGCTTTTAGCACTTACGCAAGCAGGAATCAGTCGTGAAGATTCTTATCGGATTGTACAACGAAATGCGATGAAAGTTTGGGAACAAGGAAAAGATTTTTTAGAAGAACTCCTCAACGACAAAGATGTTATCAAAGCTTTAAGTGAAGAAGAACTTCGCGAAAAATTTGATCTTTCTTACCACACCAAACATATCAATACGATTTTTAAACGTGTTTTTGAAGAACAGTAAAGCGACATAGAAACCTCAAATCTATTCCACCTATGATCAAAAATCTGTTGTAACAAAGAAAACAATTCATGAAAGCAAATCAACTCGATATTCTTATTGTTCCTGGCTACAAAGGATCTGGTCCAGATCATTGGCAAACACGCTGGGAAAGAAAATTGTCGACAGCCCGCCGCATTGAACAACTCCATTGGTCAAAGCCTGTTTGTGAAGAGTGGGTTAACAAAGTTAAAACCGCCATTGCAAAAGCTCAAAGGCCTGTTATGCTTATTGCTCATTCATTAGGAGTTCCCAGTGCTATTCACGCAACTGTACAAAATACAGAAAAAATTTGTGGCGCTTTCTTTGTTGCTCCTCCAGATGTCGCCAATGAGAAAATACGTCCCAAACATTTAATGACATTTGGCCCCTATCATCGCCAAAAGCTTCCTTTTCCTTCTATTGTCATAGCCAGTCGCAACGATGAATTTTGTCAATTTTCAGTAGCAGAAAAAATTGCCAATGATTGGGGATCGCTCTTTGTTGATGCTGGGTATTCTGGCCATATTAACGCAGAATCCGGACACGGACCTTGGCCTGAAGGGCTTATGGTCCTCTCTCACTTTCTTGCAAAAATTTGATCCAAAAGAGGTGATCTTCTTTCTCATCGCTTATGTATCTTCACCTTTGGGTAGACGTGTAATGACAAAAATTATAAAAGTATCATAGCAATATCATTGAGAAATTCTATCAATTAGGATAGTATCATTTACCAATGTTATTAAAAACCTCTCAAGAAAATAGAGAATCATGATGAATCGTCGCCACCGTATCTATGAAGGCAAGGCTAAAATTTTATATGAAGGACCTGAACCAGGGACTTATATTCAATTTTTTAAAGATGATGCAACTGCCTTTAATGCAAAAAAACATGAAATTATCGACGGAAAAGGGGTTTTAAACAACCGAATTTCGGAACATATCTTTAGCCATCTTGGGCGTTTGGGCATCCCAACACATTTTATCAAACGTATAAACATGCGCGAACAGCTTATTAAAGCAGTGGAAATCATTCCGTTGGAAGTTGTTGTTCGCAATGTTGCTGCCGGCTCTCTTGCTAAGCGTTTAGGTTTAGAAGAAGGAACCCCGCTTCCGCAATCCATCATTGAGTTCTACTATAAAAATGATTCTCTCGATGATCCCATGGTAACGGAAGAACATATCACAGCTTTTGGGTGGGCTGTCCCACAAGAGATAGAAGATATCATGCAACTTTCAATTCGTATTAATGATTTTCTTTCTGGGCTTTTTGCCGGTGTTAACATCCAATTAATTGATTTTAAAATGGAATTTGGTCGCCTGTGGGAAGATGAAACAATGCGCATTGTTCTTGCTGATGAAATCTCACCTGATTCTGCACGACTATGGGATATGCAAACACAAGAAAAAATGGATAAAGATCGTTTTCGTCGTGATATGGGTGGGCTTATTAATGCCTATCAAGAAGTTGCCAAACGTCTTGGTATTATGAATGAAAACGAACCAACACGACCAACTGGTCCCGTTCTCGTAAAGTAAAAACAAGGTAAAAAACATCACCTTATATAGATACCCCTCTTCAAAGGAGAGGTTCTTTTAACAAGCAGGAAGCAAAAAATGAAAGCACGCATTACGGTTACTTTAAGAGAAAGCGTTCTTGATCCACAAGGAGAAGCAATTTTCGGTGCTTTAAAAAGTTTAGCTTTCGAAGGCATTCAATCCATTCGTCAAGGAAAGGTTTTTGATATTGTTCTTGATGATCTACCTTCTGAAACCGCAAAGAAAAAACTTGAACAAATGTGTGAAGAATTACTCGCAAATACTGTCATTGAAAATTATACAATCGAACTTTTTTAAGTGAAACGCTCATGAAAACTGCCATCATTCAACTTCCTGGATTAAATCGTGATCGAGATATGGTTGCAGCATTACATCATATAACGGGAGTTGAGCCACTAAAAATTTGGCAAACAGAAACAACAATTCCAGATGTAGATATTATTATTATTCCTGGTGGTTTTTCCTATGGCGACTACTTAAGATGTGGTGCTATTGGAGCGCGAACTCCCATCTTAAAAGCCATTCGTGAAAAAGCACAAGAAGGTACGACAATAATAGGTATCTGTAATGGATTTCAAATTTTGTTGGAAGCAGGATTATTACCTGGGACTTTAATGCGTAACGCTTCTTTAAAATTTGTTTGTCGTGAAATCAAACTTGAAGTCGTCAACGCCAAAACAAAATTTTCTCGATATTATTCTAAAGGACAAATTATTCGTTGTCCTGTTGCCCATCATGATGGAAATTATTTTGTTGATAGTGAAACACTAAGGCAAATGGAAGATAATGAACAAATTGTTTTTCGCTATGCAGAAAACACAAACCCGAACGGCTCAATGAAAGATATTGCTGGTATTGTTAATAAAGCTGGTAATATTCTTGGTATGATGCCTCATCCTGAAAACTTTATTGAACCCGCCCACGGAGGTATTGACGGTCGTTTACTTTTTCAAAGTGCTTTAGAGTTAGTAAATGGATGATGCTGAAAAAATACTCGCGCTCCATAATTTTTAAAAAACAAGGATCTATACCATTTCTCGCATCGTAAATCTATGAACAAAGCTTTTCACAAACAACAATGGATATTATTTTTTAAACACATAATTATTTAAGACCATTTTTAGTCTTAAATCCCACCAAACAAACGAACAAAATCTTCAGCTTACTGTCTATAAATATTTTTATTATTAAACAACAGTATTGCTTATAATATAAGCTGCTAGATTAAAAAAATAAAAATGCTAAATTTCGATTAATTGGACGGATAAATACTCATGAAGCCTTGCAATAACATCACTATTACACCAGAGCTCATTGCACAACACGGGCTAAAAGAAGATGAATATGAACGTATCCTGACGTTAATCGGTAGAGAACCAACATTTACTGAACTAGGAATTTTTTCTGCAATGTGGAACGAACATTGTTCCTATAAATCATCTAAAAAATGGCTAAAGACTCTTCCGACAGAAGGAAAATGTGTTATCCAAGGACCTGGTGAAAATGCTGGTGTTGTCGATATTGGCGAAGGGCAATGTGTTGTTTTCAAAATGGAAAGCCATAACCACCCTTCTTATATTGAACCTTATCAAGGTGCAGCAACAGGTGTTGGTGGTATTTTACGTGATGTCTTTACAATGGGAGCCCGTCCTGTTGCTGCTATGAATGCATTGCGATTTGGTGCTCCTGATCACCCAAGAACACGCCATCTTGTTTCTGGTGTTGTTTCTGGAATTGGTGGTTACAGCAATGCTTTTGGCGTTCCAACTGTTGGTGGAGAAGTAAATTTTGATAAGCGTTATAATGGCAATATCCTTGTTAACGCTTTTGTCGCCGGTATTGCAAAGACAGACGCCCTTTTTTATTCTAAAGCGCAAGGTATTGGACTCCCTGTTGTTTATCTTGGTGCAAAAACAGGACGTGATGGTGTCGGTGGAGCAACAATGGCTTCTGCTGAATTTGATGATTCAATCAGTGAAAAACGCCCAACTGTTCAAGTAGGTGATCCTTTTACAGAAAAATGTCTCCTTGAAGCATGTTTAGAGCTCATGGAACTTGGAGCCGTTGTTGCTATTCAAGATATGGGAGCAGCAGGACTCACCTCTTCTGCCGTTGAAATGGGTGCAAAAGGAAATTTAGGGATACAGCTTAATCTCGATACAGTTCCTGTTCGAGAAGAAAATATGACAGCCTATGAAATGATGCTGTCTGAAAGTCAAGAGCGTATGCTCATGGTCCTTAAACCAGAACTAGAAAAGCAAGCAGAAGCAATTTTTCATAAGTGGGGGCTACATTTTTCTATCATTGGGAAAACAACCGATGATTTACGTTTTCGTGTATTTCATCAAGGGGAAGAAGTTGTCAATCTTCCCATCAAAGAGCTTGGTGATGAAGCACCTGTTTATGATCGTCCTTGGAGTGAGCCGGCAAAAAAAACACCCTTGAAAGCAGAAGACGTCAAAAAGGTTGAAAATCTTGGTGATGCCCTTCTATCCTTATTGAATTCTGCTGATCAAAGTTCACGGCGATGGGTTTATGAACAATATGATACCCTTATCCAAGGAAATAGCCTTGTTTGTCCAGGAGGTGATGCAGGCGTTATCCGTGTAGGAAACAACAGCAAACGTGCTCTTGCTTTTTCTTCTGATGTAACACCTCGTTATTGTGAAGCAGACCCTTATGAAGGAGGAAAACAAGCTGTCGCAGAATGCTGGCGAAATATTAGTACGACAGGTGCAACACCACTGGCTGCTACAGATAATCTCAATTTTGGTAACCCTGAAAAACCTGAAATTATGGGACAGCTGGTTTTGGCTATTAAAGGTATAGGAGAAGCTTGTAGAATCCTCGATTTTCCTATCGTTTCAGGCAATGTTTCTCTTTACAACGAAACAAATGGGGAAGCCATTCTTCCAACCCCTACAATTGCTGGTGTAGGCCTTCTTAATGATTGGTCTAAAATGGTAACAATAAGTGGTATGCAAAATGGAGATATTCTTGTTTTAGTAGGAAATTGCGGCTCTCATTTAGGACAATCAATCTATGCACGTAACATTTTAAATATTGATGCAGGTGCCCCCCCCCCTGTAGATTTACAACTTGAAAAAAAACATGGTCAATTTGTTCGAGATGCCATTAATAGCGGTTTTATTCACGCTGCCCATGACCTTTCTGACGGGGGATTGGCGATAGCACTTGCCGAAATGGTGATTAAAGCAGGTAAAGGAATCAAAGTAACGTTAAGCAATAAATCACCCCATCATGCAGAACTTTTTGGAGAAGACCAAGGACGTTATCTTTTAGCCGTCAAACCTCACTCTCTCAATAGTCTTAAAGAGCGTGCACAAATCAATACAGTTACTTTAACAGAGCTAGGTCAAGTTGAGGGGACTTCTCTCAATATAGATGGGATATTAACACTTTCAGTAGACAAACTCACAAAAGCCTATGAAAACTGGTTTCCACAATTTATGGGTGAAGAGTAAAAATTGTTTTTTCTCTTAAGCAACAGCCTTTATAAGAAATGAATACATAGGAGAATAATGATGGCAATGAGTGCCCATGCAATTGAAACGCTTATTCGTGAAGGCATTCCTGATGCTACTGTAACAATTCGTGATCTTGCTGGAGATGGAGAACATTATGCTGCAGAAGTTATTTCTGAAAGTTTTCGTGGTAAAACCCGTGTTCAACAACATAAAATGGTTTATGATGCTCTTAAAGGCAATATGGGAAATGACTTGCACGCTTTAGCACTGCAAACGAGTATTCCCAAATAATTTAAAAATTTCTTCTTGCATTCATTCACTCAATACTATTAGAAATAATATGAGCGTGAATGCACACTTCCAAGAATTTATACTATTGAGGAATAGAGATGACTACTATTCATGATTTTATTGACAACGAAATTAAAACAAATGATGTCATTTTATTCATGAAAGGAACGCCTGACGCTCCACAATGTGGATTTTCTGGGCAGGTCGTTCAAATCCTTGATTATTTAGGGTTAAATTATAAAGGAATTAATATTTTAACTTCTAACGAATTGCGTCAAGGGATAAAAGACTACTCAAATTGGCCAACAATTCCGCAACTCTATATCAAAGGTGAATTTGTTGGCGGCTGTGATATTGTTAAAGAAATGTTTCAAAATAACGAATTGCAAGAACTGCTAAAGGAAAAAGACATTCCTTGCAATAAATCATAGATGTCTCTCATTTTATTTGCTTCTTATAGAATCGTGTTCAGTCGAAACTTTTATTAAAAGGGTGCATATGTCATATTCAGTCGACGAACAAAAGCATAGTGATGCGATTAGAGAAAAAATTGGCTATAAAGAATTTGTTATTCTCATTGCTTCACTCATGGCCATCAATTCTATAGCTGTTGATATTATGTTGCCAGCTATGCCCAACATTTTAAACAGTTTAAATGTTATCAATGAAAACGATCAGCATTATATCATTTCTAGTTATCTTATCAGCTATGGCGTCACACAGATATTTTTTGGTCCCATAAGTGATCGTTATGGGCGCCGTAAGATTATTCTTATTGGTCTTGCTTTGTATTCATTTGCAGCGATTGGTTCTGCCTTTGTATCAAATTTTTCTCTCTTGCTTATTTTGCGTGCCTTACAAGGTATGGGAGGAGCTGCTATGCGCGTGCTCACAGTTTCCATTGTACGTGATCTCTATAGTGGTCGGAAAATGGCAGAAGTGATGTCTATCGTGATGATGGTTTTCCTTATTGCACCAATGATTGGACCAGCAACAGGACAGATCATTTTACTGTTTGGAAACTGGCAATTTATTTTCATATTCATGGCAATGATTGGTTTCGGGTTGATGATTTGGATTCAATTCCGCTTGCCGGAAACTCTTTATGCGCAACGCTCTCTTTCCTTTTCTTCAGTCAAACATAATTTATGGATTGTAATAACCAATCGCACAACACTTTGCTATACACTAGCAACTTCGATTATTTTAGGCTGTATCTTTACTGCCGTTAATACATCACAACAAACGTATGAAGGGATCTATAATCTAGGACTTTGGTTCCCTATTGCCTTTGCAGTTGGTGCTGCATTTCAAGCTCTATCATCTTTCTTTAACTCTCAACTCGTTGGACGCCTTGGAATGCGGCGTATCGCTCACGCGATGCTTTTACTTTTTTGTATCACTTCATGTGTATGGTTTGTTGGCTCTATCTTAACAGATGGTATTCTTCCTTTTGCTTTTTACATGCTGTTATTCTGTATACTGATGTTTGCCTGCGGTGGTATTATGGCAAACTTCAATACACTCGCTCTTGAACCTGTAGGAGAAATAGCTGGGACCGCGTCGTCTATATCTGGTTTTCTGCAAACATCTATTGGCACAGGTCTCAGTTTTTTTATTGCTCAACAATTTAATGAGACGACCATCCCTAATTCGGCAGGATTTTTCTTTCTTAGTCTGATTGCCATACTCCTCGTCTTATGGGCGGAACGTGGACATCTTTTTAGGCAATATCATAGCAATCCTAACGAATAAATATCCCTTACGAAAAATTAATAACATCTCTCTTGAACAATAAGGAGATAAACCTATCAGACAAATAAAACATCTCCAAATAGAACACTCTTGTGTTAAACATTCACATTGTTTGTTTAAGGGTACAGCTCTCAAAATATCAAATCATTTCACGACAGCACCCATAAATGCTGTAATGTTTAAAAAACAGTTTTGATTGATTTAACCTAAACAAGATCAAAATAGAAAAAACCTCACGCTTTAGATTTTTATTTCAATATAAAAATAATAAATTATCCTTATAAATTAATATCTTACACAATCATAAAACCATAGGGAATTTTCCCATTTATAAAATACATTTAATTAATAAATTTTCCTGATTTTGGAAATCCTTTTGGAACCAAACGCCCGACACCCGCACGCGTTCCCATCCATTCAAAGAGATCGTCCGCCTGGCGGTTAAAGATTCGTTCAGCTGTATCTTGCCAACTTAAGCCTTCTGATAAATTAAAAGTCTTGGCATCAACAACACCACCTTCTTTATAACGCTGTAAACGAACACCTTTACCGCGATTCATTTCTGGTATTTGTTCAATAGAAAAAATAAGCATTTTACGGTTTTCACCGACTACAGCAACATGATCACCATTTACCGGAACACAAAGCTTTACCTTATCAGGAGCTTTCACATTCATCACTTGCTTTCCTTTTCGTGTATTAGCGATCACTTCTGCAGAAGAAACAATAAAACCATTACCGTGATATGAAACCAAGAGCAATTTTTCCTCGGCGTGATGCACAAAAGCTGTGAGAACATCGTGCTCATCATCCATATCAACTAAAAGACGAATAGGTTCACCATGTCCCCGCCCTCCAGGTAAACTATTTGCACCAATAGCAAAAAACTTTCCACCCGTACTGATCAGCACAATCTTGTCGGTTGTAAATGCTGGAAATGCTAACTTTAAACTGTCTCCTTCTTTAAAAGAAAGCGCTTTATAATCGGTCAAATGTCCCTTCAAAGCACGCATCCACCCCTTTTCAGAAATAACAATAGTAATCGGTTCTTTTTCGATCATTGCTTGTTGAATATCATCAAGATCATGTCTTGGTGCCTCTTCAAACGTCGTACGTCTTTTCCCTAAGAATGTTTCAGGACCAAAAGTGTTTCGAACTTTTTTGATTTCTTCTGAAATTATTTTCCACTGTTTTATAGGAGAAGCTAATAAATTCTGTAGTTTTTCTTTTTCAGCTTTCAAACTTTCAAATTCTTTACGAATTTCAAATTCCTCAAGTTTACGCAAAGAACGCAAGCGCATATTAAGAATAGCTTCAGCTTGATTTTCTGTTAATTCAAACCGATTAATCAGCTTCTTTTTCGGTTCATCCTCTTCACGAATAATCTGAATGACCTCATCGAGATTTAAATAGGCAATAAGATATCCATGAAGAATTTCCAATCGGCTATCAATTTGATCAAGCCGATAATGAGAGCGACGAATAAGCACTTCTTGACGATGTTCAAGCCATTGCTGCAAACTTTCTCGCAAAGAAAGAACATTGGGTATTTTTCCCAAAGACAAAACATTCAGATTAAGGGGAAATCTTACTTCAAAGTCAGTCAATTTAAAAAGAGACTCCATAAGGAGCTCCGGATCAACCGACCGATTTTTAGGAACCAGCACGATTCTGATATCTTCTGCTGATTCATCTTGGATATCCTCAAGCATTGGCAATCGGCGTGCAAGCAATAACTCTGCTGTTTTTTCAATAAGACGTGACTTTTGAATCTGATAGGGAATTTCAGTCACAACAATCACATAAGAACCACGGCTACCAGGTTCCTGATGCCAACGTGAACGCAAGCGAAAGAATCCACGCCCAACACGATAGGATTCCTCAATACTTTTTTTAGGTTCAACTAAAATTCCCCCCGTCGGGAAATCAGGACCAAGAACGAATTGATTTAATTCCTCATCATTTACATCGGGATGCGCAATAAAATGGAGCGCTGCATCACAAAGCTCAGCAACATTATGGGGTGGAATAGATGTTGCCATACCAACAGCAATACCAGAAGAACCATTTGCTAAAAGATTAGGGAAAGCTCCTGGTAAAACAACAGGCTCTTCATCTTCTTCATTATAGGTTAAACGAAAATCAATAGCATTCTCATTAATTCCTTCAAGTAACAATGCAGCCACTTCAGTCATACGTGCTTCCGTATAACGCATGGCAGCAGCATTATCACCATCAATATTACCAAAATTGCCTTGCCCATCAACCAATGGATAACGAACAGCAAAACTTTGAGCCAAGCGCACCAAAGCATCATAAATAGACGCATCCCCATGAGGATGAAATTTTCCCATGACATCACCGACAATCCGCGCACATTTCGCATAAGACTGTCCAGGATTTAGTTTGAGAAGACGCATCGCATGAACAATCCGCCGGTGGACAGGCTTCAATCCATCACGTACATCAGGCAATGCACGGTGTGTAATCGTAGAAAGTGCATAAGCCAAATAACGTTCCTGTAAAGCAGAGCGTAATTCTATTGGTTCAATGTGTTCTTTATCAAAAGGTAAATTCATTTTATCAGACATAGTATTAAAACAACAATTCCCACAATAATAAGAAATTATTTTATAGGATTTATTTAATGAAATCTTCTATGAGTCGACTTTTTTATTAAAAGTCAATTACATAAAAACAAACGCTGCGATTAGAACATGAACAGAAAATTATATCAATTTGAAAAATTTATACATGTCCTTCCCCCCTTGTTCTAAGTAATTTATTGAAAGCTTTGTCAAATCCGATAATAATTTAACTGCTCACAAAGAGTTATTTCATTCTTTTTGGAATGACAAAAGCACCTTTCAAACATCATCTTTTATTATAAAGATAAATTGTATAACAACCCCATTCAGTTTTTCCATGAAAAACTAAAAAAATATTCAAAGCTTATAAAATTTAAACTTTTCAGAGTAAGTCCATAGAATAGAAAACCGCATTATTCTCATAAAAACGAAGAAACACAATTCTCTGCTACAACATTGTAAAAACTTCAATAAAAAATAAATAATATATTGTCGTATAAAGATAATTCATTTTTTTTCAACTAAAATGAGACTTCCAAATATTACAGAATTCTCTCATTTCTAATGTATTCATGATAAAACAATCACAATCATTTCCTCACCTATCACAAAGGAAACAGCCACTATAAAAACAAGGAATAAAAATGCCTCGTAAAGAATCAACACAATGGCGTTTTTGTCTATCTAAATTTCACAAACAGCATACACACACACACATGATGCTCTTGAGAGGCATCAAAACTTCACTCTACGTAGAAAAGATGAAAACAATCCATAATCAATTTTATGAGCTATTTTTGTGAGTAGGAGCCATATGGATTCCTAAATCACGTAATTGTGTAGGAGAAACATCAGACGGAGCACTCATCAAAAGATCAAGTGCCTGTTGATTCATAGGAAATAAAGCAACTTCACGCAAATTTTTAACACCCTGCAACAGCATAATGATGCGGTCAATTCCCGCAGCCATGCCACCATGTGGCGGAGCCCCATAATGGAATGCACGATAAAGACCACCGAAACGATCTTTCACAACTTCCTTAGAAAGTCCTACAAGTTCAAAAACTTTAAGCATCATTTCTGGTAAGTGATTACGAATTCCACCTGATGCAATTTCATAACCATTGCAAACAAGATCATATTGAAAAGCTTTAAGAGTAAGAGGATCTTGGGTCTCAAGAGCATTTTCTCCCCCTTGAGGCATGGAAAAAGGATTATGTCCAAAATCAATCTTTTTTTCATCTTCATTCCATTCAAAAAATGGAAAATCAACAATCCACGCCAAAGAGAAACTCTCTCTATCGAGAAGATCTAATTCTTCCCCTACCCGTGTACGGGCTGCTCCAGCAAAAGATGCGAATTTTTTTGGATCTCCAGCCACAAAAAAACAAGCATCACCACTTTCAAGTCCAAGCTGTATACGGATTGCTTCAGTCCTCTGTTCACCAATATTTTTGGCGATAGGCCCTGCTCCTTCCAATTTTCCTTCTTCTTCACGCCAAAAAATATAACCGAGCCCTGGTTGCCCCTCGCCTTGTGCCCATACATTCATACGATCACAAAAAGCACGACTTCCACCCGTTTTAGCTGGAATAGCCCACACTTGTGCATTCTCATCATTCGCTAAAATTTGAGCAAAGACTTTGAAACCAGAATTATAAAAATGCTGAGAAACATCTTCCATAATGATCGGATTACGTAGATCAGGCTTATCAGAACCATATTTTCGCATTGCTTCATCATAGGAAATGCGAGGAAAGCTTTGTGTCACAGTTTTTCCATCTGCAAATTCTTCAAAAATAGAACGCATAATAGGTTCCATAGTTGCTAAAACATCTTCTTGCTCAACAAAACTCATTTCAACATCTAATTGATAAAATTCACCAGGAAGACGGTCGGCCCTTGGATCTTCATCTCTAAAACATGGAGCAATCTGAAAATAACGATCAAAACCTGACATCATCAACAATTGTTTATATTGCTGTGGTGCTTGCGGTAGCGCATAAAATTTTCCTTGATGAACACGACTTGGGACCAAAAAATCACGTGCTCCTTCCGGTGATGAAGCTGTCAAAAGTGGCGTCGTAAATTCCGTAAAACCATTATTTTGCATAGCCCGTCTCATAGCCGCAATAATTTCAGTCCGACGCATGATATTTTTGTGCATAGTCTCCCGACGCAAATCAAGAAAACGATATTTTAATCGAATATCTTCTGGATAATCAGGCTCACCAAAAACCGGTAAAGGAAGTTCATCAGATTTTGAAAGAATTTCTACCTCTTGTGCAAAAATTTCAATCTCACCTGTTGGAAGCGTTGCATTAATAACCTCATCGGAACGTGCACATACCTCTCCATCCACACGAATAACCCATTCAGAACGCACTTTTTCAATAACTTTAAAAGCCAGCGAAGCAGGGTCAGCAACAATTTGTGTGATTCCAAAATGATCACGTAAATCCACAAAAAGAATTCCGCCATGATCACGAACACGATGAACCCATCCCGAAAGACGGACTTGTGCTCCTACATCACATTTACGAAGAGCCGCACAATGATGACTGCGATAACGGTGCATATTTTTTGCCTTTGATTATAATATTCATATGCGCTACAAACGCTTTTTAATAACCATTTGTCAAGATATGAGAATAAAAACTCAAAAATAAAGTCAATAAAGGACAAATTTAATTTATCGAATTATAATAAAATGATGAATCTTATTACACAAACAACCGATCTTGAAATTGCACTTAACGCTCTACATACCTCTGATTTTGTAACAGTCGATACTGAGTTTATCCGCGAAACAACTTTTTGGCCTCAACTGTGTTTAATCCAGCTCGCATCACCAGATATCACAGTTTTGATTGATCCCATAGCACCGGATATTGATTTACAACCTTTTTTTGACCTTATGATCGATAAAAAAGTTGTAAAAGTTTTTCATGCTGCGCGCCAAGATATTGAAACAATTTATCATCTTGGAGGTGTTATTCCTTCCCCTCTCTTTGATACGCAAATAGCAGGATCAATTTGTGGATTTGGTGATTCTATCTCCTATGATCAAATTGTACAACGCTGCACGGGGCATCATCTTGATAAATCCTCCCGCTTTACAGACTGGAGTTACCGCCCTTTGTCTGAAAAACAACTGCTCTATGCACTTGCCGATGTAACCTACTTAAGAGACGTTTACCTATTATTGAAAAAAAGGTTAGAAAAAAATCAACGTGCTCACTGGATGGACGATGAAATAACAATCCTTTTAAATCCTAAGACCTATGATATGCCAGAAGATGAAGCATGGAAAAAAGTGAAAGGAAAAATTAAAAAGCCACGTGAACTTGCTGTATTACAAAAGATAGCAGCTTGGCGGGAACGTGAAGCACGAAAATACAATATGCCACGTCGTCATATCATAAAAGATGAATGTCTTATAGAAATAGCAACCCAACAACCAAAAGATGAATCTGCATTAAAACGGTTGCGCAGTCTTAATAAGAACTGGGATAAACTCTCAATTGCTCAATCATTAATCAAAGCTGTCCATGAAGGCTTAGAGGTGGATCTTTCTACTTTACCCCCCATTCCTAAACATAATCCACTCAATGATACGACAGCCGCTGTTATCGATCTACTCAAAGTGTTATTAAAAATTGTTGCAAATGAAAACAGCATTGCCCCTAAAATTATTGCAACATCTAATGATTTAGAAAAAATTGCCAATGGAGGAATAAAGAAAAATATTCCCGCTATGAATGGCTGGCGCTATGAAATATTTGGTCAAAAAGCCGAACAACTGCTAAAGGGACAGATAGGGTTTTACTTTAACGATGGAAAAATAAGCACAAAACAGCTTTAATTTACATTTTCATTTTGAAAAATCCATTACGCTACTCATTATCTACATCAATTGGTATGCCCTATAGACCAACGCAAACAGGATAAATAAAGCCTACTTCTGACAAAGTTAAAAATTAAATAGTGAACTCTTATTAAAAATGACAGCTAAATCTTTACCCAGTCAATCAAATAGCAATCCTATTAAAAATAATCTAAAAAAAACAGACAGCTCCTTATTTAAAAGTTTTGAAAAGAAAAAGTTCTGATAATAAAAGCGCACTCATTACAAAAATAGCAGCCTAGCAATAGGAACAAACAAAGATATAATATCTTACGTCCCCATATCGTATTAAAAAACTACCGAGATTGCAATATAACAATCAAAAACCAGCCAGCATAACAACTAAAACACCTAACAAAGACAACATACTGATTTATAAAGATAATCTAGCGTTATTTATATTAAATTAGACCCCCGAATATCATAAGATTCTCTCATTCCATCTCAATAAGACTCATAAAGTTTTACATAAGAAATTATATGATAAAGCGCTGTTTTTTTATAGATTAAACGCCTTTCAAAAAATCATGGTTAATAAATAGTTATGATTTATTTCTATTTTTTATAGTGAAAGGATTTTATAATGACTGAAATGATATTCTTTTGACAGACCGTGAAAGTGCAAAACTGCTTCATATGAGTATTTCAACATTCCGGTGTCATGTAACCAATGGATCTCTCCCAAAACCTTTAAAAGTTTGTTTTTTTATCGCGTTGGTTACAATCGAATCTTATCAATATAATCGAGCAAGCTAAACAGAAACGTTATAACGACGCAGCATAAAAAGAAAACCTTTTCAGGTAAAAATGGACAAGGCTTTCATTTTCACATGAAGCTTATGAAGTGAAAAATCCATCTTGTGACGCAAATAACAGAATAAAAAATTATGTTTTCTTTTATGAATGCTCAGAGCATTACCAATGCCTTGCGTGGTGTCTGGTATGAAAGTTATGGAACAAGTCCTATTGTCCAGCTCATGATGATAGGTTAGCTAGTTTATCCCTCGTCAATAGCCCTATTATAAGACATAAAACACGAATAAATTAGGAAAAAAATCAAAAAATTTCAAAAGCGAGAGGTTGTTTTATTATTTTTGATAACGTCTGTAATCGTCCAAGAGGACGTTCTCCTAATAACCCAGCGTAATTCTTTGGGATCTGCAGGATAATATGATCTGCTTTTTTATGCCACAATAAATGAGGTAAAATTCCTGCAACAGAAGCACTAAAAAGATGAGCAATACGCATAGTTTCGCCAAGAATACGTGCTTTCTCAATTATATTTTGAGTTGCTAATTGAAAAATGGGAAGAGATTCTTTATCAACCAATAAACTCGTATTGCGAAAAAAAACAGCAAGCGCCGCATAAAGGCGCCCTTCATGGGAAATTCCTGGATAAGATCCTAAAGCTATTTGATTTGCTGCTTCATTACCTCTATAATCTGGATGTATACGCCAACCAATATCCGCAAGAAGACAAGCAGCTTGACGATAACGACATTCATTTTCAGTTTCTGAAATTCCAAAAACTTCAAAAGCATTCGTCGTAAAATCAATGAGTTCTTCTGCTTGTTTTGGTGAACGTGCCCGTAAAATAGCCATTTCTGTGCATGCTGCAATGAGAGGATCTGACAGCTGAATCGCCTGCGGCAATCGTGAATAAAGAAAACCTTCACGAACGCCAGCACCTGAAAAA
This sequence comes from Bartonella sp. SD1336NMGDW, assembly GCF_042193565.1. Classification (NCBI taxonomy): domain Bacteria; kingdom Pseudomonadati; phylum Pseudomonadota; class Alphaproteobacteria; order Hyphomicrobiales; family Bartonellaceae; genus Bartonella; species Bartonella sp. SD1336NMGDW. Next base: position 27,900 of record NZ_JBHILW010000006.1, read on the forward strand.
ATTATCTTTTCAAACTGCATACACTGAATGAGTTCAATAAGAACTATTGCCCCATAAGATAAAAGTTTCCGACGATTCTGAGAAATCGCTGCAATCCCTCTCAAATTATCAATATTGCCACGTGCTACAAGACGTAAAAAGTTCTCCATTTCAACGGCTTCAACTTCATAGCCATGCATAACAGGGAGCCGATAGTGTTTCATTGCCATATGGAGTTTTGCCAAATTACGCCATGTCCCCCCTACTGCATAAAAATAACGTGCTGTACCTTTACGAGTACGAACAACAGACGATTTATAAAATTGCTCATGTACAATTTTTGTAGCTACAGCACTATCATTATTTGACATATACTGTAGCCTTAAACCACCTAATGGGAGAGTTATCCCTTCACCAACATCAGAATGATCAATATCAATCAGCTCAAGACTTCCACCACCAAGATCTCCAGAAATACCTTTTGGTTGATAAAAAGTAGAAACAACTCCATATGCTGAATACATAGCTTCTTCACTTCCTGAAAGAAGATATATTTTATTTTGCAAAATATCTTCAGCATGCTGAATAAATGCTACGCCATTCTTTGCATCTCGTGCTGCTGCTGTTGCTAAAGTATAGACCTCATCTGCCCCAATCTGTCGACAAAGCGTACGAAACCGTTTCAGTGTTTGCAATGCCATTTTCATCGATTGTTCTTCTAAAAATCCCGTTTTTGCCACACCATGACCGAGACCACAAAGAATCTTTTCATTAAATAAAACTGTTGGTGAGCGAACAAGCCCCTCATAAATAACCAACCGAACAGAATTTGAGCCAATGTCAATAACAGCAACAGGCTTACACCCTTTTAACCGACCTTGAGCATCTCTATATGTCATTGGATTTTAGTCTTTATGTATTTCGGCTTGTTGCCGATGCAACGCAACCAAGCGCGAAACAGAAGACTCAAAAGACTCATTTTCCCCTGCAAAACTTGTACTGGCCATAAAATACTCCTGCGCATTAAATAGACTTTCACCTATCTGCGGCGTAATACGTTTTGATGTTCCATCCTTAAGTATATCAAAGCTTTGCTGATTATCAATAATATTAGCCAACATAATCTGTAAAAGAATTTTTTGACGCACTATTTTATTAAAAACTGGAACCAATATTTCAATACGATAGTCCAGATTACGAGGCATCATATCAGCAGAGCCTAAGTAAACGAGTGCATTTTCATTAGGCAAATCTTGACCATTCCCAAAACAAAAAATGCGACTATGTTCAAGAAAACGCCCGACAATTGATTTTACACGAATATTATCCGAAATTCCTAGAATACGAGGACGTAAACAACATATCCCCCGCACAACCAAATCAATTCGCACCCCTGCTTGACTGGCACGATATAAAGCATCAATAATTTCAGGATCAACCAATGCATTAACTTTCATCCAAATAGCAGCAAACCTTCCCTGTTGTGCATGAACAATTTCTCCCTCAATATGCTCTAAGATACGACCACGCAATGTTAAGGGTGAAAAAGCAATCTTCATTGTTTCATTTGGACGCTCATATTGCGCAATATAATTGAACAATAACGCAACATCATGAGCGATATCATCATCCGTGGAAAAAAAAGAAAGATCGGTATAAGTTTTAGCGTTAATGGGATGATAATTTCCTGTTCCAAGATGAACATAAGAGCAAAGACGTTTTCCCTCACGTCTCACAACCAATGACATCTTAGCATGAGTTTTTAATGCAATAAAACCAAAAATAACTTGAACCCCAGCACATTCAAGATCCCGCGCCCAACGAATATTTGCTTCCTCATCAAAACGTGCTTTAAGTTCTACCAAAGCAGTCACAGACTTTCCCTGTTCAGCTGCTTCAATCAAAGCGCTAACAATTGGGCTATCATTTGATGTACGATAAAGTGTTTGTTTGATTTCCACAACATCAGGATCGCAAGCAGCTTGACGTAAAAATTGGACAACAACATCAAATGTCTCATAGGGGTGATGAATCACAATATCATTTTCACGAATAGCCGCAAAACAATCCCCTTTATGTTCACGAATACATTCTGGAACACGAGAAATATAAGGAATAAATTTGAGATCATCACGAGGAATAGAAACAATTTCTGATACCATATTAAGCGCTAAAAATCCATCAAGAACATTAATACAATTATCAGGGACAGCGAGACTATTCGCTATAAATTGGCGTAAACTCTCTGGCATTCTTGCGTCAAACTCAACTCGAATAACCTGCCCACGGCGCCGCCTTTTGAGAGCAGTTTCAAAAAAATGAACAAGATCCTCAGCTTCTTCTTCTACTTCAATATCACTATCTCGGATTACTCTAAATATACCAATTCCTGTAACCTCATAGTTAGGAAATACATGTTTAATAAAAAGGCAAATAACATCTTCAGATGCAATAAAACGAAAATGATTACCCTCTTGAGGAAGAAGAATAAAACGCCTCAAAAGCATTGAAATAGACAACAACACTATGTGAGAGTTCTGATCAGTTTCTCCAGACAATTGAAGCGCAATAGAAAGCCCTAAATTAGGAATAAATGGAAAAGGATGAGTAGAATCAACAGGCAAAGGTTTTAAAACAGGAAAAATTGTCTCAAGAAAATATTTTTCAAGCCATGATTTTTCAATTTCTGAAAGATCATCAGAACAAATAATTTCAATATCATTCTTTTTTAATTCATTACGTAAAACATTCAATTCTCGTAGTTGGTGAGCCTGCAGCTTTGAAATTTCAGCTAATACAATATCAAGTTGTTCCTGTGGAGTGTGCCCATCTGCACTGCACGCTGTAATGCGAGAACGAATTTGAGCGGCTAATCCTGCAACACGAACCATAAAAAACTCATCAAGATTTGCAGCTGAAATAGAAAGAAATTGTAGACGTTCTAATAAAGGATGTCTCGCATTAGCCGCTTCCATCAAAACACGATTATTAAATTGTAGCCATGAAAACTCTCGATTAATAAACCGTACCGGATTTTTCATTGTTATATTCGATATAGAAATTTTATCTACCACCCTCTGTTCCATATATCCTAAATAATTTTCTTTTATATTTTCTAAAATCCTTGACAAAATATCTCACATAACATTTGATAACATGTTATCATCATAATAATATATCAATGCCTAACTTTCCTTATCATTTTTCCATTTAATATTTAAAAATACTTGGAACTATCTTCTATGCGCAAAGCACTAAAAGTAAGACAATTATTATAATATAGCATAAAATAGGAGAAATTTGTCTTAAAAAGCAGCTTGCATTATCATAAGCTTTATTACAAACTCACGCCTATAAAATAGAAGAGCCCAATCATAGCTGATGAGACAATTTATTCTGGAGTTTGTACCCCATGGCTGATCACAATATCCCTCATTTCCAAAATGACCTTGGATATAAAACAATCGAAATTGGTGTGAAAGAATTTATGTGTGTAGGCGCTACACACCCATTCGATCATCCTCATATCTTTATCGACATGGGAGCAGCAGATGAGAAAATTTGCCCTTACTGCTCAACCCTTTATCGTTATGTTCCCTCGCTATCATACGATCAAACAAACCCAACAGGATGCTTATATCATCCAGAAAAGCTATTATAATCGCGTTTTTTGGCTTTCTTAATAACCACTCTTTTAATTCTGCTTTAATATGAAATCGTTTGTGGAACAATCACCCATCATTGTTGGAGGAGGAATTGCTGGTTTAAGCACCGCTTTAGCACTCGCTCATAAAGGAATTGCAAGCACCATTATCGAAAAGTGCAAACAACTTGAAACGATAGGCGCTGGTATTCAACTGACACCAAATGCAACATCTATTCTTGCTCGCTGGAAACTTCTTAATAAACTCGCTGAAGTCGCGACAATCCCACATTTTCTTGAGTTAAAAAATGGACTATCTTTAAAAATACATCTACGGGCTCATCTTATCAATCTAACAGAAAAATATTGGAAAGCCCCTTATATGACGATTCACCGCGCAGCTTTACAAAAAATTTTATATAATGCAGTGATTGAAAATCCTTTGATCAAATACAAAGCAGGCGAAACGATTGTATCTTCTACCCAATCTGCAAGCAACATTAAAATCACAACAATAAAAACAGATACAGCAACAGAACAGCTTCATTCAACACCCCTCCTGATCGGATGTGATGGCGTTTGGTCAACATTACGGCAACAATCTCCTTTTCATGAAAGAGCAAATTTTAGTGGCTTTATTGCTTGGCGTGCAACAACAACATTTGATAATCTTCCTCAAAACTTTCGTTCTTCATTGCAAAATATGAAGACAATTACGGCTTGGATGGGACCAAAAAATCATCTTGTTGTCTATCCCATTCAATCGTCAGAAAAAATTTTTAATTTTGTCGCCATCACAAATGGAGAAAATTCAAAAGAAGGATGGGCTCATAAAGGAGATAAAGAAAAACTCAAATCTCTTTTTAGAGATTGGAATTCAAAAATCTTACAAATCTTTGATCATATTGATGAATGGAGCTATTGGCCACTCTTTCAAATGAAACAAAATCGTTTTATCGGTTTAGAGAGACAAGTATTTGTTGGCGATTGCGCACATGCTGCCTTACCTTTTGCAGCACAAGGTGCCGCTATGGCAATCGAAGATGCTGCCACATTAGCAGAAGCACTTTCATTGCAAGATTTTTCATTAACGAAAGCACTTTCGCTTTACGAAACAACACGCACCCCCCGTATTGCAGCAGTAAAAAAACGCGGAGATTTCAATAGATTAGCCTATCACGCAACCGGTCCCATAGCAATTGCACGCAATCTCATGATGAAAATTCGTACACCAGAGAGCATTATGTCAGATCTCAATTGGCTTTACATGTATGATGCAATGAATTCCATAAAAAATAATGATAAAAACTTATAAAATTTTTCCAGTACTTTGAATATTACGAAAGAACGAGATTTTTTGACTCTATGACACTAAAACCCATCATAATTCACTCAAATAAAGGCTATATTTTTTAAAATATACAATCCGATTTTAAAAGCTCAATTTTTAGCTCTCCTAAAAGCAAAAACACCACTCAAAATCAGCTCCCATCTTTATCTTTCTTTAACTCAGTTCTACATCAACAACACCCTGAATTAATTTCATCGCATTTGCGACATGTGAATTTACCTTATATCGCTTAGGAAGCGCAATTTCGACTTCTCGCAATCCATCCTCTTGAATTAAAATAAGCCCAACCTCTCCATTTCCCCCAAGATTTAAATTTTGTTCAATTTGTGGAAGCATATCAACTGTTTTTATAAAAAGACGCATCATTTTATGCTGTTGTAATGATTCATTTTCCAAAGACTGAATTGTTTCAATTCGCAAACTAACTCCTTCAGAACGATTTTCTGCGCTTACCGTAATAATAAAAGATTTTCCGGGTTCTAGCATCTCTTCATAATCCGATAGTGCCTCAGAAAAGAGAACTGCTTCATATTGTCCACTTGTATCAGAAAAATGAATAATTCCCATTTTTTTACCAGATTTTGTTTTACGCACGTTTTTTGCCACAACAGTTCCAGCAAGCCGTGCAGCCGTTGCTCCCCCTTTAACGGCATTGGCAAAATTACCCCAAGTCTGAATGCGTTTTTTGTCCAGAATAGCTTGATACTCCTCCAAAGGATGCGCAGAAAAGTAAAAACCTATAGCTTGAAATTCTCGATAAAGTTTCTCAGCCGGCAACCAAGGGGTTGTTTGCGATAAAATCAATGGTTCTTTTAATCCGCCTGCCATTCCAAATATATCAACCTGCCCGCTAGAATTGTCATCGAGAATACGAAGTGCACGCGCATGAAGGGTTCCAAGATTGGCTAATAAAACCTCACGTGCAATGTTAAAACAATCAAAAGCACCAGCACAAACTAAACTTTCCATCGCACGCTTATTAACAATACGAGGATCAATACGCGCACAAAAATCTTCCAAATCCTTAAAAATCTTATTCCCACGACAAGTAACAATATGATCCACAACAGTTTCTCCCACACCTTTAATGGCAGCAAGAGAATAATAAATACAGTTATCACCAACCTCAAAAACACGATGAGATGTTTGTATAGAAGGTGCAATAACTTCAATACCCAACCTTAATGCTTCACGCCGAAAATCATTGAGCTTATCTGTATTCGTCATATCATATGTCATTGAAGCAGCTAAAAACTCAACGGGATAGTTTGCTTTCATATAAGCTGTTTGGTAAGAAACAATTGCATAAGCAGCAGCGTGCGATTTATTAAAACCATAATCGGCAAATTTTGCTAAAAGATCAAAGATAATATCAGCTTGATCTTTATCCACACCACCTGCAACAGCTCCATTAACAAAACGCGTACGCTGTTTTTGCATTTCAGCATGAATTTTTTTCCCCATAGCACGACGTAATAAATCAGCTTCTCCAAGCGAATAGCCAGCAAGCACCTGAGCAATCTGCATCACCTGTTCTTGATAGACAATAACACCTTGTGTTTCTTTGATCAGATGGTCTATTTTAGGATGAATAGAAGCAATTTCCTCTTCCCCATGTTTGCGTGCATTATAGGTTGGAATATTCTCCATTGGACCTGGACGATAAAGTGCGACCAGCGCAATAATATCTTCAATACGGTCTGGCTTCATTCCAATCAACGCCTTGCGCATACCAGAACTTTCCACCTGAAACACACCAACCGTTTCACCACGTGCCATCATAGCGTAGGTTGTTTCATCATTCAGAGGAATATTTGATAAATCTATTTTAATCCCCTTTCTGGCAACAAAATCGACTGCCATTTTCAAAACAGTAAGCGTTTTTAATCCAAGAAAATCAAATTTTACCAGCCCTGCCTGTTCAACATATTTCATGTTAAATTGTGTAACAGGCATATCAGAACGAGGATCACGATACATCGGGACAAGCTCCCAAAGCGGACGATCTCCGATAACAATCCCAGCAGCATGAGTTGAAGCATGACGATAAAGTCCCTCCAACTGGAGTGCGATATCTAATGCGCGTCCAACAACGGGATCTTTTTTCTTTTCCTCTTCAAATTTAGGTTCATCCTTAATAGCATCAGCCAATTCTACCTGACTTCCTGGTGTGGCAGGAATTAATTTTGTAAGATAATCCACCTGACGATAAGGAACTTCTAAAACACGCCCCACATCACGCAAAACTGCACGTGCCTGTAACTTACCAAAGGTAATAATTTGAGCAACTTGATTACGTCCATATTTTTTTTGAACATATTGAATAACTTCTTCGCGCCGCTCTTGACAAAAGTCGATATCAAAATCTGGCATCGAAACACGATCTGGGTTGAGAAAACGTTCAAAGAGAAGAGAAAACCGCAATGGATCAACATCAGTTATCGTCAATGCATAAGCAACAAGTGAACCAGCACCAGAACCCCGTCCTGGTCCAACGGGAATATCATGAACCTTTGCCCATTTTATGAAATCTGAAACGATAAGAAAATATCCCGAAAATTGCATACGCGTAATAACTGAAATTTCATAATCAAGCCGCTGCTCATAATCTGCAATCGTATACCCTTCAGCCAATCCAATTGTTTCAAGCCGCATCTTCAAACCAGCTTTAGCCTGATTTAACAACTCACTATCTTCTACTTCTAAAGTAGCTTCTGAATTAGCAGATTGTTCTATAAAACGAGGCAATATCGGTTTTCGAAGAGGTGTGGCAATATGGCAACGCAATGCAATTTCAACACTATTTTCTAAAGCTTCTGGAAGATCCGAAAACAGTGTAACCATTTCATCTTGTGACTTCAAATAATGATCTGGCGTCACACGTTTGCGATCTGGATTAGAGACTATTTGCCCTTCTGAAACAGCCATCAGCGCATCATGCGCTTCATACCCTTCTCTCTTCAGAAAAAAGGCTTCATTTGTCGCAACAAGAGGAATTTCATGCGCATAAGCCAATTCAATAAGATCAGCCTCTACTCTCCGATCATAAGAGCCATGCCGTTGTAATTCCACATAAAGACGATCAGCAAAAGATTTTTTCAAATAAATCAAGCGCTCAACAGCATGTTCTTTTTTCTCTTCCGCCAAAGAAAGATTAATAGGTCCTCCCTTACCTCCCGTTAAAGCAATTATTCCTTCACTGTGTGCCGACAACCAATTAGCTTTAATATGAGGAGGATCAGTATCACATTTATCAAGATAAGCACGGCTGACAAGACGAACCAAATGAGCATAACCGGTTTCGCTAGCAGCCAAAAGAACAATAGAGCAAAAATTAGCAGAATTACGCCATTTAGCCAAACCTGAATGATCATTTTCATCACAAAAATCAACAGTAAGCTGACAACCAATAATAGGTTGGACCCCATGAGAAAGACAATGCTGTGAAAATTCCAAAGCACCAAATAAATTATTGGTATCGGTAATAGCAACCGCTGGTGCATGATCTGAAATCGCCTGTTGAATAATTTGAGGGATTTTTAAAGCCCCTTCGAGTAAAGAATAAGCTGAATGCACTCTCAAATGAATAAAGCGAGGAAGAGAATTTTTGTTCTCTTGCGTTTTATTTTTATTTTTTACCACTCTCACAATTTCCCACTACAAAATAAATGCCAAACAGCACCCCTTATAAAAGAAAAAAACTCCTGTTTATCATAACTTTAAAGCTATAAGTTCATCATCCTACATAGGAGCAATATCCCAATTTTATTAATATTTATAAGAGAGTTCTATCAAGAAAATGCTTCTATTCACAGCAAATAAACAGCTAAAATAAAAAGAAAAACAATACACCTCATCTAAGCACTTTAATTTTTACACCCTTTTATTGTATTTATCTTTAAATATTAATTTTTCTTCCTAAAATTCAATGTGTAAATAATATGTAAATAAAGCAACCTCCTCTTTATGACTTTATCCCCAAAAAGCTCTTCTAAAGGTCTAGAAAAAACAAAAAGAGCAGGTTAAATTTGCTCATGCCTCCAAATCTTCTTACCCCTCTTTTTAATTCTATTCGAACTCTTTCTGGTATTACACCTAAAACCTATGGTTTACTGACCAAACTCTTAAATGTTAATCCTACACAACGCGAAGCAACCCTTATTGATCTTCTTCAATTAATGCCCCATTCCGTCATAGACCGCAGAATGCGTCCCAGCATCGCTTTTGTAAAAGAAGGAGACACTGTTACGCTCGAAATTATCATCGATCAACATCAACCACCGCCCCGTGGTCATAACAAAATCCCCTATCGTGTTATTGCCCATGATCAAACAGGAAAAATAAATTTAGTCTTTTTTCACGCTCAGCCTCTTTGGCTAAAAAAACAACTCCCTGAAGGAAAAAAAATCACTGTATCAGGAAAAATTGAATGGTTTAATGGGCAATTTTCAATGGCGCATCCCGACTATATTGCGCCAAGCGAACAATCAAATCAGATTCCTCTCATCGAACCTGTCTATCCCTCTACTGCAGGACTAACTGCAAAGACACTAAGACGGGCCATACAAAACGCTCTTGATTTTATTCCTCTGCTCCCAGAATGGATAGATGAAAATGTAAAAAAGCAGCAAAATTTTTCTTCTTTTTCTGTTGCTTTACGCCGTATCCATGCGCCCATTAATCCCAACGATCTATCCCTAGAAAGTACAGCACGCAAACGTCTTGCCTATGATGAATTGCTCGCTTGTCAATTGGCGCTAGGACTCGTGCGTTTAAAAACTAAATCTCTTGTTGGCACTTCTCGACCATCAACAGGAATTTATACTAAAAAATTGCTTAATGTCCTCCCCTTTCAACTCACAACCGGACAAAAAAAAGCAGTAGAAGATATCGCGAATGATCTTGCTTCGCCAGAACCGATGCTAAGACTGCTCCAAGGTGATGTAGGCGCAGGAAAAACTGTTGTTGCATTGATGGCAATGGCACAAATTGCTGAAAATTCAGGACAATCAGCTTTAATGGCACCAACCGAAGTGCTTGCCAGGCAACATTTTTCCACCATTGCTCCTCTTGCCGAAAAAGTCGGATTACAAACAACTCTTTTAACAGGGCGAGAAAAAGGAAAATTGCGGACAAATATCTTGAATGATATTCTATCAGGTCAAGTTTCTATTATCATCGGAACCCATGCTCTCATACAAAACAGCATTACTTATAACAATCTTGCCTTAACCATTATCGATGAACAACACCGTTTTGGTGTCCATCAACGTATCGCTCTTACAGAAAAAGGCAATAAACCTGATATGCTGGTTATGACCGCCACGCCCATTCCGCGCACACTTGTCTTAACAGCTTTTGGTGATATGGATGTATCTAAAATTACAGAAAAACCAATGGGACGACAACCCATTACAACAGCAATGCTTTCTTTGAAACGTCTTCATGAGCTTATAGAGCGAATCGCAATTGCATTAGAAAAAGGAGAAAAGCTCTATTGGATTTGTCCTTTAGTGGAGGAATCGACAGCTCTTGATCTCACTTCAATTGAAAACCGCTTTGCATTTCTCCATGAACGCTTTGGTGCACACGTTGGTATGATCCACGGAAAAATGTCTACAGCAGAAAAAGAAGCCGCTATGGCATCTTTTAAATGTGGAAATACACGTATTTTAGTTGCAACTACTGTTATTGAAGTGGGAGTAGATATTCCAGATGCTTCGATCATTATCATCGAACACGCCGAACATTTTGGCCTTTCACAACTGCACCAATTGCGTGGACGTGTAGGACGAGGCGATAAAAAATCTTCCTGCATTTTGCTCTATAAAGATCCACTGACTAAAACAGCAGCAACACGCCTTAATATTATACGCAATACAGAAGATGGTTTTGAAATCGCTGAAGAAGATTGGCGTCTGCGAGGCGAAGGAGAGCTTTTAGGTACAAAACAATCCGGAGTCCCTGAATTTCATATAGCAAACCTTGCTGTTCATAGTGATCTTTTGTCAATGGCAAGAAAAGATGCTCGTTTATTTTTACAACGCGATCCTCATCTTTCTTCTCAGCAAGGACAAGCTTTACGGTTGCTGCTTTATCTTTTCGGACACGATGATGCTACACGCCTCTTGCGAGCAGGATAATAAAGACCCTCTAATAAAAATTAAAATACCTCTCTGTTCAAATACGGTTCTCTCTCTTAGAATAACCCATAAACAATCTATGCAATCCCTTACCATCTTTATGCTTCATGAAAGAGTAACAACCCAACAACAGCATCTTTTCTTTCAATCTAAATTATTCTTGCATTAAAACAGTAGAAGAAATATTGCGCATTTTTCTATCATTATATTCACATAGCTGATCTATTTTTTGACAGATAAGAAAATATTTTTTGTTTTATCGTAAAGAATTTAGAAAGAAAAATCCCGTCTCCGGTATTCTCGTTCAACAGAGAAAAGTGGAAAAAATAAGCTATCATTATCAATCAGTTTCTTACACTTGATTATTCTTCCAAAGATTCAGAAATATACTTTTATTCAACCGTGACTGATTTTGCCAAATTACGGGGTTGATCGACATCTGTTCCTAATAAAACAGCCGTATGATAAGCGATTAACTGAACAGGGAGTGCATAAATAATAGGAGAAATAAATTCTGGAACTTCTGGCAAAGTGATCGTTGATAAAGTCTTAAGACAAGCTACTTCTGCTCCCCTTTTATCGGTTATTAAAATAATACGACCATTACGCGCTACCACTTCTTGCATATTAGAAAAAGTTTTTTCAAACCACCGATCATAAGGTGCAACAACAATAACAGGTATTGTCTCATCCACCAAAGCAATTGGTCCATGCTTCAACTCACCCGCCGCATAACCTTCAGCATGAATATAAGAAAGCTCTTTCAGTTTAAGGGCTCCCTCCAAAGCAATCGGATAAGAAGTCCCACGTCCCAGATAAAGAACACTTTTTGCATTCACTAAATCACGACAAATACATTCAATTTTGCTCTCTAATTTTAAGACCTCATTTAAAATACGTGGAACTTCTGCCAATTGTTGAACCAATTGCTGTTCCATTTGAACAGAGAGATAGCCACGTTGTTTAGCAGCACTAAGTGCTAGTGAAGCAAGCGTTGCCAATTGACAGGTAAAAGCTTTTGTTGACGCAACACCAATTTCCGGTCCGGCAAGTGTTGGAAGAATAAAATCAGCCTCCCTTGCCATTGTTGATTGCTCTACATTCACAATTGTTGCTGTTTTTACACCCCGCTCACGACAATAACGCAAAGAAGCCAATGTGTCAGCTGTCTCACCTGATTGAGAAACAAACAGCGACAACACATCAGATGTTATAGGAGGTTCACGATAACGAAACTCCGAAGCAACATCATTATCAACACTTAAAGCGGCAAATTTCTCAAACCAATAGCGCGCAACTAAGGTTGAATAATAAGCCGTTCCACAACTCGCAAAAAGGAGGCGATGAATATTTTTCCAATCAATCAAATTCTTAAAAGGTCGAACGGCATAATTTCCAAGATCAAGATAATGCGCCAAATTATGAGAAATCACTTCAGGTTGTTCAAACATTTCCTTGTGCATAAAATGGCGATGATTACCCTTAGAAATCAATAAAGCCTCTTCAAGTAATGTTGTCACAGGACGTTTTACCGGTTGATTATATACATCATAAATTGTGACGCCTTCCCGTGTGAGAACAGCCCAATCCCCGTCTTCCATATAGCTAATATAATCAACGAATGGTGCCAAAGCAATCGCATCTGACCCAACAAAAAATTCATCTTTTCCATAACCAATTGCCAGAGGTGGACCAGAACGAGCCGCAATCATAAGGTTATCTTCACCTTCGAAAATAAGAGCAATAGCAAAAGCCCCCTGCAGCCTTTTCCAACTGGTACGCATAGCTTCTTGCGGAGAAAGACCATCTTTTAATGCACGCGTTATTAAATGTGCAATAACTTCCGTATCCGTCTCTGTTTCAAAGATATAACCATCCTCTATGAGTTCCTTTTGCAATTCTACAAAATTTTCAATAATACCATTATGAACAATCGCAAGCTTTTCAGTCACATGGGGATGCGCATTGCGTTCAACAGCAATTCCATGCGTAGCCCAACGGGTATGACCAATCCCTAAACTTCCCTCCAGAGGTGTTTTTTTTAATTTTTCTTCTAAATGAACAAGCTTCCCCTCAGAACGTACACGATAAAGATGCCCATTATGGACCGTTGCCACCCCAGATGAATCATACCCTCTATATTCAAGACGTTTTAACCCCTCAACCAAAGAAGACGTAACACACCTCTTTCCAAGAATTCCAATAATTCCACACATTAAAAAGCTCCAACCCACATCTTTAAGATTTAAATCTTATAAAACAATCCAACAGCCTTTATTTAAAACTATAAATAATAAAATAATTCAAACATGGAGTACGGCAATCTTTAAGAATAAACATCCTATCGATCGTTAGAATAACACGAAACAAAGGAATAAGCTGAAAATAATCATTTTTTCTGTTTGTTTTCTAACAAGCGCTCTCGAAATTTTGTCGCGTAGCCCTCTTTTATTACCTGCCGTGCACGCCCAAAAGCCATACTGTTCATAGGAATATTTTCAGTAATAACACTTCCTGAAGCAACATAAGAGCCATCCCCTATTACCAATGGGGAAACAAGTGCCGTATTAGACCCAACAAAAGCATGATCACCAATCATGGTTTTATATTTGTTAAATCCATCATAATTGCACGTAATCGTACCGGCTCCAATATTGGTATGTGCACCAATTTCAGCATCACCAATATAACTTAAATGATTGATTTTAGAAGATTCTCCTATCTTAGCTTGTTTGACTTCACAAAAATTTCCAATCTTTACGGACTTCGCCAACTCTGTTCCAGGACGCAAACGTGCATAGGGACCAATCTGTGCATCCCTACCAACCACAGCACCTTCGAGATAACTAAATGCATGAATAACAGCACCAGATTGTACTTTCACGCTTAATCCAAAATAAACATTTGGTTCTATCACCACCCCTGGTTCAATTTCTGTATCATAAGAAAAATAGAGTGTTTCTGGTTTTAAAAGCGTAACACCCGATAACATTAAATCGCGCGCTTTACGTTTTTGCCATAAAGAATCAGCCTCAGAAAGCTCAAGACCGTTATTAATTCCTACAATATCTTCAAAAGGAACTTCAACAACACGCACATCTAATCCTTCACGTGTTGCAAGAGAAGCAATATCTGTTAAGTAATATTCTTTTTTCACATTGTTATTATTAACTTGCTCTAAAAGAGAAAGTGCATGTTTTCCACGCATAGCAAGTATTCCACCGTTACAAAAAGAAATCTTTTTTTCTTCATCGCTAGCGTCTTTTTCTTCTACAATTGCGATCAATTGACCATTTTTTTCAAGAAGACGCCCATAACCTGTTGGATTTTGGGTATGAAAACCTGCAAAAACAACATCTGCTCCATCAGCAAGCTGTACACGCATCTGGTGCAATGAATCTTGCTGGATGAGAGGAGTATCCCCAAAAACAATGAGAACATCATCCACTTCCTTTTGCAAAGCTGAACGAGCAGACAAAACAGCATGAGCTGTTCCTAAACGCTCTTTTTGTTCAAAAATCATCGCATCTTTTACAAATGACTGAACAACGTGCGTAACCTCCTTAGCACCAAATCCCACAACGACTGCTAATTGTGAAGAGCCTGCCAATTCTATTTGTTTTAGAACATGGCATATAAGAGGCAATCCAGCAATTTTATGAAGTACCTTAGGCAGAGACGATTTCATGCGCGTCCCCTCACCTGCAGCAAGAACAATAGAAAGACAACTTCTAACCATAAAAACACATAAGACTAACGAGAAAATCCAAAAAAAATCATAATATCGTGCCAACGAATATCTTCAATATAGCTCAACGAAGGATAATGTTCTAAAAGCCAAAATGAAAGATCCTGCATAGAGCCTGTTAAAAACAAAATCCCTGTAAGAATAAGAAAAACACCAATAATTTTTTCAACTTTTCCTAAATGAATACGAAAAGCTCCTAAAAATCGCATAAAACTGCTCGAAAATAAAGCTGCCAACATAAAAGGAATAGCAAGACCTAATGCATAAACCGCTAATAAGATAGCTCCCTCTCCCACAGTTTCTTTTGTTCCAGCAAGCGTTATAATAGGACCTAAAATGGGGCCAATACACGGTGTCCAACCAAAGGCAAAAGCTAAACCAATAATATACGCGCCTAAAGGACCAGCAGGTGTTTTTTGGGTCTGAAAACGCGCTTCACGAAATAAAAAAGTGATCTTGAAAATCCCCAAAAAATTTAAACCAAAAATAATAATGACAATTCCAGCAGCAAGGGCAAACCAATCACGATAATAACCGATGAATTTCCCAATTGTGCTAGCACTGGCACCTAAAACAACAAAAACAGTCGTAAACCCGAGAACAAAAGCAATAACAGAAGACAATAAAGCCCACCTTATAAAGACTTTCTCATCACGATTTTCTGAACGAAAATCATCAATACCAACACCTGCCATATAGCACAAATAAGGAGGAACTAATGGCAAAACACAGGGCGACAAAAAAGAGAGTGCCCCAGCAAAAAACACACCAACTGTTGAAATTTCAATCAAAACTCATACCCCGTCTCTCATCATAGTTTACCCCCATGAACAACGATCAATCCACATCTTCATCAATTCGTTGCATATTTTGCTCATTCGCCACCACACTTATATCTTCATCATGACCAGAAACGACTGAAAAAACTTTCTGATAGATTTTATCTTTATTTTTAGCAATTGCAATATACTCTCCCTCCGCTAACACGAGTGAAACATAAGCACCAACTGTTTCATAAACGATATCACCAGAATCATTAGCAAGAGACCAACTGGTATCTGCAAGCGCTTCCCCTCCTTCTTGTCGTACCAGCTTTAAGACAATCTGAGCAGCCTGATGTTCAAGGGTAACTTCTGTCACTTTACCAGCATCCACTTGAATATCCGAACGAGCCGTCGCATTAATAGAACCATAATGGGAAGCAACATGGTAGCGGCCAGCTTTTAAACGCACAACTGATTGGGGTTTAACATTTGATAAAATCACCCCCGTATCATCATTTTCTTTTTCATCCTCATAAATGGTAAAACGTAATTCCTTTTCATTCATTACACCATTGAGCAGTGTTGCATTTAAAATGACACCACCAGCCTCAAGATTAAAGTTTTTTACAAGACTCTGTCCATTTTTTAAACGAATATGGCGCACAGCACTCATATGACCAAATGAGACATGAACAAGATAACTTCCTGGTTCGAGATCAAAACGCGCACTTCCCCCCTTATAGGTTGCCACTAATGGTAATTTATTATCAATCCCTATAATAGGGGCATAAACCCGCCAGACAAGCCCTTTTTCAATATCCGGATAACTATTTGTTAATCGAGCATTCAAAATGAGTTGTGTTTGAGATGCTACATTTTCTTTTTCCTGCTCTTGAGACTTTACAATAAAACTCCTTGATTGTCCCTGCTGCTGATCTTTCCCTTCTCCTTCTTCAGAAAAAGCACAGTGGCTCCAGATCAATAAAGCAAGCACCACGCACAACCATACACATCGGTGCACTATTTTTATAAGAATACCCATTTTCACATTGTTGACCAACATGATATTTTTTTCAAGAAACAATATCACAAAGCCATCATTTTAAATTGAAAAACTTACACCACAACCACATGATGAAACAGCATTGGGATTATGGATTTGAAAAGACTGCCCCATAAGATCATCAACAAAATCAATCTCAGCTCCTTCCATGAAAGGAAGTGATAGTAAATCAATAAACACAACTGCCCCATCTTTTTTGAGAACGAGGTCATCTTTACACATTTCAGAAACCAAGTCATATTTATAAGAAAAACCAGAACACCCACCACCTTCAACAGAAATACGCAATGCTATTTTATCGGGTTCACGCAAAAGTATCTGTGCAATTTTTTTGGCAGCAACATCTGAAATTTTCACATTCATTTTATATATCCTTGCATTAAACCATCAAGAAAGAGTATCCCATATTCAAAGAGAAGTTTATTTGTCATAAACCACTCTCAATTCTAAGATGATAATGGGCAGCTTGCAATGGATATAGGCAATATCAACTTCAATTACCAATCTCGAGCAGTGTACAGTGCTCATCCGCAAACAAGCCGTGGTAGATTATTTCATGAAACGATGAGCGCCACACGCTCACCTTTTCAACGAGATAGAGATCGTATTATCCATTCTAATGCATTTCGACGTCTTAAACATAAAACGCAAGTGTTTATTGCTGATGAAAGCGATCATTATCGTACTCGCCTAACCCATTCCATAGAGGTCTCTCAAATTGCAAGAACATTAGCCCGTGCCCTTTGTCTTGATGAAGACCTTGCCGAAGCCATTGCCCTTGTTCACGACTTTGGACACACGCCCTTTGGCCATGCTGGAGAAGATGCGCTTAATGAAGCCATGATACATTATGGTGGCTTTGATCATAATGCACAAGCATTACGCATTGTCACAAAACTAGAACAGCGCTATGCAAATTTTGATGGACTTAACCTTACATGGGAAACCCTCGAAGGACTTGTAAAGCATAATGGTCCCCTTTTAGGTCCTCACGCGAAGAATAAGGAGGTTCCTATCGATATTTTACAATACAATGCAAAGCAAGACCTTGCACTCGATTGTTTTGCAGGACTAGAAGCGCAATGTGCTGCTATTGCAGATGATATCGCATACAATGCGCATGATATTGATGATGGTCTACGTTCGCAATTTTTAACACTCGATCAATTTGAACATGTTTCACTAACAGCAGCAATATTAAAAGATATAACAGATGAGCACCCCCATCTCGACCAAGCGCGTCGTGGTTACACACTTGTACGAAGACAAATAACAACCATGGTTGAAGATGTTATCAAACAATCACAAGAAAATTTAGCACGCATCAAACCAGCAAGCATAAACGATATTCACCAAGCAAAACAAACTATTGTCACCTTTTCACCAACAATGACTGTTTATGAAAAAGAACTAAAAAACTTTTTATTTAAAAATCTTTACTACCATGAACAAGTTCTTAGTCGTCGCAATGCAGCAAAACGCATTGTACAAAAATTATTCAATTGTTATTATGAAAAACCAAATACAATGCCTGAAAGTTGGCAGAACAAAACAGTGCACTTAAAAAATCAAGAGTTAGCACGTTTGATTGCTGACTTTCTTTCAGGCATGACAGATCACTACGCTCTACGTGAATATCACCGTTTATTTGACCATACAGATAATTTCGTCTAATGGCTTTTGGAATCATCATGGAAGCTAAATATGAATATCTTTAAAAACTTCGAAAAAAAAATTAAGAGATCAATTGAATTATCTGATATAAAAGGGAAAAATGGAGAAGATCTAGATTTATCAAAAATCACTGTTGATCCTCCGCGTGATTCCTCCCATGGTCATTTATCAACCAATGCTGCTATGGTGCTTGCAAAATCTATTGGAATCAATCCGCGTGCACTTGCAGATAAAATCATAGAACTTCTTAAAAATGATTCCTCTATCGAAAATATAGATGTTGCCGGTCCTGGTTTTATAAATATAAAGCTTACAAAATTATTTTGGCAAGATGCTATAAAATCCATGCTTGAATCAGGCACTTCTTATGGTCGTATCCCAATGGGACAAGGAAAACGCGTCAATGTTGAATATGTCTCAGCAAATCCGACAGGACCAATGCACGTAGGGCACTGCCGCGGAGCGGTTGTTGGAGATGTTCTCTCCAATTTGCTGCAATTTACGGGCTATAACATTACGAAAGAATATTATATCAATGATGCTGGTCAACAAATCGAAGTCCTCGCCCACTCTGTACTATTGCGCTATCGTGAGGCTCTTGGGCAAGAAATTAATGAAATTCCAGAAGGGCTCTATCCTGGAGAATACTTGATACCATTGGGACAATCACTTGCTCAAGAGTTTGGTGACCAACTCCTCACGATGGATAAAGATGAAGCCTTATCTCTTGTGAAAGAACGTGCAATTCATGCAATGATGACCATGATTCGCGAAGATTTGGCTGCTCTTAATATTTATCATGATATCTTTTTCTCTGAGCGAATGCTTTATGCAGATAATGCACGCGCCATTCGTAACACCATCAACGACCTCACTTTAAATGGTTATATCTACAAAGGAAAACTCCCCCCTCCCAAGGGAAAAAATACAGAAGATTGGGAACCAAGTGAACAAACTTTGTTCCGTTCAACAAATGTTGGTGATGACCAAGACCGTGTTTTAGTCAAATCTGATGGTTCTTACACTTATTTTGCTGCTGATGTTGCTTATTTTCGGGATAAATTTAATCGTCATTTTGATGAAATGATTTATATTCTAGGCGCAGACCACGCTGGCTATGTAAAGCGGCTAGAGGCAATGGCAAAAGCAATTTCTGGGGATAAAGCTAAATTAAGCGTCTTCTTATGTCAGTTGGTAAAACTTTTTCGCAACGGTCATCCTGTACGCATGTCAAAAAGAGCAGGATCTTTTGTCACTCTACGCGATGTTGTCGAAGAGGTTGGGCGTGATCCTGTGCGTTTTATGATGCTATACCGTAAGTGTGAAGCACCTCTTGATTTTGATTTTGCAAAAGTAACAGAACAATCAAAAGATAACCCCATCTTTTACGTACAATATGCAAGTGCACGTTGTCACTCAGTCTTTCGTCAAGCACAGGAAGCGCTTCATATTAAAAGCTTTTCAAATGATACATTAATCGCCCATCTTCATCGATTAACAGATGACCATGAAATATTGTTAATACGCAAACTTTCTGAATATCCACGTATCATTGAACAGGCCGTCGTTCATAAGGAACCGCATCGATTAGCGTTTTATCTTTATGACCTTGCTTCCAGCTTTCACACCCATTGGAATAAAGGGAGTGAAAATCTCAATTTACGCTTTATTCAACCTGATGATAAAGAGTTATCCTTTGCAAGATTGGGGTTGATACAAGCTGTTATCAATATTTTATCATCAGGACTTACCATCATAGGAGTCGAAGCACCAATAGAAATGCGTTGAAAAAGTTCTATAAATACATACAATAGGTACTCTATTGATAAACTTTTTCATGTATCCTTGCATGAGAGGGGGAAAATTTATAATTTTAATATAACAAATCAAAATCAACCATTGATTGCACGTAAGTGCAAATCACCATGTGAGAAAAGCTATGAGCGATAACGATCGCAAAAATCTACACGGAACAAAACACGATCATGAACACCATGATCCTTTGGAAAGGCTTACGCGCATTTTTAATCCGCACAAACAAAGCGGAAACCAAAATGAGCAATCTTCTTTACAGACAGATCGATCAACATCTCACCCCGAAACATCATCCCATGATGATGATTTTGATTTGTCCTTTCTAGAAGAAGAACTTGAAAATAATTTAGCACATAACTTACCGTTTGATGATCAAAAAAAACAATGGGACTTGCATGCAACCAGCAACGCAACAGCCTCAGATATTGCACAAACTGTTTCTTTCAACCATTCAAAACAAAATAATTTATCTGAAGAGAAATATTCTTCACCTAGCAGCCATGATGAAGAACAAATTTTAGATGAGCTTTCTCCATTACCAATCCCAAAGAACCAATCCCCTCAAGAGAAAACAACAGCAACCAGTGCTGATTCGTTTCATAAAAAAAGTAATCTTATTTCACAATCAGAATCAGAAAATTTCTTTTTTGATAAATCTGAAAGGCGCGAAAATAAGAAAGAGATTCCAGAATCTGTTGAACAAACCAATCGTTTTTCACAAACAAATTCACAACAGCCTAAAGCTACGAATATACAACAAACTCATGATGACAATCAAAACCTCTATGACACTCCTGTAAACCATCCCTATAAAATTTCAGCTGATCAAGAAAATTGGATCAAAAAAGATTATTCTGATGTCTCCTCTTCTTATCCTGATGTCTCCTCTTCTACAGAGGCAAATGAGTTTTTCTCATCTTCTAACCTTATGTCAGAAAGACAAAACACTGCAAGAAATCAAACAAAAAGTACCTTCTCCTCACCTTTGGATTCTCCACCAGTTGATAGACAATCTTATTTAAAGGGGGCTTCACAAGAAGATCATACAACCAATTATCCCCATTTTTTTGAAGAAAACCCTTCACAAAAAGAAACTTATAGCGAAAAAGTTCCAATATATAATGAGGCTCAAGCCCAATACATCAATAACACCGAAAGTACCTCTAACCCAAATAGAGAAATTTCATATAATGAAAGTAATTCAGATGAGTTTCTTTCCTCATCAGCCTCTTTGAATACAAAACAAACGGATGGCTTTTTTGCCCATAACTATACGCACAGAGATACTCCCCCTCCCAATGTTGATACTTATAAATTTTCAGAGGAAATCGTAGAAAAAACTGGCCCTATTATGGTTCCAGAAGTCCCGTATGAAGCGCCAGAATATGATGTGCCAACTAGTGGTGGTTTAGAGGAAGAATTTGCTGATGTACTTAATGTAGGAAATGTCCCAACGGATAATTTTTCTCAAAAACAACAGAAAAATGAGGTTTTTAGTGAAGTTTTTCATCAGTCTATGCAAAATTCAAAAGAAGGTGTTTATATAAACTCTAAAGAACAAAATTCCGACTATTTTTCTTCTGCCAATATGGAATATAATTTTCCCCCTTTTAGCGAGAATTCATCATACACAAGCTCAGATGAAGTTCCCACGCATCCACCAGCTCCTCCTCCCTTAAAAAGTTTTATTTTTGGTAAAACTTTCATTAAAGGTATTTTTATACTTATTTTAATAGGAATTGGATTTGCTGGTTATTCGCACTTTTTTATGTCATCACAAAAAAATGAAGAAACGATCATTATCCACGCTGATAATGCGCCTTTTAAATTCAAACCAGAAACAACTGAACCGAAAAATGATGTTGCACATAATTTAGATATCTATAAGCAAACAACTGAACAAAATGAAAAACAAGAAAACACACAACAATTTCTTATTGATAACTCTGAACAACCTGAAAATTTAAAAGAATTAAATCCTGAAGAATCTTCAAACGCTTCATCTTCTTCTTTAAATGAATCTGATGTTGAAGATGCAGTCACAGAAGCCATAAACCATACTATTCCCACGCAAGAAGTACAAACTGTTATTGTAAATCAAGATGGTACAGTTACACTAGCTCCCGTACATCAAACAAAGAGCAAAACTGCTGCTCAGTCTGAAGAAAACATTGATCAAACTCCTAATGAACTTCAAGATTCGTCCCTTGTTTCGTCGCATGATTCTGATATAAACAATCAAGAAATAGACCTTGATCTCAAAAATAATATTGATAAAATAATCGCAGAAAGTACTTCTAACTCAAATATTGAAGAAAAATTTATCCCTATTCCTTCTCATGCAGAAAGAAATACACAAGTTGAAACACCCGCCGCGTCTCGCCCCACATCATCAAACAAAGTCGCAGCACAAAATTCAGAAAGTTATTACGTACAACTTGCATCTCAACCAACGCATGAGCTAGCTAGAAATTCTTTAAAAAATATGAAATCTAAGTTTGGATTCCTTATCGGTGCCCGTTCTTTAAATATTCAATCCGCTTTTATACCAGGAAAAGGTACTTATTACCGTGTTCGGATTCAAGCGCAAGACCGTAATGAAGCCATAATCCTTTGTGAATCCATTAAAAGTTCTGGTGGAAGCTGCTTCATCACACGCTAAACCAATCATGCAACGGTTTTAACAACCGTTGCATGATTTATTTCCATACCATTTAATTACGTATCAAAAACTTCAGAAATTAAAATCGTCCAATCTTTTTTATGTCTTTGTGCTGACTTTATTCCTTAATCTACGTCGATTTTCGCCCTATCTAAAAGATTATATTTATGAAAAAGTCATTCCGTACCCTTATAAGTATAAGGTACAGGAGGGAGCGAATTTAAATCTTTTTTGGGCGTTGTTACGCTTTGACTTGTTTCTGGAGTATTATAACGCGAACTATGTTCAGGAGATTTTGCAAAAAAAGATCCTAAAAAAC
This sequence comes from Bartonella sp. SD1336NMGDW, assembly GCF_042193565.1. Taxonomy (NCBI): domain Bacteria; kingdom Pseudomonadati; phylum Pseudomonadota; class Alphaproteobacteria; order Hyphomicrobiales; family Bartonellaceae; genus Bartonella; species Bartonella sp. SD1336NMGDW. The sequence goes on from NZ_JBHILW010000006.1 coordinate 51,061, forward strand.
CAAAAACAAACCAGATAATAACGATCGCAAGAAGAATAGCAAAAATACCCTTAGCGATTGAAACACGTTGTTCACTATCTCTTCTTTCTGCTGCCATACGTTCTTCATATGTGTGATAATTTTTATCAATCATAGTAGATTCCTTTTCTCAATTCCCTTACCTTTTAATTTCTAGACAATATGCATATATGAAATTATTCAGATACTTATTTTGAGAAAACGATAATTATAGAAAAAAGTTCCAGCTTACTTCATAAAGTTGAGAAAAAGAGGCGAGAGTAGAATTAAAATATCTATCATAGCCTTTGAATTCTATAATAAACCTCTTTGTGTTCTATAATAAAACATTGACACAAAGGTTTTGTTAATAATAGAGTTGTGATCAAAATATCTCATTATTTTTATTAATAAAAATGAAACATACTCAAAAGGTTTTTTTATGAAATCTCCTATATCGTCGCTTCCCTTTAAAATAGAAAAACACCCATCTCCTCTGTCAGAAGAAAAGTGTGAAGAAATTTTAAAAAGTCCCGGTTTTGGTCAATTTTTTACAGACCACATGTGTACTATTCAATGGACTGAAGACAAAGGCTGGCATAATGCCATCATTTCTCAATACAAAGCTTTAGAAATTAACCCTGCAAGTACCGTTTTACATTACGGACAGGAAATTTTTGAGGGTTTAAAAGCATATCGAGCAAAAGATGGGCGCATCTTGCTCTTCCGTCCTGATGCCAATGCACAACGCTTTATAGAATCAGCGAGGCGTTTAGCTATGCCAGAATTGCCAAAAGATATTTTTCTGGATGCCGTTCATCAATTAGTAAAAATTGATCAAAAATGGGTTTCTGATCATCCCAACGCTAGCCTCTATATCCGTCCATTTATGTTTGGCAATGAAAACTTTTTGGGAGTCCGCCCTTCTCAAGAATATCTTTTTTGTATCATAGCCTCTCCAGTTGAATCCTATTTCAAAGGAGAAGAAAAATCTGTTAGTGTATGGATTGAAACAGATTATAGCCGCGCTGGTCCAGGGGGCACAGGCGCTGCGAAATGTGGTGGAAACTATGCAGCAAGCTTACTTGCACAAAAAACTGCAACCGAAAACAATTGTAGCCAAGTACTCTTCCTTGATATGATTGAACATAAATGGATTGAAGAACTTGGTGGTATGAATGTCTGCTTTATTATGGACAATAATACACTTGTAACCCCCACACTTAATGGAACTATCCTTCCAGGGATAACTCGTGATTCAATCTTAAGATTAGCTCAACAAATGGGTTTAAAAATAGAAGAGCGTCCTTATTCTTTTGCAGCGCTTCAAGAAGATGCAAAGAGTGGACACCTTAAAGAAGTCTTTGCTTGTGGTACAGCTGCCGTTGTCACATCAATTGGTCGTTTTAAATATAAAGGGGGAGAATTTATTATTGGAAATGAAACAGTTGGAGAAGTTACAAAGCAGCTTCGTACACAATTGGTTGGCCTTCAAAAAGGGAACATAGAAGATAAAAATGGCTGGGTTCATTCTGTCCAGCTCTCATAATAATAAGATATTCTCATATCTATAAACGCTTCCATGAAAGCAGATTCATGGAAGCGTATTTCCTAAAAAACTCCCTCTATTTTTAATGACGAAAAAAGAAAACATTAATCAAATTTTGAATGATCTCTATGCTGCGCTTTAATATTACGGACTGTACCCGTATGGGAGCGCATTACGAGAGTTTCCGTTTGAATGTAACGAGATGTAAATTTAACACCAGAAAGCATATTGCCATCTGTCACCCCTGTTGCTGCAAACAAAACATCACCCTTTGCCATTTCTTCCATTGTATAAGCTTTATTGGGATCACTAATCCCCATTTTAGCTGCACGAGCAATTTTCTCTTCTGTATCTAGCAGCAAACGACCTTGCATCTGTCCTCCAATACAGCGCAAAGCAGCAGAAGCTAAAACACCTTCAGGTGCTCCCCCAATCCCCATATAGATATCAATACCTGTTTCTTCTGGATCAGTTGTATCAATAACAGCAGCAACATCTCCATCCCCAATCAAGCGAATCGATGCCCCTGTCGCTCGTACTTCATTAATTAACTTTTCATGACGAGGCCTATCCATAATACAAACAACAATCTGATTAACAGCCACTCCTTTAGCCTTCGCAAGAGCATAGATATTATCGGTAGGACAAGCATCTATGTCTACTACTCCCTTTGGATAACCAGGACCAATAGCAATTTTTTTCATATAAACATCAGGAGCATAAAGGAGATTACCTTTTTCAGCAATTGCAACTACTGCCAAAGAATTGGCAATATTTTTAGCACAAAGTGTTGTTCCCTCTAGTGGATCAAGTGCAATATCGATCGCCAATCCACTTTGAAGACCTACTTTTTCTCCAATATAAAGCATAGGCGCTTCATCCCGCTCACCTTCACCAATCACCACTGTACCATCAATAGGCAATCGATTAAGTTCCTGCCGCATTGCATCTACAGCAGCCTGATCCGCAGCTTTTTCATCGCCACGCCCGCGCCAGCGTGCAGCAGCAACAGCAGCACGTTCAGTAACACGTACCAATTCAAGCGTCAAAATACGATCAAGTCCATTTAAAATCTTCTGAGTTGTGGGCATATGAAAAAATCCTACCGAATGAATACCAGAAAAAATATGAGTCCTTATTAAATACTAAGAATAAAGTTTTTGGCAAAGATGAAAATTTTCCACAAGAGACAAAAGGACTCAAGCTTGCCTTTTTGTCATTATCAAGAAAGTTATCAATTCTCTGCCATAGGCTCAATACGAATAAATTGAGATTTTGCAACAAGATGTCCATCTTTTTCAATTTCTGCAAGTGCCTGTCGTACATTCACCTCTGTTGTTTCATGCGTAATTAAAATAATTGTTTTTTCAATTTGATCTTCTACAAAAGATCTTTGAACAATCGACTCCAATGAGATGTGATTATCAGCCATATGCCTTGCGACCGCAGCAAAAACACCAGTACGATCATGAACATTTAAACGAATAAAATACCCCCCTGCATGATGCGAAATACGTGCTTTTTTATGAGGAGCAAGTTCTAATGCTGGACGTCTTAAAACAGGTGCATACTGAAAACCAGAACGCGCTTTTGCTATATCAGCCAAATCACCAATAACGGCTGATGCTGTTGCCATTCCTCCGGCGCCAGGACCAGAAAACAGTAATTCACCTAATAAATCACTTTGAATAGAAAGAGCATTGGTTACGCCATTTATCTGTGCAATCATTGAAGATGTTGGTACCATTGTTGGATGAACGCGTTGCTCTATTCCAGAATCCGTTTTTAATGCAACCCCTAAAAGCTTAATCCGATACCCTAATTCATCAGCTGCCCGAATATCAATTTGCGAAATATTATGAATTCCTTCAACATAAACATCATCTAACGAAACAGCCGTTCCAAATGCCAAGCTTGTCAACAAAGCTAATTTATGAGCAGTATCATTTCCCTCAATATCAAAACTTGGATCTGCTTCAGCATACCCAAGTCTCTGTGCATCTGCTAAACAATCTTTAAATGAAAGGCCTTCCGTAAACATGCGTGTTAATATATAATTACAGGTTCCATTGAGAATACCATAAATTCGGGATATGTGATTACTGACAAGTGATTCTCTCATCGCTTTGATGACAGGAATTCCACCTGCAACAGCTGCTTCAAAATGAAGAAAAACACCTTTTTTTTCTGCAATTATAGCCAGCTCTACTCCATGTCGAGCAAGAAGAGCTTTATTGGCTGTTACAACATGATGTCCTGCCTCAAGCGCTCTCTTAACAGCGGTGTACACCACATCTAATTCACCACCAATTAACTCTACAAAAACATCAATCTCATCAGAAGCAGCCAACTCCACAGGTGAATCAAACCATTTTATATCACTGAGATCAATTCCACGATTACGGCTTTTATCGCGCGCACTAACAGCAACGACTTTGATGAATCGCCCACATTGACAAGCTAAACTATTCGCTTTTTCACATAGAGCTCGAACAACTGAAGTACCAACCGTACCAAGTCCCGCAACACCAACTTTTAAAGCTTCTGCCATTATTAACCACTGATCCCTATCTTCACTGAAAAATCGTTTAAATGATGTGCCAATCAACACAAAGAGTACTTACATCCATAAGAACAAAAGAAATACCCCGCTCTATTCACTCCATGTTCTCCAATAGAATTATCCCCGCTTGTTCAATCAACATTCCTAAAAATATAATATTTATTGTCTTCAAAGATTTCAGAATCTTTATAAAATATCTAATTCAGAATGAAAATCTGTAAAACTAGTAAATGCAAGTTGCCATAAAAAAAAGTTCTAAAAAATAATCAATAACAAATTAAAGAATATTGAATACTTGGTAAGAAAGAATAAAAACATCTCTTCTAAATCAACAAGTACTGGACAAAAAACATTCTTTCATATGATAAATTAAGAGAATGGATAAAACAAAGTAGAGCAGTAGATAATAACACATTCCTTCCTACCATTCCATAGCTTGAACTATAAATCTTTAATGCACCCATATATCAAAATAGAACCTTACATTAAAGTAAAAAACAAAACTTAATATGTGCACACCATAATTCTGCCATATTATAAATATGGAGAATAAATTTGCAAAACTCGAATATTTTACCTAAACTTATCGCCACCCCTTTGAAAAACTAGCGAATTGAAATGACAAAAACCTCAATCTGCCCTTCACCCAAGCTAATTCATTTTCAAATAAATAACCTTCCAAATATGTGAGGGAACAAATGAAGGGGTTTTAATTTTAAATTTCTCACAAACATGTAAAAGTAAAGATAAGAAAAATATTTTTAATATATTCTGTAAAATTGATTTAATATTCTCATTTTCATCATACATAATATATTTATATTTTTAAAATAAAAGTAATATATAGCTTAATCCTCAAAAAACTTTTGTATGATTATTATTATTTGTTAATTTGGTAATAAATATTTGCTTTATACTTCATAAATTTATACAGTTTTTTGCTTTATGATAAGCTCAAATAAGAAATCTTCTGTATAAAGGCTCTTTCAAGCAAGTTAAATAATATTCTCATGTGCAAGAAAAGATAACAAACGATAAAATATGCAAAAAATAAACACATTTAAAATAATGTTTTGATCATTTTTGCCTACTACTCAAACTGAAAAGAAACAATCCAAACAGGAATTGCTCAAAAATTATTCAATAAAACACACTTTTTTCAAAAAAAATGACATAGAGGGCTTGCGAAGTAAAAAGATCCTCTCTATAAGCCTCATCAATGGTTTGCGCCCATCGTCTAGCGGTTAGGACATCGCCCTTTCACGGCGGAAACAGGGGTTCGATTCCCCTTGGGCGTACCATAATCCTTTTTTCTATGTTTAATACATTCATTTTATTTGTATTTTTAAAAACGAGGAATGTATAAATAAAAACGAGGAATAAGATTTTTAAAGGGATCTCTTCGTAAAAAAGATACGAGAATCATTAGATGATTAATTTCTTTGTTGCATTTCGATAGTAGTGCTTTACTGCGCACAGTTGATAACAATAAAAATCGATAAAATATAAAAACTAGAGGGTTCTAGCTCATGATACGGTAAGTTTATAAACCATATTCTTGCGTATGCCGTTAATTTTTAAATTAAAACCAGCCACATCATTTATACGTTTCTTCCAACCTTCAAAACTGAAATTTACCCCAAAACGCATTTTGTATGAAGCATTTCTAATTACAGTGCCTTTGTATCACATTAAATTTTTCTATAAACAAACAGACCGTAATCTTAGAATTGAAATACGATATAAAAATAGATTCTTATTCACCTAACACAACAAATCAAGAAACTATAATTTAGAATACGATCAACTTATTAAATAGAATCTCTGATAAATAAAAATGCATAATCCCTCTTCCCCAGTGATCTAACTACCTTATCTAGTAAACAGATTCTTCATCGATCATAGAATAATTATAGATTTGTAAACACATCACTTCTTTTCAAAAATTAAACCCTCCAAAAAAACTTTACACTCTATTGATAATATATTCTAAAAGCTCATATTTGAATGCTTTTTTCCCTTGTTTTTACTTTTCATTATAAACTTGAAAGTGCTATAAAGTAGTATCGCTTAAAAAAAAAGGACTTCTAATGGTAAAGATCAAAGTAGAAAACCCCGTTGTTGAACTTGATGGGGATGAGATGACCCGTATCATCTGGAAATATATCAAAGATAAATTAATCCATCCCTATCTCGACATTGATCTCAAATATTATGATCTTTCCGTCGAAAATCGTGATGCAACCAATGATCAGGTAACAATCGATTCTGCCAATGCTATCAAAAAATATGGGGTTGGTATAAAATGTGCAACCATCACACCTGATGAGGCACGCGTTAAAGAATTTAACCTAAAAAAAATGTGGAAATCACCTAATGGCACAATCCGCAATATTTTAGGAGGAGTCATTTTTCGCGAACCCATTATCTGTAAAAACGTCCCTCGCATTGTTCCTAACTGGACAAAGCCAATTATCATCGGACGTCACGCTTTTGCTGATCAATACAAGGCAACAGATTTTAAATTTCCAGGAAAAGGGAAATTAAGTATTAAATTTGTAGGTGATGACAATCAAGTTATTGAACATGATGTTTTTGATGCCCCAAGCGCAGGGGTTGCTATGGCTATGTATAACCTTGATGAGTCAATTCGTGATTTTGCCCGCGCATCCTTTAATTATGGACTACAAAGGAATGTTCCAGTTTATCTTTCAACAAAAAATACCATTCTAAAAACTTACGATGGTCGTTTTAAAGATATCTTTCAAGAAATATTTGATACGGAATTTAAAACTGAATTTGAAAACCGTAAATTATATTACGAACACCGTCTTATTGATGATATGGTTGCTTCTGCATTAAAGTGGTCAGGGGGCTATGTATGGGCATGTAAAAACTATGATGGTGATGTTCAATCTGATATTGTTGCCCAAGGCTTTGGTTCTCTTGGTCTCATGACTTCTGTTCTTATGACACCAGATGGTAAAATTGTTGAAGCAGAGGCAGCACACGGCACCGTAACACGCCATTACCGTCAGCATCAAAGAGGTGAAGAAACATCAACAAATTCTATTGCATCTATTTTCGCATGGACGCGTGGGCTGGCACACCGTGCTAAACTAGATAACAATGAGAAATTAAAAAACTTTTCCACGACATTGGAAGAAGTTTGTATTAAAACCGTCGAAGAGGGTTTTATGACTAAAGATCTCGCACTTTTGATTGGTCCTAAACAAAAATGGCTTTCTACGACAGGTTTCCTCGAGAAAATTGATGAGAATCTCAAAAAAGCAATGGGCAATTAAGTTATTACTTAAATTAAAATTCAAAGCTCTAAACAGAGCTTTGAATTTCTCTTGGCAAATTCAAAGAAGTACCTTATAAGTAAAAAGAGGATAAACTTTTATTAAATAGCAAAAAAACAGTGAAAAAACAAAGTTGGTCTGCGCTTTTATTAGGTAAAAACGGTCTTTGCTTTTTAACGTTTACAGGTGGTGTTGTATTACACGCAACCAACGTTTATATTGTTATTACTATTTTACCCTCCCTTATGAATCATATTGGCAATGAGATATATTATTCTTGGGTGGCAACTGTCTTTATTACAGCTTCACTCCTTGGTACTTCACTTGCAACAAAAATATTAGGAAAATTAGGTCCTCGCAACGCTTATGTTATCTCTGGACTTATATTTACCTTAGGCACTTTCCTGTGCAGCATTTCTTCATCTATGTCATTATTTTTAATAGGACGCTTTATTCAAGGATTGGGAAGTGGTTCTTTGTTATCTCTATCCTATTCCATGGTACGTATTATTTTCAGCCCCTCTTTATGGTCACATGCATTAAGTGTTATCTCTGGAATGTGGGGAATATCAACCTTATTAGGTCCAGCGATAGGAGGAATTTCTGTATATTATGGCCTATGGAGAGCATCCTTTTGGATCATTGGCGCATTAGCTATATTCTTCTTACTCATAGCCTGTAAAATTTTACCTAAAAAGAATGAAAACTATGTTCCAACATCCCCCCTCCCTCTTCTTCAGCTTTTCATACTCACCTTATTGATTTTTATCATTTCTGTTGGAGGAGCTATGGACACAACAATGGCAAAAATTTGCGGATTAGTTATCGGACTTAGTCTTCTCTTTGTTCTAGCAAAAATCGAATCATATAGCTTTCATCCTATGTTGCCGCGCAAATCCTTTTCTTTCTCTTCTGAAATTTTTCCCGTTTACGCATTAATACTCGTGATGACAACAGTCGTGTACAGTATAGAACTTTATTTACCACTTTTTCTTCAAGAACTTCATGGACAAGCTCCCCTTATAGCCGGTTATATAGCAGCACTTATGAGCCTAGGGTGGACGTGTGGAGCCCTCTCAAGTGCTGCTGTCTCCACAAAAAAAATTCGCAACATCATTATATACTCGCCCCTATTTAAACTGTTAGGTATAGCGATTCTTTTATGGCTCATCCCAACAGAAGTTTCCACACTTGAATATATTTTTACTATTTGCTTAGCACTATTTTCTATTGGAATCAGTGCGGGCATAGCATGGCCACATTTGCTCACACGGATCTTACAATGTACAAATGATGAAGATGCTCTACGTGCCAGTGAATCCCTTACCTCCGTACAACTATTTTCAGCTGCATTGAGTGCAACTCTAGCCGGAGTTATCACCAATCTTTCCGGTCTCTTTAATCCTGGAGGAACAATAGGAATGATCTTAGCAGCAAAAACTCTTCTTATAGTGCTCATTGGTTTTTTATTTTGTTTTGCTATTCCATTAGCGCTGCGCATTTCTTACTGCATATTAAAAAGTCCAACAGGACATTCCAATAATTAAATAAACATAAAAATACCTTCTTCATTAAAAAAATCAAAAGTATTAAGCATGCTTTTCCATATACCATGAGACGCAAAAAATCACTAGTCCACACAAAGTTAGAACACTTCCTAAAATAGCTGTATATTCATAACTATAGCCCAATTTTAAAACTAATGCTCCAGATTCTGCACCAAGAGCATTAGCAATATTAAAAGCAGACTGCATTAATGCTCCTGCCAAAATCTGTCCCTGTAGTGCAACATCCATAATTTTTGTTTGTATAGAAGGCATAGAAGCAAAAGAAGTCCCAGCAAAAAAGCATCCTATTGCCGCTGTTAACGGAGCATAGGACAAAAAGAAAAAAAGAAAAAAAACAAATACGCTCCAAAGCATAGAAAAAAATATCATCGGCGAAATACCAATTTTAACAGCTAATTTAGGCCCCAAGAGATTTCCTACCACCATTCCCAATCCAACTAACGGCATGATAAATGGTACCCACTCAAGTGAAACACCAGAAATATGCATTAATGTTGACTTGATATAAGTGAAAACAGAAAATAATCCTGACGCTCCCACCGAAACCATTAACAAAAGAAGCCATACCTGCTTTTGCTTTAATGCACCCATTTCGTGCAAAGGATTCGTTTTTGGAAAACTTAAATCACAAGGCAAAAAATTCCAAATAAGCAAACAACATAATAAAGCAATCATACCCACAAGGACAAAAGCAATCTGCCAACCAATAAGTTGACCAATCCAAGTAGCACTGGGTGCTCCCAAAACGGTTGCAATTGTTAAGCCAAGCATAACATATCCAACAGCTTTAGAACGTTCTTTCATTTCTACCATTGAAGAGGCAACCATAGCCGCAAGTCCAAAATAGATTCCATGGGGAAGTCCACTGAGAAAGCGTAATACTACTAATATGCTAAAATCAGAAACAAAGGCACTAGCGATATTTGCTAAAGCATAAAAAAGCATCAATCCTATCAAAACAGTTTTGCGTGATACATGAGCTGTTGCCACAGCTAAAAGAGGTGATCCAATTACAACTCCTAATGCATAAGCAGAAATATATTGACCAGCGGTAGGAATATCAACATATGAACTTCGTGCCATCTCTGGCAGTAGCCCCATTGCAACAAACTCTGCAGTACCAATAGCAAAACTCCCCACGGCAAGGGCTAAAATTATTAAACGCCGTATTCTCGAATCAATTTCCAATGCAAGAACCTTTTGTTTATAAGAATCCCTCATATCATCACTTCTGGATAGGAGTTTTAACTGTAGATATCTGTAATACACACAAACAAAAATTCAAAACATTGTTATACGCATACCCAATAGTCCCCAATGAAGTTTTAGAAATATTTTGATATATAAAGCATTTTATGAAGTTTCAGGTAAGATTCTTTAATGAAAAACCTTTGAAACCCTCAAGGTTATAGACGTATTCACCTATTTTTCTCAGATCTGCCAGATAATAAACTTTGTCTCCTATTTTATCAGTTCCGATTTTACAGTGAAACCTTTATTTTGCGACGATATACTATACCCTATAAATAATTCTAAAATTTGTCGAATAATGCACTTCAAACAAGTGAACCACATCTCATCATTATCTTGATACAAAGATAAAACTTCTCCCAAAATTATTGTTGCATTATTTTTGTTATCTAAATGCAGATCCTCCAAATTGATAAGCTATAATTTCAACTTTACGCCATTCTTATAAATTATTATAGAATCTTTTAAAAACTCTCATGAGAATAGTGCTTGGTTTCTAGATTTATTAAATATCCTCTTTTAGGCATCTTTACCCCTCCCTCCTCTAACAGAGGAATCGCATCAGATATCTAACTCATTATCTTTAAATTAAAATATTCAATTAAATATACTATGCTTATTTTCAGATAAATTCTATAAACAGAGCAGAAAACAAATATAATAATTTTTATCTCAATATATTTATCGATATTTTATAAATGTGCTAATTATCGTGATTAATATTTAAATTTTTTATGACTTAAAATATATAATTATCTTATAAATAATACTTATTATTAAGATATAAAAATAATAAAAACTTAAAATATATAATTATAATATTTAAAATGTTGTAATCTTATTTTAGTTTTCTTTTAATTTTCTAAAGATTTATCTATTCGGTTGTATATAACCCATTCTTTACCTTTAGTAATAAAAAACACAAATTAGCTCATAAAAATACAATTTTCATACTTCTTTAAGAGTTCGCTAACGCCTCATTAACATTGTTGCTTTAAACAGTCATCAGAAACAGAAATAAACTGTTTTTCTCCGGATCAGGTAGCGCGTACCGGAGTAACAGTTTCTGTTTTATATAGTAATTAGAAAAAGAATATATGCCCTATAAAACCGCACTTCTATATCTTAGGATAGTGGAATTTATAATTTTTGAAGGTGTTTTCTAATTTCATATTTTTAGCTAAATTTGTAAGTGCAAGAATAAATTCAATAAAAAAATGAAGCGTTATATTACGATTAATATTTTAGCGTCCTTGTGCCCATAGAGCGCGCGTTTCAGCGCAAAAATCAGCATAACAGCCTTCTTCAATGGCATCACGAATTCCCTGCATCAGTTGTTGATAATAAAAAAGATTATTCCAACTCAACAACATACCCCCAAGAGATTCACCAGATTTGATCAAATGATGCAAATAAGCACAACTATAATCATGTGCTGCTGGACAAAGTGACTGCGGATCAAGAGGATGTGGATCTTCTGCATAACGCGCATTACGCAAATTAATTCTACCAAAGCGGGTAAAAGCTAAACCATGACGTCCTGCACGCGTCGGCATAACACAATCAAACATATCAACACCACGAGCAACACTTTGTAAAATATCATCAGGTGTCCCTACTCCCATAAGATAGCGTGGTTTATCCTCTGGTAAAATCGGACAAGTAGTATCCAATACTGCTGTCATAACACTCTGCGGCTCACCAACAGCAAGCCCTCCAATAGCGTAACCTTTTAAATCCATTTCTTTTAATGCTTGAGCAGAACGTTCACGCAGTTTCATATTATCACCACCTTGAACAATCCCAAACAATGCTTTATCTGGCTGATCTCCAAAAGCTGTTTTACAACGCTGCGCCCACCGCAATGAAAGTTCCATAGCTTCTTCCATTTCTTTTTCAGTTGCAGGTAATGCAATACATTGATCCAACTGCATCTGGATATCCGCACCAAGAAGTTCTTGAATTTCGATAGAACGCTCTGGACTCATTTCATAGTAAGCTCCATTAATGTAAGAGCGAAAAATCACACCTTGTTCAGTAATTTTACGGATTCCCGCCAATGACATAACCTGAAAGCCACCAGAATCGGTTAAAATAGGTCCGCTCCAGCGTGAAAATTCATGTAATCCTCCCAAACGCGCAACACGTTCAGCTCCTGGACGTAACATTAAATGATAAGTATTCCCCAAAATGATATCTGCACCAAGATCACGTATTTGATCCATATACATAGCCTTAACGGTTCCTGCCGTCCCAACAGGCATAAATGCGGGTGTACGAACACATCCTCGCCCCGTTATAATTTCGCCTCGACGTGCATACCCATCTTGAGCAATTTTTCTATAATGAAATGTCTTTATCATAACTCTCGTCTTTTTGATTCCATCAATGCATATCTCTATAGAAAGAAAAAAGATATCCCCTTACGAGCATTGTCATAAGCTTTATGAATTAATTTTTGATTCGCTCAATATTGTAACCAGCATAAAAAATTAAACGAGATAAAAGAACATTTCTTGTTAAGAAATCACCATAATAAAAGTGATAATCTAGCTCCAAAAAAATAGCAAAATCCTTATAATATCATACCTCAAAATACCTACGATTAATGCACTAAAGCCTTAATAGAACTGAAAAATTATTATCACAATAATCTCATCTTCACATACTTCCATAAGCAATAACTTTGTACGCATAGAAGAAAATTCTGAACGCATTGTACAGCTTACAATATTCTTTACTTTTACAGATAAAAATTTTTCATCTGCTGAGCACGGCGATCCCCACGCTTAATAAAAGCGCAAATGAGCATAATCATTTATCCCCTTACAATATTGAGATAGCTCTTGGCACTTGAGATAATTCACAAAAGAAATTAACGTGTAAAAACACTTAAAAAAACTAAAAATGCTTTTTGTAAAGATTCTCAAATACCAAAAGCTCTATCGTAACATTAGAGGCTGAAAAAGCGTATGATGGTACCCGTTTGCTCCTTCACAAGCTTTAAAACTATACATGCCATGAATGTCATCGTGGAAGTGAATGTTGATATATACTGAGAAATGCTTCTTAAAAAAACACGTAAATGTGCAACATTAAGTATATTCCGTTTGGAGCGTTCCTCTATTAAAAAACGAGAAAAATAAAAACGTAAGGCTATGCATAACCTTCATTATTTAAATGATATCGCTTTAGATACTTTTTAAAAAAGTAAAGCTGAATTAAAAAGAATATGGCAAGACTAGCCATTTGTTTCACCTCTGCGCCTTCACATTCTTCTAAGATTAAACTGTCTTCTTGTTTTAAAGATGACACCAATGAGATATACATAAATGCTGGTTTTCCACCTTGCTAGGAAAACTGGAGCAGCTAGTAAGGCTCTTATCCGTATTAATATGTGTGCTGCTGCATTAGGATTGGATGTTGATTTACAAGCAGCAACAAAAGCACACGCTCTCTCAGAAAAGTAACATCATAAAACCATTAATAGACCAACAATGAATTGAAGAGAAATGCCGAATTTTTTATAAAATACTTTTCCAAACAACAACCATAACACAACAGACTTTGCGTTTTCCTATTCTGACAAGTGTTTGTACAAATCCTTTGCGTTATATTCTTCAAGAAGATCCGATTGAAGGAAATATATGGACAATTCTTAGCTCGAAATTATAAAAGGTAAGTGTGATACTACAAAAGAGTTTTGTGTGCCTTTATTGATCAGAAAAGAGTATTTTTTCTTAGAAACTGACAATTGAAATCAGCATAATTTATACTATTTTGCATCCGCAGCAATAACGGCTTTGGTAATTGAATCTGGATCTGCAACAGGTTCACCACGTTTAATTTTATCAACATTTTCCATACCTTCAACAACCTGTCCCCATATGGAATATTGACGATCAAGCCACGGAGCATCTGCAAAACAAATAAAAAACTGAGAATTAGCAGAATTTGGATTCTGACTACGTGCCATAGAAACTGTACCACGCTTATGAGAAAGATTTGAAAACTCTGCTGTTAAATTTGGTTTTTCTGCCCCCCCCATACCCGCACGGGATAAATTGAATTTTTCACTATCCTTCTTTCCAAATTGGACATCGCCAGTTTGCGCCATAAAACCATCAATAACGCGATGGAAAATAACATTATCATAAGCACCTTCACGTACCAATTCTTTAATACGTGCAACATGTTTTGGCGCTAAATCAGCCAAAAGCTCAATAACAACTCTGCCCTTTGTTGTTTCAAGAATTAAAGTATTCTCTGGATTTTTATTCTCAACCATATGGAAAGCTCCTTTGATTCATCTCTCAACTTGTAAAGTAGCAGCATTAATAACATCAGGATTTTTTACAGATCCATTATTACTTGTCGTACCTTTTTTTATTTTATCAACAATATCCATCCCCTTTATAACCTCTCCAACAACCGTATACTGACCATTTAAAAAAGCAGCATCATCAAAACAAATGAAGAATTGAGAATTCGCGGAATCCGGATCTTGTGACCGTGCCATCCCAACAGTACCACGCTTAAACGGCTGCTTTGAAAACTCTGCCGGTATATTGGGATAATTTGAGCCACCCATACCAACGCGTTTCAAATCAAAATCTCTACTGCCTTTTTTTCCAAACTTTACATCACCAGTTTGTGCCATGAAATTAGGAATAACACGATGAAATACAACATTATTATAAGCCCCCTCCTCTGTTAATCTTTTAATTTGCGCAACATGTTTTGGCGCCAAATCAGGACGCAGACGAATAATGACATCACCATCTTTGAGAGATAAAACAAGAAGGCTTGCATCACTTGCTGGGCTAGAATTACCGGCGACAGCGGACAATGAAAAAAAACAAAACACACATATCAAAACAGCAAAAATTCTACGAGACACAATTATTCTCCCCTAAAAGATTGGAATTTCGAGCTCAAAGCTCGTGCAATATTGGGCGGTACAAATGGTGTCACATCACCTCCCATGGAGGCAATTTGGCGTACCAATGTAGAAGTTATCGCACGCCCAGAAACGCTTGCCGGCAAAAAAACAGTTTGCAATTCAGGAGCCATAACGCCATTCATCCCTGCCATTTGCATTTCATAATCAAGATCAGTACCATCACGCAATCCACGAATGAGAAATGAAGCACCAACTTCACGCGCCTTCTCAATTAGAAGGTTGCTAAATGAAAGAACCTGCAATCGGTTAGAATCCGCGCCAAACAAATCTTTCCCTACCTGCGTAATGAAATCAACACGCTCTTCGAAGCTAAAGAGTGTTTTTTTGTCAGCCTGTATCCCTATAGCGACGACCACCTTATCAGCTAACACAAAACATCCTTTCAAAACATCAAGATGACCATTTGTAAGAGGATCAAAAGAACCTGCATAAAGAGCAATTTTCATGATTTTACTTCATCCTCTTGAAAATTATTTTTCTTCGCTCATATCAACTGTATCAGAATGCTTCTCACCTTCATCATCTAATGAACTCGTATCATCTTCAGGTTCAGAAATACGTTCAACCGATACGACCCTTTCACCTTTGGCTGTATTAAAAATTGTGACTCCCTTAGTTGAGCGCCCAGCAGTACGAATTCCCTCAACAGGAACACGAATAAGCTGTCCCCCATCTGATACCAACATAATTTGATCTTGCGCCTTCACCGGAAAAGCCGCTACTAATTTACCAATTTCAGCTGTTTTAGATGGATCTGTTGCACGAATCCCTTTTCCGCCACGTCCGGAAATCCGGAACTCATAGGATGAAGAGCGTTTACCATAACCAAACTCACTCACCGTCAAAAGCATTTGTTCACGTGCATGAAGTTCTGCATAACGTTCATCTGTTAACTCTGTTTCAGCACCCCCATCTTCCTCATCAAGAGTTACAATATCTTCAACATCAGCATCTGCACCAGAAGCACGCCGTTCATTCATTACACGTTTAATATAAGCAGAACGCTCAATAGACGTCGCCTCGACATGCTCTAAAATTGTCATCGAAATGACTTTATCGCCTTTAGCTAAATTGATACCACGAACTCCCACAGAATTACGCCCAGCAAAGACACGAACATCAACAACTGGAAAACGGATACATTGTCCATTGGCTGTTGTTAGAACAACATCATCATGTTCTGTACAGGTTTCAACAGAAAGAATTTCATCTTCTTCATCAAGTTTCATTGCAATTTTACCATTACGATTAACTTGAACGAAATCTGATAATTTATTACGACGCACAGTTCCACGTGTTGTCGCAAACATAACATCCAATGCACTCCAGCTCGCTTCATCTTCAGGCAAAGGCATAATCGTTGTAATACGCTCACCTGGTTGTAAAGGAAGCATATTGATCAAAGCCCGCCCACGCGATTGGGGTGTCCCCAGCGGCAGTCGCCAAACTTTTTCCTTATAAACAATTCCACGTGATGAAAAGAAAAGAACCGGAGTATGCGTATTGGCAACAAACAATCGCGTTACAAAATCCTCATCCTTCGTGGACATACCAGAACGCCCCTTACCACCACGTCGCTGTGCACGATAGGTATTAAGAGGCACACGTTTAATATAGCCACTATGGCTCACCGTTACCACCATATCCTCTGGTGCAATCAGATCTTCACTCTCCATCTCAGCGCTACCAAAACCAAATACGGTACGTCGCGGCGTTGCAAATTCCTCACGAAGAGCGCTCAACTCATCCTTAACAATACACATAATGCGTATGCGTGATGCCAAGATATCAAGATAGTCAGCGATATCCACGCCAATTTTATTCAATTCATCAGCGATTTCATCACGCCCAAGGGCTGTCAATCGTTGCAAACGCAATTCTAAAATAGCACGCGCCTGTTCTTCAGAGAGATTATAAGTACCATCCTCATGAATAATATGACGAGGATCATCAATAAGTTTAATCAAAGGTGCGACATCCATTGCTGGCCAGCGTCGCTCCATTAACTGTGCACGTGCTGTCTGCGGATCAGGAGCTTTGCGAATAAGTGCGATAATTTCATCAATATTGGCAACAGCAAGGGCAAGACCAACCAAAACATGTGCTCGCTCACGCGCTTTACGCAAAAGATATTTTGTTCGCCGACTGACAACTTCTTCCCGAAAAGAAACAAATGCACGAAGCATATCAAGCAACGTCATCTGTTCGGGTTTTCCCCCATTCAAAGCAACCATATTACAACCAAAGGAAGTTTGTAGCGGCGTATACCGATATAATTGGTTTAAAACAACTTCCGCAACGACATCTTTCTTCAGCTCAATAACAACCCGATATCCATCACGATCAGATTCGTCACGCAAATCAGAGATTCCCTCAATGCGTTTATCGCGCACCAATTCGGCCATTTTCTCAATCATCGTTGCCTTATTAACTTGATAAGGGATCTCATTCACAATAATTGCTTGTCGACCATTGCGAATTTCTTCGATCTCAACTTTAGCACGCATAATGATTGAGCCACGTCCTGTTTCATAAGCTGCACGAACACCAGAATGTCCGAGGATAATGCCCCCTGTAGGAAAATCCGGACCAGGAATAATTTCAATTATTTTATCGAGTGTGATATCGGGATTATCAATCAAAGCGATACAACCATCAACGACTTCACCAAGATTATGGGGAGGAATATTGGTTGCCATTCCCACAGCAATCCCCCCTGACCCATTAACCAAAAGATTGGGAAAACGCGCTGGTAAGACAACCGGTTCACGCTCACGCCCATCGTAATTATCCTGAAAATCAACAGTATCTTTATCTATATCAGCTAAAAGTTCTTCTGAAACTTTTTCTAAACGACACTCAGTATAGCGCATAGCCGCGGGTGGATCACCATCAACGGAACCAAAATTTCCCTGACCATCAATCAATGGATTTCTTAAAGAAAAGTCCTGCGCCATACGCACTAAAGCATCATAAATTGAAGCATCACCATGGGGATGGAATTTCCCCATAACCTCACCAACAACACCAGCAGATTTACGATATGACTTATTGAAAGAAAGCCCCATCTCATTCATAGCATGAAGGATACGTCGATGAACAGGCTTAAGACCATCACGAACATCAGGGAGTGCACGTGAAACAATCACGCTCATCGCATAATCGAGATAGGAGCGTTGCATTTCATCAATAATACTGATTGGTTCAATACCGGTTAGCACATCACGTTCTGGAAGTGGAGTAAGATCGGTCACAATTTTAAAACTTTCAAAAAAGAATCATTTCACTTTATTTATATCGAAAAATACACCAAAATGCTAATTTCTCCCCCATGACAAAAAAGAAATTTAACAATATTTTTCAATATGTTATTAATTTATATTAAAATTACCAATAATAATCAACAATTTCCACTTCGCTAAACTTCAAAAATCTGAAACAAACAAATCATAAAGTAATCATGATACTGCAATTAAAGACTCTTAAAAAGGTACGTCATCATCTAATTTGTGTGAAAAACTTTCTCCCAATTGATTATTATTTTGACCAAACGTATTTCTCTGATTTGAGTTACTATCGGCAAAGCCACCACTATAACTCCCCCCTTGACTTGCTCCTTGCTCCCCGCCCGCGGTTCCCCGCCCATCAAGCATTTGTAATTCACCACGGTACTTTTGCAAAACAACCTCTGTTGTATAACGGTCATTTCCATTTTGATCTTGCCATTTTCGTGTCTGTAACTGCCCCTCAATGTAAATTTTGCTGCCTTTTTTTAAATATTGCTCTGCAACTTTGACAAGGTTTTCATTAAAAATAACAATACTATGCCACTCAGTGCGTTCTTTTCGCTCATTTGTATTCCGATCACGCCAACTTTCTGAAGTAGCAATACGCAAATTTGCCACTTGATCACCAGAATTCAAACGGCGGATTTCAGGATCCGCACCAAGGTTACCAATCAAAATAACTTTATTAAGGCTACCAGCCATCGCATAAACTCCAAAATTTTAATTCGTAAAATACTCTGTTTTATAATAGTTATAACCATCTTGACCTTCAATTTACATGTCTGCAATTGACCTTCAATATGGATATTGCTATCCTTTCCCAATATTGTATCCGTGTAATTATAACAAAAGATGATAAAGACGCATAGTTTATTCCACCACGAGAGAATAAAAAGCTACTCATTTGTATTTCTCTTTTCATAAAACTTATACCTTCTTTTAGCATTAAAGCAGTTAAACACATTGTAATTCTAAAAAAAACAGTTTTATTCCATTTTAGATGCTCAGTTTTTGTCACATATGCCAAGGGTAAAATATGACTTATCAAAAATATATCTCCATTCGCGGTGCACGTGAGCATAACCTTAAAAATATTGATCTCGATCTGCCTCGTGACAAACTCATTGTTATAACAGGACTTTCTGGATCAGGAAAATCATCCTTAGCTTTTGATACAATTTACGCTGAAGGACAACGCCGCTATGTCGAAAGCCTTTCAGCCTATGCACGCCAATTTTTGGAAGTCATGCAAAAACCCGATGTCGACCGCATAGACGGTCTATCTCCAGCTATCTCCATTGAACAAAAGACAACCAGTCGCAACCCTCGTTCAACGGTAGGTACCGTTACTGAAATCCACGACTACATGCGTCTTCTCTTTGCACGTATTGGTATTCCTCATTCTCCTGCGACAGGACTTCCTATTGAAAGCCAAACAGTAAGCCAAATGGTGGATCAAATTATATCCTTACCAGAAGGAACAAGAATTTTTATTATGGCACCCTTGGTGCGAGGACGAAAGGGCGAATATAAAAAAGAGCTAACAGAACTTTTAAAAAGAGGATTTCAACGCGCTAAAGTTGATGGAAAATTCTATGAAATCGCCGATATTCCACCTCTTGATAAAAAATATAAACACGACATCGATGTCGTGGTAGACCGCATTGTTGTACAAAAAGATATCACCTCTCGCTTGGCTGATAGTATAGAAACCTGTTTACAATTAGCAAATGGACTTGCCATAGCTGAAATGGCAGACCAGCCCTTGGCACAAAAAGAAACGACAAAGGAATCTGCTCATAAATCAAAAAATGATACACACAAACGGCTCATTTTTTCAGAAAAGTTTTCTTGCCCTATATCTGGTTTTTCTATTCCTGAAATTGAACCACGCCTTTTTTCGTTTAATAATCCTTTCGGGGCCTGCCCTCTCTGCGATGGATTAGGTATAAAAAAGGCAATGGATCCACTAAAAATTGTGCCAAATAAAAATCTTACCCTAAAGAATGGAGCCATTGCTCCTTGGGCTAAATCGGATTCACTTTATTACAGACAAACCTTAGAAGCATTAGGAAAAGCTTACGGTTTCAAACTCACAGATCAATGGTGTGAACTCTCTAATGAAGCACAACAGGCAATTCTCTACGGTACAAAAAAAGATGAAATCTCTTTTATCTATAAAAATAATTCTGGTTCGCATAAAACAACCCAACCTTTTGAAGGAATTATCCCCAATATGGAGAGACGCTGGAAAGAAACCGATTCTGCTTGGTCTCGAGAAGAAATCGAACGTTATATGTCTTCTTCGCCTTGCCCAGCTTGTCATGGTTATCGTTTAAAACCAGAGGCACTTGCTGTAAAAATCCACGGAATGCATATTGGGCAAATATCAGATCTTTCTATTCTAAAGGCAGATGATTGGTTTGCCAATATTCATCAATATCTCACAGAAAAACAACGTAATATCGCTATACGTATTTTAAAAGAAATTCGCGAACGTTTAGCTTTTTTAAATCATGTAGGATTGGAATATCTTACCTTGTCTCGAACTTCAGGAACGCTTTCAGGTGGAGAAAGTCAACGCATTCGGTTAGCATCCCAAATTGGTTCTGGTCTTACAGGCGTTCTTTATATTTTAGATGAACCATCTATCGGTTTACACCAACGCGATAATGAACGCCTTTTGGAAATGCTGCGCCATTTACGCAATCTTGGCAATACAGTTATTGTCGTTGAACATGATGAAGACGCTATTCTCACAGCAGATCATGTTGTCGATATGGGCCCTGCCGCGGGCGTTCATGGCGGAGAAATCATAGCGCAAGGGACACCACAGGAAATTATAGAAAATTCAGCCTCTCTCACAGGACAATACCTTTCAGGAAAAATGGCTGTTAAAATACCTGCCAAACGACGTAAAATATCAAAAATGAAAACACTTAAAGTCATCGGTGCCAAAGGAAATAACCTCAAAAATATCAATGCGAATATTCCTCTTGGAACCTTTACATGTGTAACCGGTGTTTCTGGAGGAGGAAAATCAACATTTCTTATTGAAACACTTTTCAAAGCAGCATCACATCATATCATGGGCTCTCATCACAGCCCTGCCAGCTATGACAAAATTGAAGGATTAGAATTTCTTGATAAAGTCATTGATATCAACCAGTCCCCCATTGGACGCACCCCACGCTCTAATCCCGCAACCTATACAGGCGCTTTTACACCGATTCGTGAGTGGTTTGCCGATCTTCCAGAATCAAAAGCCCGTGGTTACAAAGCTGGTCGTTTTTCATTTAATGTTAAAGGAGGACGTTGCGAAGCATGTCAAGGTGATGGAGTCATAAAAATTGAAATGCACTTTTTACCTGATGTCTATGTTACTTGCGATGTCTGTAAAGGAAAACGCTATAATCGAGAAACACTAGAAATAAAATTCAAAGGACAGTCTATAGCCGATATTTTGGATATGACAATTGAAAAAGCAGAGGAATTTTTCCAAGCTATTCCCGCTATTCATAATAAAATGGAAACTCTCATTAAAGTAGGATTGGGTTACATAAAAGTAGGACAGCAAGCAACCACACTTTCTGGTGGGGAAGCACAACGTGTAAAACTTGCGAAAGAACTTTCTCGTAAAACAACGGGACGTACACTCTATATTTTGGATGAACCGACAACAGGTTTACATTTTCACGATATTTCCAAACTTCTTGAAGTGCTTCACGAACTAGTCGAGCAGGGCAACACAGTTATAGTCATTGAACATAACCTCGATGTTATAAAGACAGCCGACTGGATTATTGATTTAGGACCCGAAGGTGGAGATCGTGGTGGCGAAATCGTTGCAATTGGACGCCCTGAAGACATCATTAAGGTCCCCGCTTCCTACACAGGAAAATTTCTAAAAGATGTTTTACTGCGCCCCTCTCTCTATAATTCCAATTCTTAAAAACGGTTTCCATTGTAAAATAAATCATACGAACAAAGCCTGTACTTCTATTGTTACCTTGTAAACACCAACACCTAATTCCAGTGGTGCAACATGTTTAAAGCAAAGGCTGAAACAATTTAGCGCTTTATAAGCTGTTTCAATTTTCGTATTGCCCATAGGAACGCACGCATAATTGCGTATTTATTCTCTGTTTTGTTTATATCTGAAACGACCAAACAGCCCAATTTGGAAAGAATACGAAGTTTTAGGATATAAATAAGTTCCTATCTTTACATCTTCTTTTAATTTATCTTTACGATTTTCAAAGGTATCCGCAGCAGTATCTTATAATGAAGATTGCCCATTGCTTCACGCTTTTGTTTATCGCGTTCCTTAATGGAATCACATTCCTCACGAAGAGACAAAACGCCCCAAACAAAATATATTTGCGTTGCCAAATCACACATCTGTTTTAAAGAAATATTTCTCAACGCTCTCAAGCCCATTTCACGACGGTACCTAATGCTATAATGATAAATCCACTATTGTACACAACCATCTTTACGTTTATGAAGGAGCATGATCGGCATCATCACACTCTTTTCCAATATTTGTCTCCCCCTACTCCCTAATATTGCAAAACCTTTAGTTATCGAAAGCTTTCATAAAAAGCATGTTATTTTTTCAAATGTTTTTATCCACACACTCTTACTATTCATGATATACAAAGGTATCGTTTTGATTGATTGACGATAAAAAGATCTAAAATGAGAAAATCTTACGCTATTAGAGTTTCTCATTCCGTATAGAAAACGTCTAATTATCCTTATAAATCAACGTATTATCTAACAAAAAAAACAAAACTCTTTTATTATATTATTTTAATTCTTGTACAAAAATTGTAAGATTTCTTCCCAAAAAACAGTATTTGACTTTATTCTACAAAAGAAACTCTCCTAAAAGAGCATAGAGTGTCATTATTTTCGACTTTTTGTGCACAAAGTATCTGTTGGACATCTTACAGTTGTCAATATAATGTGATGCAGTCTAAAAAGACAAAATAACGTTGGAGATAATTTCAGCATGAAAAAAATTGAAGCCATTATAAAACCTTTCAAACTTGATGAAGTGAAAGAAGCGCTTCAAAAAATTGGGTTACATGGTATTACAGTAACAGAAGCGAAAGGTTTTGGCCATCAAAGGGAGCATACAGAACTTTATCGTGGCACGAAATATGTTGTTGACTTTCTACCTAAAGTAAAGATTGAAATTGTTGTGTCCGATGAAAAACTGGAACAAACTGTTGATGCAATACGTAAAGCAGCTCAAACCAAACATATAGGAGATGGAAAGATATTTGTCTTTTCCATTGATGATGCCATTCGTATAGGCACCGACGAAACTGGTATCGATGCCCTTTAATAAATAATGAGAAAATTCACTTTTTTATCCACCTCAACGCCATATTAAGGAAATTGAATATGACAACCGCATCAGATATTATCAAACAGATTACAGACAATGAAATCCGTTTTGTTGATTTACGTTTTACTGATCCACGAGGAAAATTGCATCACATTACAATGGATATCGCAGAGATCAGCGAGGATACTTTTAGTGATGGTGTCATGTTTGATGGTTCTTCAATTGCTGGTTGGAAAACAATTAATGAATCTGACATGGTTTTAATGCCAGATCCAGAAACAGCACATATTGATCCTTTTTTTGCTCAATCCACTTTGGTTATATTTTGTAATGTACTTGATCCTGTCTCTGGTGAATTTTATCGTAGAGATCCTCGTTCTATCGCCAAAAGGGCTGAGGTTTATATGAAATCTTTAGGCATTGGAGATACAATTAATGTAGGTCCAGAAGCAGAGTTTTTTATCTTTGATGATGTGCGCTATAAAACGGATCCTTACAACACAGGGTTTAAACTCGATTCAAGTGAACTTCCCTCCAATGATGACACGGAATATGAAACAGGCAATCTAGGGCATCGCCCACGAATAAAGGGAGGATACCTTCCTGTTCCGCCGATTGATTCCTGCCAAGATATGCGTTCTGAAATGCTCACAGCACTCAAGGATATGGGCGTACAGGTCGAAAAACACCATCACGAAGTAGCAGCAGGCCAACATGAATTGGGTATTCGTTTTGATACACTCGTTCGCGAAGCTGACAAGATGCAAATTTTTAAATATGTTGTACATCAAATAGCAAACAGTTATGGGAAAACAGCAACCTTCATGCCAAAACCAGTTTTTGGTGATAACGGCTCTGGAATGCATGTCCACATCTCCATTTGGAAAGATGGCAAACCCATTTTTGCAGGAAATGAATATGCCGGTCTATCAGAAACCTGTTTATTTTTTATCGGTGGTGTTATTAAGCACGCAAAAGCAATCAATGCTTTTACAAACCCATCCACAAACTCCTATAAACGTTTGGTTCCTGGTTATGAAGCTCCTGTTCTTCTTGCCTATTCAGCACGTAATCGTTCTGCATCTTGCCGTATTCCAATGAGCTCCTCACCAAATTCAAAACGCGTAGAAGTTCGTTTTCCAGACCCAACAGCAAATCCCTATTTGGCATTTGCAGCCCTTTTAATGGCTGGTCTTGATGGCATCAAAAACAAAATTCATCCCGGACATGCTATGGATAAAGATCTTTATGATCTTCCCTTAAAAGAACTCAAAGAAATCCCTACTGTTTCAGGAAGTCTGCGTGAAGCGCTTGAAGCACTTGACAAAGATCGTGGCTTTCTTAAAGCTGGCGACGTTTTTGATGATGATCAGATTAATTCCTTCATTCAAGTAAAGATGCAAGAAGTCTTGCGCTACGAAACAACACCTCATCCTGTTGAATTTGATATGTACTATTCTGTTTAAACAATCAATACGCATTCTTCTGATTTTTAAAATGGAGGCAAAAGCCTCCATTTTTGTGGATATTCTTCTCATGCAAAAGCGCAAGAGGCTTTTTGCTCATCCGCTTTTCCTTTATAATGTGTTGAATCTCTTCAAATGAACTAACAAGGTCTCTAATGCCGCGAATTTGTTTTCTCGTTCCCTTTCTTTTATGCATTGTCTTTATCACATCAACAACTCAAGCACATACGATAACCAATCAAAAACTCATAGCTCTTGAAAAAGCGGCATCCGCTTATAGTAAAGCACTTAAAAATGCCGATGCAAATGTCATCTTAAATGCTATTCCTCCCCAAATCATCAACCGCTTAACCGCTAAAAAAAATCTTAGTCAATCACAATTTCGACAAATCATGAAAAGCCAAATAGAACGGTTGGCAGAAAGTTACAAGATTGAAACGATCAACATTGACCAAAAACAAAAACGTGAAGGTACACTTGATAATGGCACCCCTTATTTTGTTATACCCGTGGAGCTTGTAACCACAACAAATGCTGGAAAAAAATGCTCTATTCACACTGAAATTATTGCCCTACTTCACGATAACCAATGGTATTTTATCCGTAGGAATGACGAAACGCTCTTAAACATAACCAATGAACTATTTCCTGGACTTGAAAAAGTAAAAATCAATCCCCAAAAAGTCACAAAAATACTCTGAGTGAAAAGAACGCACGTAAATAAAAGATTTACCCCTATAAACAAGTTGTAACAATTGTAGCAGCAGCCTTAAATTCAACTTTTTTATGAGCACGGCGTACCATTGTTTCTTTATCTATTCCCCATTGTTCCATCATCCAATCTTCATCTAAATGGGCAATAGACCAAGCATGATCAGCATCAATATTTCCCGCAGCAACAGCAAGAGCAATGAGAGCAGATCCCGTTAAGGTTGTCATCATATGAAGTGCGGCAAGCATATAAGGAGACTCAACGCTACGTAAATAATGACTCACAGCTTGAAGTGCTTCTGGTGATTGTTCCACATGCATCAGCCCTTCTGTCAAATAAAACCTTGCACCCAGTTTTTTTTCTGCCCAGTCTAATAAAGGATCCCATTGCTCAGATTGTTTTTGCACCAACTCTTTAGGTGTCTGTGCACGATAAAAGATCATATCACACGCAACGAAACGCAATAAATCTTCAAAAACAACCTGCATATCATCAGCGATACCATCAATAACAGTATTAACCAAACGCGTCATCGGCATTTTTGCAGGATCAACAACGTGCTTTTGGTTCTCAAATTCCTGAGCAACATATTCAGCAAACACTTCTGTTGGCACATGAAAATGACGCCTTGCGGGCGTTTTAACGGGACGTTCGTCCAACAAAATCGTAAAGCCGACCTCCCCACAAGCAATCTTCACTTGCTTATAAAACCGTTTTGGGTGTGATTGGCATGAAAGATTTTGAATCTTTTGAACAGAATTCTTCTTATTCAATGGCATATCAAAATGATCCAAAATCTCACGCATATTGTTTACCTCTGATCTTTCAAAAAAACGACTGTTTCTTTAGGTTCTGTAGCTTCAATAAGGTTTAATCTGACCTTCTTAACGATTCCAAAGAAGAAAAAAGACCTTACCACCCCCCACTCTAATTTAAGAGTTATATTTCATGTTTCTTTTACAAACAAGACAATGATAATATCTTTTCATATATTCAATACAGTCATGAATATAGAGTAATCTTTTTAAAGTATCATCTTAATTAAAAAGTTTAATACATTGAATATGATAATAAAGGTGATCACGATTTATCATTTTTCTTATTATCCACCTACAATAATGTTATCGACACGGACAGCTTCAAAAATACTTTTTGCAAAATATTAAAGCCAAAAAGTTCATCATCCCCAAAATGATAGAACAGTGTGCTTTACGTGTCATTTACCTTCGCTTAACCATTCCAATAATTCTCTAACATATCCAATAAATACCCCTTGCATAGAATTTTTCCTGCTCAATCACTCCCCTAAACGACGGTGTTTTACAGCATGATAGAATAATGAAAAGACCAAATTATATCGTAAATTTGCTCTCACATATACATTATTTTATAAAGCACTAAATTACTTAACGCATTGTGCTTGATATACTCTACATATTGCACTAGTTTAAATTTAGGCATATAATTATAAAGAATAGAGATCATGCAATCTGAAAATAATACTTTTATCTATACACTTATCCCTGCAGATACTAACTGCACAGCTGCAGCACAATAGTGGCTTGACAATCACAATCAAAATATTTTGTCCACTGACTCGAGATCCCGTATTATCTTATACACAACTCTT
The DNA here is from genome assembly GCF_042193565.1 of Bartonella sp. SD1336NMGDW. Taxonomy (NCBI): domain Bacteria; kingdom Pseudomonadati; phylum Pseudomonadota; class Alphaproteobacteria; order Hyphomicrobiales; family Bartonellaceae; genus Bartonella; species Bartonella sp. SD1336NMGDW. Next base: position 78,711 of record NZ_JBHILW010000006.1, read on the forward strand.
GAAGAAGCATTTAATGAACTTGCTCAGAAAAAGGATGGATATCTCTTAAGCTGTGCTGCTTACCCTGATTTGCATACACTCATATTTACCCGTTTAGGTGATATGCAATTATTTGACAGCTTTATCATGCCTACTCACTCTATGGTTTTAGCTAAACGCAATAACGCTGATAAAATTAAAACCGTAGCGACTCATTCTGCCCCGCAATCTTTGGTAGCTCATCAATATGACAAAGTATTTGCCAACAGCAATGCTGATGCAGCCGTTCTTTGTAAGGCTGAAAAAGCCGATGCTTGTATCACAACATCGGTTGCGGCAAATCGCTATAGGCTGAGTATTGTCGAAAATTTTGGACAAGTGCCAATGGCCTTTTTGCTCCACTCACTAAAGTCAACTAATCATGAAAAAATCTGAAGCGCTTCTTTCCATTGTTAACTTGGTTGACAAATTCCGTATGCGCCAAGAACGAGATGGGAGCATTAAGGAACCAACTTCAGCAGATAATAATATGATCAATGAATTGATCACTCTGCTGAACCACCATGCCAATATTCTTGACGGATTATCTCCAAAACTTTTAGCGACCATTTCTGATGATCTTCATCAGTGGATAATCAGCGGTTTAACGACCCCTCCTAAATTTGATAACACTTTGGCTGCTTTCAAAGCCCATTACCAGATGCTCCCTTGTTTTTCTTGGCTCCAATGCGTGCAACAAATGGACCTGATCCAGAAGGATTCCGGCTGGAATTAGTTACAGGATATCGTCATGAAACGGCCTATCTGGCTGACGCCTCAAAATATACAAATAATTATGTATCACCATTTCAATGTATAAAAATGGGAATAGCATCAAGAGGTTTTTTAGAAGGCAATTGCATTGTTCTATTCCCAGAATCTGTAGCGGCTACTCAAAAAATTGATAAGCAAACATTTGCTTTGTTTTTTTTCAGTAAATTCTTTGATATTTACAATAAGCAAACAATTGTGGAAGCTGAACGTTTACTCGGTCGAGATAGTAAATTCCTGTTCGGTCAATTGCATAGTCGTAACTTATCTAAAGAAGACATTTACGATGCTCGCTGTTTGTGGGGCTATTATCATGACTATGCACATCATACCGGACCGCGGCCATTGGATAAAAATCTGTATATAAAATTAAATTGGTTTACAGGTCTTCTAGAAGAAACTAAAGTTGATTTAATTACAGTGCGTATTATGCTACAAAATCATCCAAAATTTTGGAAAGAAATAACTGAATTTGTCCTATTAGAACGCATATTTCGTTATCCACAAGATTCTGATCAGCATATGACATTCGATGCTGGTACAGGGATCTTGCTTTTTGAAATATTGATGCGGAACAAAGCATTGATTGAAACAAATCAAGGTTATCTTCAATTTGATTTGGAGCGTCTTGAAAAAGTAATAATATTGATGATAGCAGATATAGAAGCACTTGAAGCATTAGATGATGACGCTTATTTGGCAGGAGCTAAAGATTATATCCAAAATAATCTTGGAAAACTACAGACCTCAAAGTCACGATTTAATTTTTCAACATCATATTATGCACAGCGAGTGATTAGAGGATTAAATCATTGAGTTTTATAAAAGGACGGTTACTATTATTTACTTTTGCCATTCTAGCATTGTTTTCCATAAGTTGGTTATTATCTAAGAATTTGGTTAGCAATATACCCGTCATGCATGCGGTTGGACTTAGGTTGTTTGCCACCGCTGCCACCTTATGGCTGATTGCAATATTTCGTGAGAAAGCTGTTTTCAGATCCCTACCATTGCTTTCCATGATACCTTCTTTTTTAATTCTCTCAGTGTTAGGATTTTCGCTGTATTTTGTATGCAGTTTTGGCGCATTAAAATCACTCAAAGCCAGTGATTTAACCATGGTGCTCGCTACTATTCCAGGTATTACCTACATATTGGGTGCACTGACGAATAGCCTTACGTTCTCATGGTTAAAACTTATCGGTATGATCATTGTCAGTGTAGCGGCTATAGCATTTAATATAAACAGTGCAGAGGGTGGATATTACAGCCTAATAGGAACAGCTCTTGCTTTAACAGCAGCACTTTCTTACTCTGCTTATGGCTTATTGTCTAAACGTTATCTTAAAAATTTACCTTTGCTCACCTCATTGGCTTGGATCACGACAATTTCTGCAGCATCATTTATGCCATTATTTATTTTTGATCCTGCCCCACTCTTATATCTTAAGTTAGAAGATATATTTAAAATATTGATTTTAGGAACTGTTTGCTCGGCACCAGTTTACGTATTATACCAAAAAGTTTTAGCCGAAGGAGGCGTATTATACGCCAACACTATCGGCGTATTATCCCCTTTTGCAGTGATTGCATGTGAATGGATAATCGGCTCGAGCCCTTCTCTCAATATGATCAAAATAATTGCTATGATTGTAGTTGTTATAGGGATGACACTCTTATTTATAGATGCATCAAAGGTATCTACATGGCAACATAAACGCCATTCTCAAAACTCCAAATTTAATGAGGAAACAAAATGAAAAAACTCGCGTTAGTTTGCCAGCGCAATGCAAAATTACCATTTATATTTGAAGCAGCACAAGCAGCTAATATCGAATTAGTAATGATCTATGATACCGCTGAAAGCGTTCCCTCTCAACACCCTGCAGCAGTAACTTCAACTTGGCAACTTCCTGTTTTTGATAACCCAGAGGCAGCTCTAGACACTTTTGCAACGGGAGCAAAAGAACGCAATATTTCTGGGGTTATGACCCTTCGCGAAGAAGCCATCCTATGGACAGCTTTGGCTGCAAAAAAAATCAATACTCCAAGTATTGAACCAGAAGTAGCAGCATTAACCAGAAATAAATATCTCATGCGTCAAGCTTTTGCTAAAGCAGGCTTAAGAACACCAGGATTCCTTTATATAGATAATCCAGAAGACCTATCACAAACACAAGCCTTAGACTATCCGCTCGTTATTAAACCCGTTTCTGGATGGGCAAGTACAGGCGTCATGTTAGCTAAAAATTCCGCCGAACTTCCTGATCTCATTAAAGCCGTATGGAATGTTCAGCATAAAGATATGGCACGTTTTAATGATAAAAGTAAACCTGTAGGTTTAATCGTAGAACAGTATTTGCCAGGAAAAGAGTTTGTCGTAGAATGCTTTGTTGATACAGCAGGTGTACATGTTCTGACCGTTGGAGACAAGGGACAGCCTGAGGGACCATGGTTTGAAGAAACAATTTATCGTCAACGCTGTGATATAGATGATCCTTTAATTATTGCTTTATGTGAGGCTGCATGCTCTGGAGTTAAAGCTCTTGGTATAAATATGGGGGCTGCCCATGTAGAGCTACGCCTAGATGCTCATAATTTACCTTATGTCATTGAGATCGGCGCTCGTATAGGTGGATCAGGTGTCTCCCATTTTATTGTTGAGAAAGGTACAGGGATTTCATTTGCAAAACTATGTATGAATGCCGCTTTAGCTGAACCAAACCCAAACCTTCCCGATATACTCCCAGCTGAAAAAGTGGCTGCAAATTACATTATTCCTCTTCGTGGTCATGGACGGTTTTCTGGATTTTTTGGTCTAGATAAGGTTGCGCAGCATCCTCAAACCGCCAGAACTATCATTTTCTTTGAAACCAATCATACTTCACCACCTCCACCAGCATTTGGTGGATATCCTGGTTTTATTTTCTCTGTTCATAACTCAAACGAAGAAGCACGCAATTACCATAAATGGCTCGATGACACCTTAAGCATCATATGGAAACACCATGTTTATCAATAGTCCGATAAAGATATTTTTACTGCCCCTGAACTTTAATATAAATCTTATCGATACAAACGAACTCACAATGCGAATGCGATTGCCTAAAACTTTGCAAACATCTTCCATTAAAGGTGCATATTTCAAAAAACAGGAATTGAGGAAGATATAATCTACTTTTACACCCCATTTTAATAAAAGCTCTTCAATGTTTCTATATTTGAAACAATAATAAAAACTTCTAAACGACTTTTTTGATACGATCAACCTCTTCTCCCCACGTCTTAAAAGAAGAAAAAAAGATCTTAGCTCCCCCACTTTGATTTAAAACTTATATTTCATATCTATTTAACAAATAAGACATGATCTTGTTTATATACTCAATACAGCCATTAGACCAATTTTTTAAAAGGATTTATCTTTATTAAAAACTGAAGATATTAAATTTTATGATAAAAGTGTTCACGCTTTACCACTTTTCTCATTATCCACCGACAACAATTCAAACGATACGAACAGCTTCAAAAACGCTTTTTGCAAAATTTTAAAGCACAAAAATGCGCATCATCCACGAAACGATAGAGCTGTATATTGTACATATCCCCTCCTTTGCTTAACAGCAAAAGCTCTTAAATCAACAGTCAACACACCTCCCTGCCTTTCATGATTGATATCAGCAACTTCAAACGACAATACTTTACAGCATAATAGGATAATAAAGCTACTATTTTAAAAAGCTGATGACGAATACATCCAAAATATCTATAGCCAAAATAACACAAATAGATTTACAGTCTCATTATCAATTTTTTTGAAACATTTAAGCCCCCCTATCAACCAGATAAAAAAATAAATCAACGTGATCCTTTCATACTTATTAAAACACATGATGCCATTATTAAAAGAAGCAATTAAAATTGCTGCACTATCAATGGTTTAAATCAAGGAAATAAAACAAAACTTTAAAAATCACATTTATTATTTTTAAAAAGATTTATTAAAAATGATAGCGCAAACCACCAGAAAAATGAACTCCAGAAAAACCAGCCTTGGTTAACCTATGCTGATAGCTAACATCACTGTGGAGTGTAACTTTAGAAGAAAACTGTGAATTGACACCCAAACCAACTTCTAAGGAAGAGCCAAAAGAACCCAACTGGAAAGCATCTTTAAAATGAACAAATTGTTCTTTATCAAAACAACGAGCAAGATGAATATTACCATAAAAAGAAGTGATCCGATCCTTTTCAAATGCTGTAAATGTTTTACTTAAACGTCCACCAATACGCACAAACCATTGACCTATTTTTTTCATCTCAACATCAAATCCATCAATATCACGAAACTTATCAAATTGAAGATGTTGATAAATAAGCTGGAGTTGCGGATCAAAAATAAGATCTTCATATCCTGTCATAAACACTTTACCAGCAGAAAACGAAACGTTCAAAGGATTTGCTTTTAATGTCGCCGTCTTACCCCAAGCATGGGTAAGCACATCCCCTTTAAACAAACCATAAGATAAAAGACCATCTATATAAAAACCAGTGTTGTGTTTCACACTACCGTATGTCGTAAATGACCATTTATTAAACGTACTCTTTTGGCTTTGTTCCACGTTACGAGGTTGTAAGGAAAGCTGTCCATAGGTTCCCATAATCCCAAAAGATGTCGTACCATATGCGCTCTCTATTGTTTTGAGCAAAATGTTTGTTTTTATAGCATTATAATCAACATGACCATCGTACCCATATTTAAGTGTAGAAAGATCTGAGACATAACGATAACTCCCACCATAACCGTGGACAGATAAAGCAAAATTCCCTTCAACTTTTAATAATTTGCGAGGAATAGACTGCGTAACTTGCAATTCCTTTTGTTGATTACTGATATCCATGAGTCCAATATGAAACAAAGCATTTGGTAATAAAAGATAGGTTGGAACTTGTGGAACAACCTCTCTGACCTTTAACTCAGAATGAGGGATAACAGACACTCCCAAAGAAGGCTGAATATACTTACTTTCAAGGCGAAAATCCCAAAAATGTCCATTTCCTTCAACCAATCTTTGAGAAATTTGTGCATTTCCAAGAGTAGAATCTGGACCATAAGCATGAAGATAATATCGGTAAGGCAACCCTTCTAATGCAATATAAGCACGATCTAACTGAAAAGAATCTTCTGCCGCTTTTCCAGAAACCTGAATAAGTGAAATACTATGAACATTTTCACCGGTTGCTATCTCACCTTGGTTTCCTGTGACAAATTGCACATAAACTGTCGTTTTTCCAGAAACATCACCATGTATCAAAAGCCGATCAGTCTTTTTATTATCGAGCAAACCATCACTACTGAAATGTGTATTGAGATAAATATCAGCACTTTCTTGCGCACTATAAACTTCTTTCTCTCCCTCCCCAATATAAAGTGTCTGATAATCCTGAAAAATTGGAGTTTCAAAAGCAATAAAACTATCAGAAACTTTCACAAATGAAATAAATGAACTTGTGCGGTTTGCAGCTTGCGAAGCTATCTCTCTTCTTTTTGTCAAAAACCATTTTGATCCCCTTGTCAAATAAAGCTCAGCAATAGAATCATCGGCAACACGAGTCCCTCCTATCAATGAAGAAGAATCAGCCAAAATCGCTACAGTCCCTCCCTTTTCAGCTGTTAATAATAAGTCACCAAAAATTTTTGTACCTTCTGTTACTGCAATATAACTACGACTATTATTACTGTGAATAGCTGTTCCATCTGGAACCTCAAAAATCGTCCTTTTCAAAAAGACAAGTCCCTGTTCATACCCATCATTCCCCCCATCCATCTCAAAATACATACCATGTTTATTACCTATTGCTTTAATTGTTGAATCTTCAATATTAACCCGCGAAATTAAAATATTTCCTTCCCTTCCATTATTGGACAGTGTGTTAGAATCTTGTCCAACTGTTAAAACATGAACATCCGTAGAAATAATATTAGTATTTTTTAAATAAACAGAGCCCTGATGTTTTACATTGAAAACTGTATGTGCAATCTTTTCACTTGTATTTTCATTGTCTTCTGTTTTTTGATATTTTAAAGTAATGGTAACACCATCTAAAGTCGCACTCCCCCCTCTCCCCACATAAAGCGCAGCAGCATCATTCACATCAATAAAACCACTTTTCATCTGAATACCCGCATCAGCCCTAACGAAAAGAGCACTCTCTTGACCGATACCCAAACCTTCCACTTTAATTTTTGTATTCGTTAACGTAACAGATGCTCCTCGCTTCTCTGCATAAGCTGCAATCTGAGAAGCCTCAATTGTTCCACGATTAACCTCAATCATTCCACTATCAGCTTTAAGACCTATTGACACATTTTTAAAAGCTGAATCACTCAAAACAATTCTTCCCCCTCGTGATACAAAAACACCATAACTATCTTCTATACCCGCAGTAGCTTCAACCTCTACACGCATTGCCTGAATAACTGTATTTGGCTCCTGCACTACTATAGCAGCAGGCAATATGAGAGAACTACCCTCCCCATTCTTTTCTTTAACAGGTACCGTGAACTTATATACTTTATCACTAATTGTATGCTTTACACCATCACTGCATTTATAAGGCAATTTGTTTTCGTCACATGACAGTGATGTATATGAATGAGAATGCGCCTCAATATTTATATTTAATAAAAAAGAAAAAATAGCTGCTGTAAAAACACACGAATACAAGTGATTTTTAGATACCTTGGTTATCATTGTTTTTCAAAACTCTCTTTTTTTCAACAAAACAAAAAATGCTGGCAAAAAAAACAAACCACGAATTAAACACAATAAGAATAAAACAAATTGATATTTTTTGTTTTTTATGATAAATTATAGCATACTCATAATATGTTTTGTATTTTATGTAAAGAAAGAACAAAAAGTTTAAAAACACCATTTATGATGACAATCTCTTTAAAGAGTGCATCTCAAAAAACGCGAAAAATGTGAATTTCGAAGAGATATAATATTCAATTTATCTCACCACCGAAAAATAAAAATGCAACAAAATGATAACAATTTTTAAGATTTAAACAATCGAACCGTTTTAATAAAAATACGATATAATGAGATATATTATATGAAAGCTATAACAGCATCATTTCTTTAACTACAATAAAAAAACAAAAAATCGCACACTAATTTATAACCTAATGTACACAATTTCTGTATTAAAAATGCTAGTATCTAACAAAAAAATTATCATAAAATGAAAAGATCTTTATATCAAAATTACTTGCATAATACTTTAGATCTTTTGATAAAATCTAAAATACAGTAAAACACTCACCATCTTAAAATTAAAAAACACCAAAATAAAATTTCATCAAAATCAGTTTTATGAAAGCTATCTGTTTATTATCATTAAAGCAGATATTTTAGCAAAGCTATTATTTGACATTCTTTATATTGAATAAATTTCTCTAAACAACAACTCACTATCCTCCACTATCATCATCTGACAACAACACTATTGCTAATCTCGTAGCTGATGAATATAACTATATTGGAGACAAAAGAGCTGTATTTTTCTCTTCTCCCGTTTAATATTTTCATTCAATTATTGCTTTAAAATGAGTATTCTACTGTTGATGATCACTTGTGCAAAGCTTTTTTTATTTACTAGCGTTTTTTATCATTCATCAAGACGTAACATCTTTTTCGTCTAATTGGTACACCAAAAATATCATTACCTATAACCTGCTTTAGTCATGCATTCATAAATTGCTGCAAACTCACTTGCACACGAATCCATATTTTCAGGAAAAGCGTAGATTGGCTGCCTGCCACATTTGAACAGTGCTTGTGAGATCGTAGATTCATTGACATTGGGCTTTTCTCATAATGCCAAGATCGATTGGAGGAGATTTGCTAACATATCCAGCAGAGCTTAATAAAATTATAACACTCAATAATTTCAATATTTTTCATTTTCCCCCTTCAATATTTACGATAGAAAGGCTGAAAAACTTGCTAGTATTTTCTCGCATACAAGATGGCTAGTACATTAAAAAAAAGAAACCCCGCCCCCCATGCGAGAAAAAGAATATGAGGATTATTGATTACAGAAACATCAATACCTAAGGTTGACATTCAGGTTGTTCTTTATGCTCTTTACAATGAGGACTATTCAAACGCCTCTCTACACTTCGCTGAGGAATAACTGCATCAGGCTGACAAATTGGAAGATTTTCATATTTCTCACACCACTTCACCCTTCCCAATTTATCTCGGAAACCTGCTTGGATCATACATGCATTCTCTGCCTCCTCAGCATTGAATTTCTCATCCATACTTGTTTCTGTATCAAGCCGACCATCCAAATTCTGCACTCCGCATTCCAACAGAGCTTTTTTGATCTCAAGCTGATCTGCGCCGGGCTTTTCCCATGCATCTACAGCTGTTCGAGAAGGCTGTTCTTCGTAACATCCAGCCATAACAAATAAGGTTATCCCGCTTAATAATTTTAAAATATGCTTCATTTTCCTATCCTTGAGTAATTTTGGCACGAAACAATCTATAAATTATTTTACATGCTGTTTTTTATTTTCAAAACAATGATGGACATTATCAACCTTTATTATTTTTATCTTCCCGAAGATTATAACATTATTTTTATATCAAAAATACGGTAAAATTATTACTAAAATCATATTCTATCAACGGCATACTTATAATTATTATCAATATTTTGATTACAACAAAAATAGATATTTTTATATTATTGCGCCTACAGTTGTAGTACCCATAAATAAATAGCATTGAAATGGTGAATTAAGCCCCCCGCGCACAGGCATGAAAAACATGAAGATAGGGATTGTTGATCATCATCAGCAAAAATTAAGGCTGATATTCAGGAGCGGTTTTATATTTTTTACAAAACGAGCTGTTCAAACGCTTCTTGACACTTCGTTGCGGGATAACAGCACTAGGACGACAAATGGAGAGGTTTTCATCTTTATTAAGTATAACACCAATATAGTCCTCCCCATTTGTAGTGGAATTTTGCTTGGATCATGCAAACATCAATGGAAGCCACTGCATTGATGCTTAACTTTTTATTTTCTGGAAAGATATCATAAGGAGCTGGCGTGCCACATTCTAACAGTGCTTTTCTTACCTCAGTAAAGTCTGCTCTAGGTTTCTCCCAAGCACTCAAAACTCCTAGTGGGGCTTGTCGATGTTATATCCAGCGATATTTGACAGAATGAGACCACTTAATAATTTTAAGATTTGTTGCATTTTTTTCTCCATAAATAACCTAAACCTAAATTATCTAAAATCGAATAAATTGGCATAATATGAAGCGTTCCATAGTGCATTGCACACGTATAAGGCGCATGACTATAAAAATTATAGGATCATAGGCGCCTAGCGCTCTCCTCTCCTTTCGCATGGGAATTGCTGGTGGAAATAATATATAGGGAAACTCCAAGGATACCTTATAAAAAGTAGGTGGATTGTGACCAAATCCTATACCAATGGGGTTAAGTAAATGGTTTTGTAGGTAAACATGATCTTTTTCGCCATCATTTACGACATATAATAGATTTTCTATCGATAGAGCCTTATCAGCTGTTCCCAAAAGATAGATATTGTTTCTTTGCTATATTGTGGATATCTCGCTTTTTAAAGTCACGCAATCCTTTACCTACTGTTATGGCACCTTTGGGGGGCTACATGCACGAACAATCGCGACTGCATTGCCATTTAGCCCGCCAATCAAACTATTATCGATTTTGTGTTTTACATCTCTATAATCAAAACGTTTGGCTGCGCCCCTTACATCTTTTATGGTACCAAGAATGCCCACATTGACAGATCCTGTCACACCAACAAAGCACTTTTCAGGCATTTCTTGTATCTTAGAGATATCATAGTTTTCCGAAAGCGTGATATTATTTCCAGCATCAACGTTGACATCACACTCTGCTGAAACATTTGTCGGCTTACATGTTTACATCATGATCAGTAATAATCTGCACCTCTCTGCGCTTTGAAATAGGATTGAACGGAGCTATTTTCCTATTGATCGCTAGTGTCTTTCGCACTCGCACCCACAACAGAAGCACCGCTGCTGCTCTTTTCAATCTGAAAGCCAAAGCCTGTGTGCTCTTCCTGTGTACTTGAACTATGATTACTATGACCCACAATACAGTTGCGGAGTGCATTTTGTCCTTCTCCACTTGTGATAAAAATTATCCCATATCAATATTATAAAAAATAAGTTAGATCCTTGCTCTTTTGCTCGCAATAACAACAAGAATCGTAAAACTGTCACACGTTCATTGTTCTCTTTAATTTACTCTTCTATGAAATTTTATTGTGATACCTTACTGCTCTTTATTGAAGTTTTTGCAAACGCAATGATACAATGACTTTGATTATTCACTATTTTCTACCAACGCCAATCCTCTTTGAGAAAAAATAATAGACAATAAAAAACTTCTCCCCTTTACCCCATAACAACTCAAATATCCTTTTAAAGGATACAGAAGACTCCAACCCTTCTTTTCGAGAGAATACATCTAGAACTTTATCTTCGCTTCTAAAAGCAATAGTAGTTTCTTAAACAACAAAATTTAAACAACAAATTTTTTTAAAGAGCTTATAAAATAATAAAAACAATAACTTATCTTGTAAAACAGAACTCCATTAATACGTTTAGAAAAAGATATCTGCCTATAATCTTGTCTCTATTAAAATCTATTTGCATTGTTAAGCATTTTAACATGAAAGACTTATATTGATTTCAAAGCTCACCATAAAAAAATGCCCAATATTTATATGATTTGGCCGTTAGCATAAGCAATGGCTCACAAAAACTTCCAAAGCAAAATAATAACGAGCAGATTTTTTTCAATCTCAATTGTTCTAATCTTTAGAGTATAACAATCAAACAACTGTTCTCCTGATGACATCAGTTATTTGTTTTGAGTTTTATCTCTATTCACATTTTATTGCTGTTTCTTTTGCTTAAAATTATAAAGTTTAAGTGCATAGAAACAAATAACAAGCCAAGCAATCCAACTAAAACCTATAATTAAAATTGGCCGTGTCTCATCAAAATACCATAAGAGAATAAAAATAAAAACCATAAATAAAATAGAAAAAATCGATCCTATTGGCCAAAATGGAATTGGAAATTTTAAACCATTCTGTGCTTCTTTAGGCATCTTAATTCGCATAAAAAATTGTGAAAGTAGAATCATCATCCAAACAAAAACTGTCGCAAATGTTGCCATTGCAGCAATAAGAAAAAAAAGCTTTTCATGATAAAAATAATTAAGGACAGCACCAAGAAGAAAAATACCGAAAATCATCAAAATAACAAAAATCGGTATACCATTTTTTGATAAATATTGGAACTTCTTTAAAGCATAACCTTCCTGCGATAAACCATGTATCATGCGACAAGCACCATACATTCCACTATTCATTGCAGAAATAGCCGCTGTAACAACAACAATATTTAAGATATTTGCCGCATATGAAATCCCAAGATTTTCAAAAATGGATACAAAAGGGCTGTCCATAAGACCAATCTCATTCCAAGGATAAAGTGACATTAAAATCGCTAACGTCATGACATAAAAAAGCAAAATACGAACTGGAGTAGAATTAATTGCCTTTGAAATTGTTTGATGAGGGTTTTGAACTTCCATGACTGCCATCCCAATGATTTCTATACCACCAAAAGCAAAAACAACAACACTAAAGCAAGCTAAAAAACCAAACCAACCATTGGGAAAAATACCACCATTTTTCCATAAATTATGAACAGTAACGGTAGAAAAATCTGCACCTTCACCCCACCCAAAAAAAATAATTGCTATTCCTAAAATAATCATTGCAATGATAGCGATAACTTTAATAGAAGATAGCCAAAACTCTAGTTCACCATAGATTTCTACAGCAGCTAAATTAATACCTGTAATGATTAATGTAATACTCAGTGCCCATACCCAAGGAGCAACATCAGGATACCAAAACCCCATATAAGTCGCAAAAGCTGTAATATCAGCCAAACCAACAAGAATCATCTCAAATACATATGTCCATCCCGTTAAAAAACCTGCTAATGGTGATATGTAATTTGCCGCATAACGAGCAAAAGAACCAGGTAATGGATTATGAAGTATCATCTCTCCTAGAGCCCGCATAACCATAAAAATAGCTAAACCAGCAATACAATAGGCAATCAAAACACTGGGACCCGCAAGCTTAATTGCCTGTGCAGACCCATAAAAAAGACCTGTTCCAATAGCAGAGCCAAGAGCTAAAAAAATAACTTGGCGCTTACTCATCCCTCTTTTCAGTTCATTTATTGCCATTTCTTTCCTTACTTTATTGAAATGCTGACAATCCACACCACGATAATAGCTCTATGAGAAATAAAGCCTCATGTTTCTTTCACAAATATATTTCAAAAAACATTGAAGACCAGCCAGTCCAACACTTTGCTCTAAACAATGAAAAAATACTTTTATTGCGAACTATCTAGCTTTTACAGCCTGCAATTTCGTATTATTTTATTCAAATAAAGTGATAATGAATTTTTTTGTAATTGTCATTTAATTCATTTCGTATTCTCTAGTTTTTTACAGAGAAAATTAACCTTAATGTAATCTAAACTTTTAGGCTTTTATTTCAGTGCACTGAAATAAAAGCCTAAAAATTCATAACAAACGCATTAACTATGCGTACAATTAATTTTTTGTTACTTTAAGTAAACTCTCTTTGGGTCCAGAAAACAAACCTTTTACACCAATTGAACAGCTCAATCAATGATAATACGAATCTCGCCAATTTTCAAAAGTATGAGAAAGGGTATCTACAGCCCATCTTTTAAGGACTCCAACTGCCTTAACTACAAGCTTTCCAATGAAAAAAAAATATACGGTTAAAATAGCATCTTTGACTGTTGGTCCAATGATAGCATTCTCCTTACCTCTAGAAGTTTGCCCTGAGATAGCAATAAAACTTTTGTTTTTCGCTGAAATAAGAGGCTCTTTCTCTTGGTCCACTATCATAATGAAAACTTCCTCTGGAAAGCCACCTCTCCTAAAATTTGCATGAATCTCGAGAATTTGAGAGAAAAAAAGAACTGTTGTTAAAACACATAATCTAGCACTTTTAACCATTTCTTTCTCCTTTTTTATTTAAAATATCAAAAATGAACTATAAAATTCATAAATTATTAAATAATTTAAATATAGTATTGATCTTCTATATTTTCATATGAGGAAGTTTCAAAATTCAATATCCGCCCTTCATCATTGTCCCTAAAATAAATATTATTGAAAACTTAATGAAGGAAAAATTGTTTCTGGTAAAACAGATAATAAGTGCCCTTCACGCACAAGTATATGTGCTTGATGAAGATCTGGAGCCATATAGCGATCTTCCTTAAGAGAAGCAACATTTTTGCGTAAACATTCCATAACAGATTGCAAAAAAGTACTTGTTTTTAAAGGTGCACGATATTCAATTCCTTGTGCTGCAACAAGCGTTTCAATGCCAATAAGTGTAAAAAGATTTTCGCTCATTAGCAATAACCGACGAGCTCCATGGCAAGCCATTGAAACATGATCTTCTTGATTGGCTGAAGTTGGTGTTGAATCAACGGAAGCAGGATAAGCCATTTGCTTATTTTCAGACATTAAAGCTGCTGCTGTTACTTCAGCAATCATAAAACCTGAATTAAGACCCGCATTATGCGCTAAAAAAGCTGGAAGTCCATAAGAAACTGCTGGATCAACCATAAGAGCAATACGCCGTTGAGAAATAGATCCTATTTCACATAAAGCAAGAGCAATCTGATCAGCAGCAAACGCTACAGGTTCAGCATGAAAATTCCCACCTGATACAACTTCACCATTCCTTAAAATCAATGGATTATCTGTAACAGCATTTGCTTCAATAATCAGTGTTTTTGCTGCTGCCAGCAAAATATCAAAACATGCCCCCATGACCTGTGGCTGACAACGTATACAATAAGGATCTTGTACACGCTCATCACCCCGTAAATGTGCTGCACGAATTTCTGAATCCTCTACAAGCTTTTCTAATGTTTTCGATACGGCAATTTGCCCATAATGTCCTCGTAAAATATGGATATCAGGATGAAATGGCGCCGTTGATCCCATAATGGCATCTGTCGTCAAAGCTCCTGCCAGCAATCCACCACACAATGCCCGATAAGCTCGAAAAAGACCGGCAAGTGCAAGAGCTGTCGATGTTTGAGTCCCATTAATAAGAGCTAGACCTTCCTTTGCCTCTAAAATAATAGGGGACAATCCCGCTTTCTCTAATGCAACCGCTCCACTCATACGAATATTTTGAAAAAATGCTTCTCCTTCTCCCATCATAACAGCCGCCATGTGAGCAAGTGGAGCTAGATCACCTGAAGCACCAACAGACCCTTTTTCAGGGATGACAGGAATGACGCCCTTTGCAAGCATATTTTCCAGCAAATTTACCAATTCCAAACGAACTCCTGAAGCTCCTCTTCCTAAAGAGATAAGCTTTAAGCTCATTATCAAACGCACAATATTTTCAGCTAAAGGCTCTCCTACCCCACAACAATGGGACAAAATAAGATTTCTCTGTAAAACAGCGACATCGTCCGCATCAATTTTAATGGAAGCCAACTTCCCAAAACCAGTATTAATACCGTACACAGGCTCACTTCCAGCAGCAATTTCAGCAATGCGCTGAGCCCCTTTCTCGATAGCTAAATGCGTATCATTATGAAGTTTACTCACTTCACCATTAAAATAAATAGCCTCAAGTTCACTAAGCGTCACCTCGCTTGGTTTTAGTATAATAGTCATAATTTACTTTCTTTTTTAATCAAAGCGTAATGTTTAGCATTATTGATCCTTCTATAAAACAAAAAAACTATAACGACTCTTTAAAACGAGAATACTTTCTTAAAGGTATTCCTTACGATGGAGTCATTATCCAAAAGTAGAATAGTTGACGATAAATGAAATATTGACAAGCACAACCAAGGTCATGGATTTCAAAAATAGATAACGCATTAATTTATAATCATAATCTAGCATTATTTATATTGAATTTGATAAGAGATCCGAACATCTTAAGATTCTCCCATTCTAAATCTGTGTATGTTGAATTAATCAAAACCATTCGCTTGAACGTCATAAGCGAGATTGGCGTATGGATAAAACTGTACAAAAAAGAACTAAAACCCCTCTTATGAACCGTCTCAAGGGCTGTCGCAACATTGGGAAATGATAAACTGTGTGATGGTGCAGACTTGTTCTTGTGTATGAAGCGTAAAGACGAAGGACTCAATGAATTTATCATATGGATATATCATTAAGCTATTCCTACTAAACTTATAAAAATCTTAGACAGATAGCTGTCACAATCTATCATGATTGCAAAAATTAAACTCTATAGAAAATTAAAAAACTTATTTAACATATCACAACATAGAAGAAATTAAGCTTATTTACCACTTCTAAAATTGTATTTAAAGCGCCAGATTGAAACCTGAAAAGTACATCTTCAATAAAACCACACAAGACTCGAACTAACCCGTTATTTAAAATAAAAATAAAAGAAGCTTTCTTATATCAAAAAATTTAATTAACATATTGTTTTTATATTATATATTTAAAAAGAGAAATGCTTCATATAACATATTTATATTTTACTTTTTTGTTATATTGAATCTGAATTTAGAGATAATTTCAGAATTAGTTTTTTTAAAGATTCTTCCAAGCCATTACCCTTTTTCTGCAAATTTCTGATTATGATAATTTTTGTATTTTTTCAGTTATTTTTGTCAAAATTTAAGAACTCTCATTTAATAATAAGAAATAAGCGTAAAAACAAAGAATTATCAAATATTTCTATTCAATCTACCTCTTCCCCTTTTATAAAATAATCTGTTGTTAAAATACAGTAAAGAAAGCACTCCGATGCTATAATTTAGTTCATAAATTTTCTATTTAAAACTCTCTCATATAAAGTGAACAATAAAAATAAGATGTAATATGTAATAAGATGTCAATTTGAATGCTGAAGAAGAAAAAACTCTCCCCCTCAAAATCTACCTTAATAATACGTTAATCTCCTGAATACCGCCTACTCTGATGTGCTAAAAGAGCAAAAGTAATCATCGATATCAGATTATCCTGCATACATATAGAGCTCACTTCGATACAAAAGCTCCAAATTACCTTGCACTTCATATTTCTTTGTCAATGCAACCAATTGCCGCAAATATTCTTCCCCATAGCAAGCAATAGCACGTTGCGCTTGCGTTGAAGAGCGGCTCATTCCAATAAAAGCTTCAGATGGGATCATCATCGTCCAATTGTGCGTATGGAAAAAAATCTTTTCTGGATCTACCCCAAAGCCATCACTCATTTCCTGTAAAAAATCAAAATTACGATAATACCGGGAATAGTTCGGACTCATTTTCTCTAACAATGTCTCATAAGCCTCTAGAAATTCACTATGCTTGAAATCACGATTATTTTGAATAACAGCCATGACACCATTGACTCGAAGTTGATCTGAAACAGAACAAAGCAACTTAGGACGATCCATCCACTGAAACGCTTGCGCTGCAATGACAAGATCGACCTCACCAATTTGAGGCAATAGGTCTTCGGCACGCCCCTGATACCACTGCACCGTAGGAAATTTTCTTCGCCCCTTCTTAATCATATCTGCCGATACATCGATAGCATGATATTGGTGCTCATTTCCTAAAAAATTAACAACTCCCTCTAGTGCGATACCTGTCCCAGCCCCCACATCCACAATGGACAAATGCTTTTTGTTCTTAAAAGGATGGAGCATGGTTTTAAATAAAGTGAGGGGGTAGCGAGGACGATAACGATCATAATCATTAGCCAATCCATCAAACTTTTCACTTTGCCGTTGAACACTTTCTATCACAGGATTTTCCCCTTTCCCAATTATTATATGCATGTTTTGAAACAAAAATACTATATTTTCCTGTAATAATAATTTATATGAATATCATTGATCTTTTATAAGATGACCTCTATATTACCGCTATTATTTTAATATCAACAAGTCACTTAAGCGTTCCTAAAACGCATAGAGGTGTCAGTTTATTGATAAATATGCCTGTTGATAAAATTCAAAATACTTTCCAGCAAGAAGATAAACCCTATATAATACATAAAATATCTGTGGAGACATCTTTATGTTAAATGTACAAACTTCTTCAATGTTTAAAATATTAAAACAATTTTCAATCGTGATTTTTTTGGCATGGTTAGTCCCATTTTTAAGTGGGTGCGGATTTAATACGATACCAACAAATGAAGAAAAAGCACATGCAGCATGGAGTGAAGTGCTCAATCAATATCAACGTCGTACAGATCTCATCCCCAATCTTGTAGAAACAGTTAAAGCTTACGCAGCTCATGAACAAAGCGTTTTCACAAATGTAATTGAGGCACGTGCCAAAGCAACGCAAGTCAACATTAATGCAGATATGTTGAATAATCCAGAAGTTATGCAGCAATATCTCAAAAATCAAGCAAATTTATCAAGTGCCCTTTCGCGGCTTATGGCTGTTGTCGAAAACTATCCGGATCTTAAAGCAAACCAGAACTTTCTTGCTCTTCAATCACAATTAGAAGGAACAGAAAACCGAATTTCCGTTGCGCGCCGCGATTATATTGAAACAGTACGTGCTTACAATACTGCTCTCAAAACAATGCCGACGATGATTTGGGCAAAGCTATGGTTTCGTGATGCTAAACCTATGCCTACTTTTACCATCGATACTGATAGCCAACAAACACCAAAGGTTAATTTTAATTAATGAAAATATTTCAACACTCTATACAACGTCGTATTTTTCTACGTTTATGGGTTCCTTTGAGTATTCTATATTTGATCATTGCATTGGGGAATGTCACTTACGCACACACTAAGTTTCCTCCCTTAACCGGCTATATCAACGATATGGCTCATTTACTTGATCATGCAACACAAAGAAATTTAACGGAAAAGCTAGCTACACTCGAAGAGAAAACAGGAGATCAAATCGTTCTTGTGACGCTCCCTACTCTTTCGGGCAATGATATAGAGACATACAGCAATTCTCTTTTTCGTACATGGAGATTAGGTCAAAAACAAATCAATAACGGCATATTAATCGTCATTGCACCAAATGAACGCAAAGCACGTATTGAGGTAGGCTACGGTCTGGAAGGAGAACTAACAGATGCCATTTCCTCTGTCATTATTAATAGCTTCATGATTCCTAATTTTCGTGAAGGAAATTATCAAAAAGGAATTGTCGAATCCGTTCACGCAATTATCAAAGTGATCACACAAAGTGATGCTGATTTTTCTTTTCGAATCAATCAAAAAGCTAAAGCTGTTGAAGAACAACGCAAACAAGCTGAAAAAGAAGAAATGATTATAAATACAATCACGTTTCTCATTCTCTTTATAGTCATTTGTTTGCCCATTCTTGCTATGATTTTTGGTAAAAAAATAGGTCCACGAAAGTATCTTTGGCTGGGTATTGTCTTCACACCTTGGTTTTTAAACTTAAATGCGAGCGGTAGAGGTTCTGGTGGAATCTTTGGCGGACCTTCAGGGAGAGGAGGATTCAGAGGTGGTGGTGGATCATCAGGTGGTGGCGGTGCAACAGGAAGATGGTAAAACGAGCATAACGATTTTTTTAATAAAATTCATTGCACTTCTTATAAACTATCTCTTAATCCTGTTCTTTTTTTATTTTTCTGATTATAATACAAACTCAAACATCAAGATAAATATTACCAATGACATTTGAATTAAAACATACGGATCGTAATAACTTATCATATCATTTTAATGCAATTCTAGGAAATCCACCCGTTGAATGGAAGATAAGTAATCATCTAGTTGAGTATCCTGAAGCTCTGCGTTATATGCAAGAACGTGTAGAAAAAATTCTTGCAAAAACCGCGCATGAACAGGTTTGGCTTCTTGAGCACCCTTCCCTTTATACAGCAGGGACGAGTGCAAATAAAAAAGATCTTTTGGCGCCTAATTTATTCCCTGTTTATGAAGCAGGACGTGGAGGCGAATTCACATATCACGGTCCAGGGCAGCGTATTGCTTATATCATGCTTGATCTTAAACGCCGAAAACAAGACATTCGTGCTTTTATTAGTGCATTAGAAGAATGGATCATACAGATGCTTGCAAACTTTAATATTAAAGGCGAACGCAGAGAAGATCGAGTTGGTGTCTGGGTTAAACAGTCTCATTGCCCATCAAAACAAAATGATCTTTCTTCCGAAGATAAAATTGCAGCTATTGGCATTCGAGTGCGCAAATGGATAAGTTTTCATGGAGTTTCTATCAATGTTAATCCTAATTTAGCCCATTATTCAGGAATTGTTCCTTGTGGAATTAAAAACCACGGTGTAACAAGCTTTCTGGATCTAGGTTACCCTGTAACAATGCATGATATTGATATTGCTCTCAAACACGCCTTTGAACAAATTTTCGGTCCAACAATTGATGTTTCCTAAGTGCATTGATTTTTAAATAAAAAACAGGCATAAAATCGTTTTAATAAATATTTTATTTTATGAGGTAGATAGTTAAACGCTATGAGCGATAACAAAAAGGATCTTTTTAGTGTTTTAAATAAAGCCCCATCTCGGGTAAATACAAAAGAAAACACTCTGCAGTCTCCAATGAAATCAAAAGCGATGATTTCAAAAAAAAGCGCAAAAGATACGCAAGAAGATGACTATAATGCCCTCTCTATTCGAGTGCTTGAGGGTTTAGAGCCCGTACGTTTACGCCCTGGAATGTATATTGGTGGAACAGACAGTAAAGCGCTTCATCATTTATTTGCCGAAATTATTGATAACGCGATGGATGAAGCTGTTGCGGGTTATGCAGATTTTATTGAGGTCTCATTAGATAGGAACGGTTATATAACCGTTACAGATAATGGACGTGGTATTCCTGTCGAAAATCATCCTCAAATGCCTGAGAAATCTACTCTTGAAGTTATTATGACACAACTCCACTCAGGGGGAAAATTTGATGGAAAGGCTTATCAAACTGCAGGTGGACTTCATGGGGTAGGGATTTCTGTTGTCAATGCTCTTTCTGATGATATGGAAGTTGAAGTTGCACGAGAACGAAAACTTTACCGCCAACGTTTCTCACGCGGCATTCCTCAATCTGGATTGGAAGATCTGGGAGATGTTTATAATCGTCGTGGTACGCGCGTTCGTTTTCATCCTGATCGTGAAATTTTTGGTGAAAACGCAGCTTTTGATCCAGAAAAAATCTATAAGATGGCATGCTCCAAAGCTTATCTTTTTGGTGGCGTAAAAATTCGCTGGACTTGTGATCCCGTCATACTTGAAGGCGCAGAAAATATTCCTGAAAAAGCTGTTTTTCATTTCCCCAATGGGCTTAAAGACTATTTACTCTCGTCACTAAAAGATGAATATCGAGTAACATCAGAAATTTTTTCTGGCAAAACACAACAAAATAATGGCCATGGCTCCGTTGAATGGGCTATCGCTTGGCATGGTGGTGATTCTTGTGTGCAATCTTACTGCAATACGATTCCTACAGGAGAAGGCGGAACACACGAAATAGGATTACGTCAAGCTCTTTTGCGTGGATTGAAATCCTACGCTGAGTTAATAGGAAACAAGCGCGCAACAATTATTACGTCTGACGATATTATGATTTCAACAGCCGCAATACTTTCAGTCTTTATCAGTAACCCTGAATTTGTTGGACAAACAAAAGATCGATTAGCGACCATTGAAGCACAGCGTATCGTTGAGAATGCAATCCGCGATCCTTTTGATCATTGGTTAGCAAATTCCCCGCAAGAAGCAACAAAACTTCTCGATTGGGTTATTGAACGTGCTGAAGAACGTGTTAGACGACGCCAAGATAGAGAAATAAGTCGAAAAACTGCTGTCCGTAAATTACGTCTGCCCGGTAAACTTGCAGATTGTAGCCAGAACCATGCTGTGGGTGCTGAACTATTCATTGTTGAAGGGGATTCTGCAGGAGGATCTGCTAAACAAGCAAGAAATAGAGCAAACCAAGCAATTTTACCTCTTCGTGGTAAAATCTTAAATGTCGCCAGTGCTGCACATGAAAAAATGAACTCAAGCCAAACAATTAGCGATCTTATCCTTGCTCTTGGATGTGGAACACGCTCCAAGTATCGTGAAAAAGATCTCAGATATGAACGTATTATCATCATGACAGATGCTGATGTTGATGGTGCTCATATTGCGTCACTGCTCATTACCTTCTTCTTTCAAGAAATGCCTGACCTTATTCATCAGGGACATTTATATCTCGCCGTCCCTCCCCTTTATAGAATATCGCAAGGAGGAAAAGTTGCTTATGCTCGTGACGACATTCACAAGGATGAATTGCTCAAAACTGAATTTACTGGAAAAGCTAAAATCGAAATCGGGCGTTTTAAAGGGCTGGGTGAAATGCGCGCGGAACAACTTAAAGAAACGACTATGCATCCTCAAAAACGTACATTGCTTCGTGTTTCTATTGATGCCGTGGAAATGCAAGAAACGAAAAAGACTGTAGAAAGTCTCATGGGAACAAAACCAGAAGCACGATTTCGTTTCATACAAGAAAATTCTACTTTTGCTTCTAATCTAGACATCTAATGTAAAAAATATCCCTTTCAAACCACTGCGGCTGCGTCAATCACACGCAGTTGCGGATTGGTCGTTCCATTCCAATAATTCAAACTAAGATGACCAGCTAAATGAATCATTTCACCAATATTTTCAAAAAGAAAATCACCAAGAGATGTCCCTACAGCACGAAAAGCTATTCCTTGCAGTTTTTTTCCTTCAACATTAGATACAATGAGGCGAAGATGTCCTTTACCAACTTCAGATAGATTCACCAATCGATGAGAGGGAAGAACAAAAACAGGCGTTGCATTCCCTGTCCCAAATGGCCCTGCTTTTTCAAGCAACTCAAACAGCGCTTCATTAACACCAGAAGCAGAAAGAGAACCATCTATACTAAGAGACTTTTTAGCATGCAACTCAGAAACCCTTAAAGAAACTTTTTCTTCTAGCCATTTTCGAAAGATTTCAATTTTTGTTGATTGAATTGTAATTCCTGCGGCCATACTATGTCCCCCTCCCTTTTCTAATAAATTTAATGTAACAGCTTCACGAACGAGTGCTCCTAAATCTATACCATTAATTGAGCGTCCCGACCCTACGCCATTTCCATCTTCTTTCAAAGCAATAGCAAAAACAGGACAAAAAAAACGCTCTTTGAGACGGGAAGCAAGAATACCAATAATTCCCGGATGCCATTCTTTATGAGAAATTACAAGTGACAAGGGTATTTCTTGATCTTGATAAAGAGAAGCAATGTAAGATTCCGCTTGTGCTAATTGAATGTTCTCCATTTCTTGGCGTTCTTGATTAAGCTGATCTAATTGTTCTGCTATTCTGTCCGCTTCATCTTTATTCTCACAGCTAAGCAAACGTGCTCCCAAAGCTCGATCACCAATGCGCCCTCCTGCATTAATTCTAGGGCCTAACAAAAAACCTAAATGAAAACTATTAAGCGGCTCCCCTATTCGTGCAACCTTTGTTAAAGCTGTTATTCCTGGATTATGCATAGAACGAGCAACTTGAAGCCCTTTTATCACAAAAGCACGATTAACCCCCTGTAATGGGACGACATCACATATGGTTGCCAATGCAACAAGATCAAGCAGACTTAAAAGATCAGGCAGCTGCCCTTGGAATTGTTTTTTCCGCAGTAAATGATGAACCCAAGCTAACGTAACAAAAACAACGCCCGCTGCACATAAATGCCCCTGTTTAGAAAAATCATCAGGGCGATTAGGATTGACAAGAGCAACGGCTTCTTGATGAATCTCTGACATTTGATGATGATCTAAAATCACAACATCAGCACCAGCAAGCCTCGCTGCTTTTACCGCATCTGGACTGTTTGCGCCACAATCAACAGTGATAATTAACCGAGCACCTTCTTGCACAAGCATCCTCATTGCTTGTTCATTCGGACCATAGCCTTCAACAATACGATCAGGAATATAAATTTTGACTTCAATACCAAAATAACGAAAAAAACGCGCTATGAGTGCCGAAGAACAAGCACCATCAACATCATAATCACCAAAAACAGCAACCTGTTCTTGATTGAGAAGAGCCTTAACAATGCGCTCTGCAGCGCATTGCATATCCCTAAAACTTTCTGGATCAGGCATAAGCGTACGTAATGTTGGATTAATAAAAGCAACAGCCTCAGCTTCATCCACATCTCTTGCTGAAAGTACTCGAGCTAACTGATCTGGAAAACCAAATTTTTGAGAAATAGCGCGCGCATTATTTATCCCTTTGACATCAAGGGCATCTAACCAAGCTTGACCACAAGCAGAAGATTCAACATTGAGAAAGTAACGAGACCACTGCATTATTGCTCATTTTATAATGGAGAACGATAAAATACAATCATACGTTAAAGATAAAATAGTCTTTTGCAACATTCATTTTAAGTTTAAATTGTCCACAAACTTCTTTTAATAAGGTATTATAATACCTTTATCATAACATGTTGTTTTATAAAGTTTTTATTTTCTCTTGACGTCAATCAAAAGACATTATATCAGAGTAAGGTGTATGCGTTAAATATTTCGCTATGGTAACAATTTTCAACGCAAAACAGTAAAAATTCCCTTATATTAAAAGGGTTCTAATAAAGGATACTTCTATGGCAACTTTTTCACAAAAGCCAACTGAAGTGGTGAAAAAATGGGTTATTATTGACGCAGAAAACCTTGTTTTAGGTCGTCTTGCCACATTTGTTGCTAACCGCTTACGTGGCAAACATAAAGCTACATTTACTCCACATGTTGATGATGGTGACAACGTTATTGTCATTAATGCAGATAAAATAGCTCTCACTGGCAAAAAATATACGGATAAAAAATATTATTGGCATACCGGCTATATTGGTGGAATCAAACAACGTACAGCACGTCAACTTCTTGAGGGGCGTTTTCCCGAACGCGTTATTGAAAAAGCGGTAGAGCGCATGATTCCTCGTGGTCCCCTTGGTCGCCGTCAATTGAAGAATCTACGTGTTTACGCTGGAAGCCAACATCCACATGAAGCACAACAGCCTGAATCTCTTGACGTTGGTGCTTTAAACCGCAAAAACAAAAGGATTGCTTGATTATGGCTGAAATTAATTCTCTTTCTGAGCTTAGCATAGTAACAAGTATTACAGAAACACATGAAAATGTTGTTCCTGTCCACGTGCAAAAGCTTGATTCACAAGGACGTGCTTATGCAACAGGAAAGCGTAAAGACGCTGTTGCACGCGTATGGATTAAACCAGGTTCTGGAAAAATCACGATCAATAATAAGGAATTTGACAAATATTTTGCTCGTCCTGTTCTTAGAATGATTCTTCGTCAACCAATTGTTGCAACAAACAGGGATACCCAGTTTGATATTATTGCAACCGTTGCAGGTGGTGGTCTTTCCGGACAAGCCGGTGCAGTGCGCCATGGCATTTCCAAAGCTTTAACGTATTACGAACCAGAACTTCGCTCAATCTTGAAAAAAGGTGGTTTTCTTACCCGTGATAGTCGTGTTGTTGAACGTAAAAAATACGGTAAAGCAAAAGCACGTCGTTCTTTCCAATTCTCAAAGCGTTAATTTCATTTTTTGTACAATGCATAAAGCCTCGGACAAAAACGGGGCTTTTTTTAACTGCTAAAACAGACCTTTCGTAGAGACAAATTTATATCTGTTAGAAGAAAACAAGAATGCAAAACAACAGATTCTCCTTAAACAAGAACTAAAAAAGTAGATCAAAAAATATCTGTAATATAACTTTAGTTATCTCATAAGCTTTTCAATGTCTTTTTCTATCATCACTTAACAAAATTTAGTCCAAGAAATGCTTTACCATTGTGATAAAATGCGGGACAGAAATAGGCTTTGACATATATTCTTCACATCCACTGGCACGAATTCGCTCCTCATCCCCTTTCATAGCAAAGGCTGTTACAGCAACAACGGGAATCGATCTTAGTTCTTCATCTCCTTTTAATTGTTTAATAACATCTATTCCAGAGACCTCTGGCAACTGGATATCCACAAGGATAAGAGATGGCATTGATGAACGCGCCAAATCTAATGCCATAAGACCATTACGCGTTTCAACGGTTTCATAACCACTCGCTTCTACAAGATCACGGAATAACTTCATATTAAGCTCATTATCTTCCACGATCATGACTTTTTTTGACATTCGTATAACTCCACCCTTCTCAGATAAAATAGAGAAATAGAAATGAATCCACATTCTCTTTGCTTAAGATAAAATGATAAAATGAATTGTAAACCACAAAGAGACTAGAAGCTTCCAATAAAAGCTTTTTACGCAAACATTTATAATACTCATCACTATGCTTTTTCATTTCATAAGAATGAAACCCACAAATAGTCGTAAGATTGTGATCCCCTGTATTTTTTGAGTTGATATGCAAAGTTCATGGATATCTCAATTAATGCATTCGCATTTTCATCATAAAAAAATATCAACCACAAACTTAGCTCAAATGTGTATTTTGAAGAGGGAAAAATTTAAGTAACCTTTAAAATAGCTGATTAGTTAAATTCAATGTGCCATATATTACCATCCCCCAAACAATATCTTAAGAATAAACTTATCAATATTATTAAGAGTAAAATATAAATAAACCGTGATTAAATATCACGGTTTATTTATATAAAATATTCAACAACAGAATAATTCAAGGTTCATCAAATAAAATATCTTTTAATTCAAAGCCCATGCACTATGAGCAAGAGCATCAAATGTTTTTCCACCTGTCGTTCTGCTAGGACTCGGTGGCTTTCTAGTAAAGAAATATACAAGATATGCGATTAAACCAAAAATCGCTGCCTCCATCCCCATTAAACCCGCGACTTTTTGGACATTTTTCTCAGCCCCTTGTCCTCCAAATTGGCTAATAATCATATCAACAGCTTTAATAACTCTATTTTCCTGTGTCATTACAGAAATAAAACCAGCATTTTGAAATCTACCATTTAAAGAATCGGCATTGGCTCCTAAAACCTGTGAAAAGAAAATAGCGACTGCAACCACACATACTATACAATGCTTAAATATTTTCATCATAACCACCTATTACAATGTTTAATAAAATAAATTTTTCTTTACCCCCCTCTAAATATAAAACATTACATCATCTATCGATAACGTATATTTATCTTCTTATAATAAAAATATAATACAAAACTTTAATTAATAATTTTATTTTAATTGCTATTTTTATATTATATTATATCCGTTACATATTTATCTTAAGTTTGTCAATTGTTTTATTTGTGTTTTTATATTATACAATTTAATGCTAAAATGTATTAAATTAGAATTATTTTATTGTTTTTATTATAATTTTAGCTTTATTATCATAAATATTACTATGTTATTACATTATAAAAATATTAATGTGTTGTTTTTTAGTTACACATATTGTTTTTATTTTTTTGTATAGTACAGTAAGATAAATATTTTTAAAATTTACAAAAAACAAAAAAATACTTTATTGAAATATTCTGATAAAATTATTTTGCATTATTATAAATTGAGAAGAAATAGCTGTCCCAGTAAAAAAAATAGCGTAAACTCCAGCTTAGCTCTTTGATTGAAAAAGCTAAATCAGATACAATAAGAGATAACTTTTGGTGAACGCGCCAAATCTAATGCCATAAGGACATTACACATTTCAACGATTTCACAGCCACTCGTTTCTACAAGAACGCGGAATAATTTTAATAAAGTTCATTGTCTTCCACGATTATAACTTTCTGACTTTTATATCATCCCCCTAATCCATTAAATTTACGCATTGTTTTCTTATAACTCATGAAAGTCATGGCAATAAAAAGAAAAGCGCTCAACAGAAGATATCCAATATTCCATTCGCCTTTACCAAATAACAGTGAAACGGGCAAAGAAGCAGAAAAAGCCATAGGAAGCATAAACAAAAGCCATTTTACGATGCTTAAAGGATAAATGCCTATTGGTACAAATGACAGCTCGTAAATCATTTCATGAAAATATTCGACAGGCATCTTACGGCTAATAATAAATGTTACAAAATTAAACATCATGAAAAAACAAATATTGACGATAAAAACACAAAATATTGCAACAATAAAAGAGATCCATCTTAGCTTAAGATCGGATATATTCGGTAATGATACAAATAAATAGGCACTAACATAAAGAACAAAGAGCTTGATCAGATTAAGAGGTTTACACCAACCAAACAACATCAACAACCAAATTGAAACGGGCTTTATCAAGTATGGTTCAATTTTACCATCCGCTACTTTTTCAAAAAACGTTTCAATAGAATTAGTAAAAATATTCAAAAATATTCCAAGTAAAACAAAGACAACAAAGATAAAATGGATTTCATCTCTGCTATAGTTACCGATCTTTCCTGAAAAAGAAGATATTCTATCAATAAATATGAATTGAATAAAATAATAGCATAGAGAAAGAATAAACTCCCCAGCCAAATTCTTACCATAAACAATCTGTCGGCGGATATTCAAACTGATAAAATGAAGGATTATTTTCATCTCAACCACCCGCTCCATTATATGCTTTCATCCCTTTATTCCAAGCAATATAAATTAAGAATAAAAAACACAAAATATAAGTAAAACTTCCGAAAATAAACTGCTGAAACAACGCTAAATTTTGCGTCGCAAAAAACTCGGCAGGAGCTGAGATCACGAAACGATAAGGATTAAATTGCATAAGCGGAATAAGCCACACCGGCCAAAAAGATGGTGGTAAAAGCCCCCCCCAAGAAGCGCTGAACTAAGAATACTGAAAGAGAGTAATATATTGTACTCAATCACCCAAAAGCTTAATAAGGCAATTCCAAAAGAGAGTAAAAAACAAAGCAATTGTGATAGAATAACAATGAGAAAAAAGAATAGAAAAGCGATGACCAATCCCAGAATGTTTTCATAGGATGAAACAAGCTTAACAACAAAAAGAGCCAATAACGGGATGCTATATAATACACTCTCCCCTAAAAAAGTAAAAAGCATTTGTGTCATATAACTGAAGGGCTTTGTAAGATATACTTCTAATTGACCTTCTTTAACATGATGAGAGAAAAACTTAATCACATTATAACCATTATTTAAGCGTCCTAGGACTAAAGAAAAAGCATAATAATACATCATATCATGAAAGCTAAAGCCATTTATGGTGTTGCCCATATCAGAGAAAAGTGCATTCCATAATAGAAATTGAATAACAAATGGCGAAAGTGTTCCAATGATAATGTCGGTAAAAAACATTGCTCTATCACTTAGAACAGTGAGTAATCCATTCTTGGCAAAAAGAAACATGCCAAAGCAGTGGTTAGATAAATTCTTTAAATTTAACACGGAGCATCTCTTCAAGCGAGGGAGTGGATACAGAGAACGTACAGTTCAATTCGGTTGTAATTTCGCGTACAAAATGCGCAAAATCCTCACGAGGCAGCGAAATCTCCAGCGAGCATTCTTCAGTGTTAAAGTGCTTATCCTTTAAAGGAGTAGATAATTTCAACGCAATCTCATCAATTTTTTCTACAACAGTTGAAGGTGCAGCCAAGTGTTCACAAAAAAGTGTCATTCTCACCAAAGAAGGAATGACATTTTTAAGCGCCTGAAGATTGCCATGAAACTGTTTCTTTCCCTTATGCAAGAGAATAATATCATCGACGTATCCATCAATATCTCCCATATCATGACTCGTGATGATATACCCAGTGCCGCGCTCCCTTTTCAGTTTTTTAAGAAGCTCCCTGATTTCATGCTTAGATGTAATATCAAGACCAATACTTGGCTCATCGAGAAACAACAGTTTAGGTCTAAAGGAGAGATTAAATGCCAATTCACTTTTCACTCTCTCACCCAGACTAAGCATCCGCACTGGCTTATCCATAATATGCTCAAGACCCAGCAACTCAGTGATCTCTTTAAGATCACGAGTAAAAGAAGCGCGTTCAAGACCATATAATGGTTGAACCATATCCAGACTGTAGCGTAAAGGTAAATCCCACCACAAACAATTCTTGTGACCAAAGACCACACCCAAAGACTTGAATAGATCTTTCTTCGCTTTATAAGGATCAACACCAAGGACTTTAATACATCCCTCATCAGCATGTTGTATACCAGAAAGTATTTTAATCAGTGTTGATTTACCCGCTCCGTTAGGGCCAAGAATTGCTAATGATTGCCCTAAAAAGAGAGTGAAACTCATATCTTTTAACACATGATGATTTGTATAAACCGGCTTGAAGAGAGAAACCACCTTGTTTTTAAAACCAATTCCTCTGTCAATGTTGCGATATATTTTTGAGACGTTATTAACGTCAATCAATAATGATCCCATCCGTCACTCCTAATTTCAACTTATCTCCCCTTTAAATGTTCCCATAATAACTATCTGTTTTTGTTCACTAGAAAAAACAAAAGTGTTCAAGCCCTCCCTAGAGCAATAAAACGCACCTGACGTTTTATCTCCAATTTTTTGTATAGATATTTTTCAATGTGATGAGTTCACTTCAATGAAGCATTAAGATACTAAAAACTTATTTCTTCTTTTATGAAAGATAATCTTTTGAATAAACTAAGTAAGTAGAAAAATAATTGCTCATTGAAAGGAGAACTTTTCTCATAAAACTTCATTGTATAAGCAAAGATACAAAGCATAAATCTATACTATAAGCCTATCAAATCACTTTGATAACAGAACAAACTTCCTTGACAACAGGAATTTTTTGAGAGGCTACTTTTCCTCAGCATTACTATAAAATGCCTCAATTATCTCCCATGAAAAAATTAAAATCGCCTTCACTATTTTAGTAAATATCTTTCAGATTTTATCTAACTCATCTCCCTCAACAGACACGCCTCCCCAATATATGACCTCTATAGATAATTCAAAGGAGCAGCTTCACCAGCTCAGATTATTAAATAACACACCATATCCAAAAATAACAATACAATCTATATGGATAAAGAGCTGTAGAAAGAAAACTTATGATATTCGAAAATTTCATCACTCAAAAACACAATTTTCTCATAGCAATTTACTTATCAAAAATTTTCTTCAAATGATGCCCTATTCATCTTATAAAATTTATAGACAAAATTTGTATCAATCAAAAAGAACAAATGAAGTTTCTTTACTCTGTTTCAGCATCACTCTCATTAAAAGACAAAAGATTAAAACTTTGGACCATATGAGGCGGTAAAGGTGCAACAATATCCAATATTCCTCCTGAAGGATGAGGAATACGAATACGACGTGCATGAAGATGAAGACGATTTTGAATTCCTCCTGGTAATGTCCAATTACTATCAGAAAAAAAATACTTTGTATCGCCAATGATAGGATGATCCACATGGGCAGCATGCACACGAAGCTGATGTGTTCTCCCTGTATAGGGTTCCATTTCAAGCCACGAAAGAGCCCGCCCTCGCGTGTCTAAAACGCGATAGTAGGAAACCGCATGATGTGAATCTGGCTCCCCATGTTCACAAACACGCATTTTGTCACCTTGTGCAGTCATTTCCTTAACCATCCACGTTGAAATTTTGTCCTGCTTTTTTTTAGGCACGCCCCGAACCAACGCCCAATAAGTCTTTTTTGTTTCTCGCGCTCTAAAAGCAGCTGTTAAGAACTGAGCAGCTCCCCTTGATCGCGCAACAATAAGCACCCCCGACGTCTCACGATCAAGACGATGAACCAAACGCGGCTTTTCACCTTTTTTATTGCGCCATACCTCAAGCATACTATCCATATGACGTGTTAAACCAGAGCCTCCTTGTACAGCCAACCCAGCTGGTTTATTAAAAACAAATACCTTTGGATCTTCATAAAGCAGCATTTTTTTCAAAACGGTTTCATCATCCTGCCCACGAAGTGTTTTATCCGTTATTGAAAGATTTTCCTTGTCATTAATAGGGAGAGGTGGAATACGAACAGCTTGCCCCATACAAAGACGCGTATCAGCTTTAACACGTCCACCATCAACCCGTATCTGACCAGAACGCAACAATTTTTGCAAAGCTCCAAAACCAAGCCCAGGGTAATGCACTTTAAACCAGCGGTCCAAGCGCATTCCATTTTCATCTGCCTCAACTTTTTTTATTTCTACGCCTGCCATGAAAATTCCCTTACCTGATAATTTTCTCTGCCCAATATTTTTTACCTGATAATTTTATTGATCTATTTTTGCGCCTTTATAAACACAAAAATTGATATTTTAGTTGGCTTTATCACACCATATTACAGTTAGTATCCAAAATTGCCTTTTCTTAACGTCCAAATTTTATTAGCTAAAAACTAAGCGTAGTAAAAATCAACAACCTTTACGCTTAATAGCGAATGGAGATAATTAACCGTGTCCTTATTCAAAACCTATGCACGTGTTCTCACTTACCTAAATAGAGAAAAAAATGCATCCCTTTTAATCTGTACCGCTAATGTTATGTTAGCTATTATCACTATTGCAGAACCTATTTTATTCGGACGCGTTATTGATTCTATTTCAGAAAAATCAGCTATCATTCCTACTCTTACCCTTTGGGTTTGTTTTGGACTTTCACATATTATTGCTTATGTCCTTGTTGCTCGCGGTGCTGACCGCTTAGCCCATAGACGCCGCTTAACGGTTTTAACGGAATCTTTCGAACGTATCATTGCCATGCCTTTAATTTGGCATCAACAACGCGGAACTTCCAACGCACTCCATACACTTTTGCGCGCAATAGATTCCATGTCAACCATATGGCTTGATTTTATGCGCCAACACCTCTCAACGCTTGTCGCTTTATTGGTTCTCATCCCCATAGCGTTTAATATGAATTGGCGTCTTTCAATAGTCTTGGTTGTGCTTGCCATCATCTACGTATTAATTGCACGTTTAGTGATGCGAAAAACAAAAGACGGACAAGCCGCTGTAGAATGCTACCACCACAACCTTTTTAAACATGTCAGTGATTCAATCTCTAATGTTTCCATTGTACAAAGTTATAACCGAATAAAAGAAGAAACTTCTATACTGCATCAACATACAAATGCTCTGCTTAAAGCACAAAATCCTGTTCTTAATTGGTGGGCGCTTGCCAGTGGCTTAAATCGAATGGCTTCAAC
Source organism: Bartonella sp. SD1336NMGDW (assembly GCF_042193565.1). Taxonomy (NCBI): domain Bacteria; kingdom Pseudomonadati; phylum Pseudomonadota; class Alphaproteobacteria; order Hyphomicrobiales; family Bartonellaceae; genus Bartonella; species Bartonella sp. SD1336NMGDW. The sequence goes on from NZ_JBHILW010000006.1 coordinate 111,848, forward strand.
AATTTCAATCGTTTGTGTTCTTCTCCTTGGAGCTTTTTTTGTTGCAAAAGGTCAATTACGAGTAGGTGAAATCGTTGCTTTTGTTGGATTTGCACAACTCATGATTAGTCGTCTAGACCAAATGAGCAATTTCATTAATTGTGCAATATCCTCACAAGCAAAACTGCAAGAATTTTTTGAAATGGAAGACTCAACCTTTCATACCAACGAACCACAAAATCTTCCTTCCCTCCAAAATGTTAAAGGCGCCATCCAATTTCATCACGTGACCTATAAATTTCCAAATTCTTCTCAAGGCGTTTTTGATATTTCCTTTGAGGTTAAAGCAGGACAAACTGTTGCGATTGTAGGACCAACAGGGGCTGGGAAGACAACATTGATCAATCTGTTGCAGCGCGTATACGACCCTACCATTGGGCATATCTCCATTGATGGAATAAATATATGCTCGATCAATCGCGAATCTTTACGCAAGTCTCTAGCAACAGTATTTCAAGACTCAGGTCTTTTCAACCGCACTATTTATGACAATATTTCAATAGGAAAAGCGAGCGCAAAGAATGAAGAACTTTATGAAGCAGCAAAAATAGCAGAAGCTCACGATTTTATTCTAAAAAAAGCTGATTGTTATAACACAATGGTGGGCGAACGAGGATCTCAATTATCAGGTGGAGAAAAACAGCGACTAGCAATTGCACGCGCTGTTTTAAAAAATGCCCCTATTCTCATTCTAGATGAAGCAACAAGCGCTCTTGATGTTGAAACAGAAGCACGTGTCAAAGATGCTCTGGATTCAATACGCCATAACCGCACTACTTTTATTATAGCACATCGCCTCTCAACAGTACGCAATGCTGATGTGATACTCTTTCTGGAACATGGTTACTTAATGGAAAAAGGAAACTTTCAAGAATTGATCGATAAAGGAGGACGTTTCTCTAATTTTTTAAAGGCAAGTGGTTTAACAATCAAACAACCAGAAAGAGAAGGAGAAAATGTTATCCCCTTACATGAAGCCATAGCTTCATAAAAACGATACTCTTCATAGATCTTATGCAAAAAATCCTCCTCAATATAATAAGAGTGCTTATATGATACAAGTAAAAAGATTTCTAAAAATGCCACAATCCATCTTAGGTATTTAAAACAAATATTAAAACAGTTTAGTATTTTCTCTGCTATTGTAATTTTACTAGATTGGAACAAAAATATTTTCCTATATCTGTGCATATTGACGAGTATACATTCTCATTTAGGGAAAATATAAAGATATAAAGGTAAAAACAATTTCCAGTTTTACCCTCTTCTTTCAACTCAGCTTTACGAATTTCAAAAGGAACTAAAGCAATATCTTTTTAATAATGAATATTATTGTATTGCTTTGCACTTTTGTTTATCTTGTTCTTTATAGTCCTCTCATAAAGAACAGAACGTCATTGTTTTGCACATTCATATGGCTTTTTTAAGAAACATTTCTCAATGCTCCTAAGCCCATTTTACAACGACATTCGTGAGTGATTTTGATTAATTTAACATACGTAGAATTTTAAATGATAAAATTCTACGAATATTCGTAGCTCTTATTCAAAATATAAAACGATAAATTATCATTATAACTCAATGTATTAAGGCAATTATATGATAATAAATTAGACATTAATCTAAATCTTTAAATTTATGTAACATTCATTTGATTTATATAGATAATTCATTAATTTATAACTTGAAATAAAAATTTATAAAGATAGGAGAATATTCTTTTTAAAACCTTTTAATGATAAACCGAAAAATTGTTTTCTTGTAAATAAAAAGCAAAATGAAAACAATACAATAGCTCTTTTATAAGGAAAGGGATTTTAGTTATTTGAAAACTAATAGAATAATGACAGCTTATAACTTTATAAGGATAATCGTATGCAATAAATCTTGTGTTATTCCTTTCATAAAAAGAGAGGTTTCTTCAAAACAATCTATAAGAGCAATGCCATAACTAGTCTTCCTAGTAAAAGAATACACAGCAAAGCATGAAGTGCTGCATAATCTATCTTATCTTAAAACGGTGACTTCTGAAACGCTTGGAGGCTATAATGCCAAATGAAAAAGTAATCATAAAGACAAACACTGCTTTTATCTTTACAAATGTATTTTTCCCCAATTACGCTGTATCTTGATTTCAGAAACACACCAGACAGATATTCGTGATACTTAGATGCCAACCCAATATAAAAATGTAAAAAAACACCTATGCAGAATGATTTCATTCTTTAATTTTTTTCCAGAAAATCTTTTAGTGCCGCAAATGCCTCATCAGCTTTGTTCCCATCAGGACCACCAGCCTGCGCCATATCAGGACGGCCACCTCCACCTTTACCACCAAGCATAGCTGAAAGAATACGAACGAGATCAACAGCATTCAATCTATGAGTTAAATCATTCGTAACACCGACAACAGCACTCCCTTTTCCATCCTCCGAGACACTAATAAACGCAACCACTCCAGATCCGATTTGTTTTTTCTCAGAATCGACGAGCGCCTTAAGATCCCGTGGTAAAATATTTTTAACAACGCGTCCGGTAAAAGAAAACCCATTGATGATAGTAATATCACCTTGGCTCCTTTCTGTTATTCCACCACTCAACATCATTTTCTTGCGTACATCATTCAATTCTTTTTCAAGTTTACGACGATCATCAAGCAAAATCCGCACCCGTTCTTCCACACCAGCAGAAGAAGTTTTTAAAAGATCAGCAATTTCATGAATACGTTCATCTTGGCGGCTAAGATAAAGACGTGCTTCTTTGCCTGTTAAAGCTTCAATACGCCGCACTCCAGCAGCTACAGAACTTTCAGAAACAATATGAATCAAACCGATATCACCTGTTCGCTCCACATGTGTACCTCCACAAAGCTCTATTGACCAACGCTTTTTTAATCTTCCCTGTTCAAATGGCTCCCCCATAGAAACAACGCGAACTTCATCACCATATTTTTCACCAAATAATGCCATTGCACCTTCAGAAATGGCATCATCTACAGCCATGAGGCGCGTTATCACTCTACTATTTTGCAAAATAATCTCATTTGCTAAATCTTCTATTTTTTTCAACTCTTCTGGTGAAACGGATTTTGGATGAGAAAAATCAAAACGCAACCGATCTGGCGATACAAGAGAGCCCTTTTGTGTAACATGAGATCCCAAAACTTGTCGTAAAGCTTCGTGTAACAAATGAGTAGCAGAATGATTCGCGCGAATTTTCTTACGACGAACAATATCAACCGTTAATTCGACACAATCAGATCTCGATGCCTGACCAGATTTCACCTCCCCAATATGAATAAAAAGACCATCACCCTTTCTTTGGGTATCATGCACCTCAAAAATAAAATTTTCACCAGAAATGATACCGCTATCACCAATTTGCCCACCAGATTCACCATAAAAAGGTGTCTGATTAACAACAAGCATAGCTTTCTGACCTGAAGAAATATGATCAACAATTTTACCATCACACACAAGAGCTGTAAGAATACCTTTCGCTGTCTCAGTTTCATAACCTAAAAACTCTGTGGCCCCCACTTGATCACGAACAGAAAACCAGATCTTTTCTGTTACAGCTTCCCCAGAACCAGACCAATTGGCACGCGCTTCCTCTTTTTGACGTTCCATCGCTTTATTAAAGGTATCAACATCAACAGATATTCCACGACGCCGCAAAACATCCTGCGTTAAATCAAGCGGAAAACCATAGGTATCATAAAGCTTGAAAGCAACTTCACCATTTAAATGATCTCCTTCTTTAAGATCGGTACTTGCTTCATTTAACAAACCAAGTCCTCGTTCAAGCGTTTTACGAAAACGTATTTCTTCTAACCTTAAAGTTTCTGAAATCAAAGATTGAGCACGCACCAATTCAGGATAGGCTTGTCCCATTTCGCGAATTAAAGCAGGCAAAAGTCGCCACATCAATGGCTCTTTAGCACCAAGAAGATGCGCATGACGCATAGCACGACGCATAATACGACGTAAAACATATCCTCTTCCTTCATTAGAAGGAAGCACACCATCAGCAATCAAAAATGCAGATGAACGAAGATGATCAGCAATGACACGATGGCTGGCAATAAAATCACCCTTTGCCTCAATCCCTGTAATTTCTTCTGATGCAGCAATTAATGCACGAAAAAGATCAATATCATAATTATCATGAACACCCTGCAAAACAGCAGCAATACGCTCTAATCCCATACCGGTATCAATAGAAGGATGAGGCAAGTCAACACGTTCCTCCTTGGAAATCTGCTCATATTGCATAAAAACAAGATTCCAAATCTCAATAAAGCGATCGCCATCTTCTTCCATACTTCCAGGAGGACCGCCCCAGATTTTATCACCATGATCATAAAAAATCTCCGAACAAGGCCCACAAGGGCCTGTTTCTCCCATCGACCAAAAATTATCAGCCGTCGCAATACGGACAATTTTTTCATCTGGAAGACCTGAAATTTTACGCCACAGTTCAGCAGCAACATCATCACTCTGGTAAACTGTCACCAACAATTTATCTTTTGGCAGGCAAAATTCCTTTGTTAAAAGATTCCATGATAAAAAAATGGCTTCTTCTTTGAAATAATCACCGAAAGAAAAATTACCCAGCATTTCAAAAAATGTATGATGGCGCGCCGTATAACCAACATTATCAAGATCATTATGCTTTCCACCCGCACGAACACATTTTTGTGCCGTTGTTGCCTGCTTATAAGGAGGTTGTTCAAGTCCAGTAAAAACATTTTTAAACTGCACCATCCCTGCATTTGTAAACATAAGTGTAGGATCATTTCGCGGAACAAGCGGACTAGAAGAAAGAACTTTATGCCCATTACGATGAAAATAATCCAAAAATATTGACCGAATATTATTAACACTATTCATACTGACACCTGCTTAATACAGCACAAAACCATAAAAGAAAAATCCCCCCTCATTAAATATCCTCTTCGCCACGCATGGAGTCAATTTAATCAAAGAATAGAATATTTGTTTTAAAAAATTGAGAAAAAAATGACTGTATATTTAAAAACTCAAACAAAAAAACAGAAAAATCTTAAAGGAAAAAAATTATAGACGAAAAAAACGCTCCATCAAATGGTTTCATCACTTTCTATATTTTCTGACCCTGCATTTTCTAACAATTCAATCGCAATCAAACCAGCATTTTGACGCAAAGCTGATTCAATCTCTGTAGCTATTTCCGCATGTTCACGTAAAAACTGCTTTGCATTCTCACGCCCCTGTCCTAAACGCTGAGAATTATAAGAAAACCAAGCACCAGATTTTTCCACAATACCAACCTTGACACCCAAATCAATCAATTCACCTACTTTGGAAATACCTTCACCATAAATAATATCAAACTCAACTTGTTTGAATGGGGGTGCCAGTTTATTCTTCACCACTTTAACACGCGTCTGATTACCAACGATTGCATCCCTATCTTTAATGGATCCAATGCGACGAATATCTAAACGAACAGAAGCATAAAACTTTAAAGCGTTTCCACCCGTTGTCGTTTCGGGAGAACCAAACATTACACCAATTTTCATGCGAATTTGATTAATAAAGACAACCATACAGTTAGAGCGAAAAATTGCTGCTGTTAATTTTCGCAAAGCTTTACTCATTAACCGAGCTTGCAATCCGGGCAAAGCATCACCCATTTCACCGTCAATTTCTGCTCGCGGTGTTAAAGCCGCGACAGAATCCACAACAAGCACATCAACTGCACCAGAACGAACCAACGTTTCTGTAATTTCCAATGCCTGTTCACCAGTATCTGGCTGAGAAATGAACAAATTTTCTAAATCAACACCAAGCTTACGCGCATAAATAGGATCAAGTGCATGCTCTGCATCAATAAAAGCACAAATCCCACCCCCTTTCTGTGCCTCAGCAATAGCATGTAGAGCCAATGTTGTTTTCCCAGAACTTTCTGGTCCATAAATCTCAACAATACGCCCCTTCGGTAATCCACCAATCCCCAAAGCAATATCTAAGGATAACGACCCTGTTGGAACTGTTTCAATTTCAACAACCTGCTCTTTTTGCCCAAGACGCATAATCGAGCCTTTACCAAAAGAACGTTCAATTTGTGAGAGAGCAGCATCGAGAGCTTTTGTTTTATCCACGATTATATCCTTGACCGATTCATAATAACCTAAAACTTAAGTGTACACTGTACTTTTAATTTAACTAAAGGCTTGAGTTTAGATTTTCACAGACTATTTCCATTCCTATCCCCACATTATGCCCATAACATTCATGACCATCACAATAAAGAATTGGCATTGCTTATCTTATCACACAAAATAAACTCCAATAAAATAATATCCCCATGAGAGCGTAGTTAGCATATTTATATCCCTCTAGAAAAGGAACAATTTAAATTTAAACACAATGTTCTACTGCCCTTCTGCTTATCCCTTTGATTAAGTACTTAAGAGACTAAGAATTCTCCTGCTATTGATCACACAAAAACGCATTATCAATCAACCTCATCCCCTATCGCATCAAAGAACAAAACGCCATTGTGTTGCATATTCATGCACTTGATTTAAGAAACATCTCTCAACACCCCCAAACCTCACTTCGTGACAACACCCATGAATGCGGTATACTGTAAAGCCCTTTGGGAGCCACCATCTTTACACTAAAGAATGAGAAAGTCGGCACCATCACACTATTTATCATCTCCCAATGTTGCGACAACTCTCGGCACTTAAGACGCTTCATAAGAAGAATTTTTAGTTCTTTCTTGTACAGTTTTTATCACACGCTAATCCTGCTTATAACACACAAGCGAATGATTTGATTGCTTCAACAAATACCAGGCTTGGAATGAGTAAAATTCACGGTATTTAGGACTTTCATTCAACTTACAAAACAGTGAGTTATCGTTATAAATCAATTATATTATTTAATAAAAACCACAAAAATAAAGCAGCTTAAAAGTTGAATAACACATTTAAATTTGATAAAAGAATATGCACTTTTGAAGATATCAAAAAAATCTCTACGAGCAATGCAATAAATATTTAAAATATAAGCTAAATTGCTCATACAATAACATAAGAGATAAAAAATAAATCCAAGATCAATAAAACATGTGTTTCTACTCAAATTTTATTTTTGATCTTTACGTTTTTTGCGCAATTGTTTCCACCACTCAAGACGTTTTACAATTTCACGCTCAAAACCACGCTCAACTGGCTTATAATAACTCTGACGCCCAAGTTTTTCGGGAAAATATTCTTGTCCTGAAAAAGCGTCTGGTTCATCATGGTCATAACAATAACCATTTCCAAACCCTTCCTCCTTCATAAATTTCGTAGGAGCATTAAGAATATGCTTAGGAGGTGATAAAGAGCCATTTTTGCGCGCACAACGCAGTGCTGCTTTATACGCGAGATATGTTGCATTTGACTTTGGCGCAGTTGCAACATAAAGACATGCTTGCGCCAAAGCCAATTCTCCTTCTGGTGATCCTAAATAATCATAGGCATCTTTTGCTGCATTACAAATGACCAGAGCTTGAGGATCCGCCAAACCAACATCTTCAACAGCCATACGAACCAATCTTCGCCCAATATAGAGAGGATCTTCACCAGCATCCAACATACGTGCCAAATAATAAAGCGCAGCATCAGGATCAGATCCACGAACGGATTTATGCAACGCTGAAATGAGATTATAATGCCCATCTCGTCCTTTATCATAAATGGGCACACGACGCTGAATAACTTTTTGCAAAGAAACAACATCAAGAATCTCTCCCAATGGTGCAATAGACCAAACTTCCTCTGCCAATGTTAACGCTACCCGCGCATCACCATCAGACATCTCTATCAAAACGTCTCTGGCATCATTATCCAAGGGAAGAGTTTTTCCCTCCACTTCTTCAGCACGCCTCAAAAGCATGTCCAAACTTTCATGATCATGTGAAAGAAATGTTACAACACGTGCACGCGAAAGAAGAGCAGCATTAAGTTCAAAAGAAGGATTTTCGGTTGTTGCACCTATAAGTACCACAGTACCGTCTTCCATCACAGAAAGAAAACTATCCTGCTGTGCACGATTAAACCGATGAATTTCATCAACAAAGAGAACTGTTTTATCTCCAGATATAAAACGCCTCTGCGCAACTTCAAAAATCTTTTTAAGTTCAGAAACTCCTGTAAAAATAGCAGAAATCTGTTCAAATGCGAAGTTCGTTTCAAGTGCTAACAAACGTGCAACGGTTGTTTTTCCCGTCCCTGGAGGCCCCCAAAAAATCATCGATCCAATTGAGCCAGTTGCCACCATACGTGAAAGCAAACCATCCTCTCCAATCAAATGCTTTTGTCCCACAACATCATTGAGAGAACAAGGGCGCATTCTTTCTGCAAGTGGCTGATTTTTATTAACTTGAAAATCAAACGACGAAGTAAAAAAATCTTTCTTCAAAAAAAACCTCAACGAATAAATTGGCGAATATACATACCATCACGTTCATATTCCAATTGCCAAGTACGCGAACGAGCTTGCATAAGAACCTTTTTCAACTGATGAACTGTTTGAATTTTATGACCATTTACAACACGTAGAATATCTCCTGACTGAAAAACTCCAGCTGCATTGCTCATGTCATCAAGGTTGGTAATCACAACTCCTTTTGCAGATATAGGAAGATGAAAACGTCGACTATTTTGCGGTGTTAAATCTAACACTTCAGCACCAGCAAGAGGACTGTCACCCGTGATTTTTTCAGATTTTAAAAATGCAGTTTCTGATATCGATGAAACTGTTATTTGTGTTTTTAAAGTTTTTCCATTTCGTAAATATTCCAAAGCAAGACTATGCTCAACGTCAGCTGTCATCAAACGATACCCAAGACTATCTGGAGTATCAACGCGTACCCCTTGCACACTCAAAATAACATCACCTACTTTCAATCCAGCTTTTTCAGCAGGACTATCTTTGATAACTTCAATAATCAGAGCACCATAGGGACGTTCTAAACCTAAACCACCAGCAATATCAGGTGTAACATTTTGAAAAGAAGCCCCTATATAAGGCGGCACAAAATATTTTCCACCGCGTTTAACAGTATCAAGCATCACTTTTACAAGATTAACTGGAATAGCAAAACCAATCCCTACAGAACCACCAGAACGCGAATAAATAGCCGTATTAATTCCGATTAATTGACCTTTCATATCAATTAAAGCGCCACCAGAATTCCCTGGATTAATGGCAGCGTCTGTTTGAATAAAAAAGTCAAAATCAGAAATCCCAACACGTGTACGCGCTTGCGCTGAAACAATACCACTTGTAACTGTTTGACCAACACCAAAAGGATTACCAATAGCAAGAACAAGATCACCAACTTCAACAGCATCAGAATTTCCCAAAGAAAGAACAGGGAATTGAGCATCTTTTTCCTCAACTTCAAGAATTGCAATATCAGTTGCTTCATCTTTGAGCACGATCTTACTCTCAAACTCCCGCCCATCAGAAAAAGCCACTTTAATTTCGCTTGCATCTTTAATGACGTGGTAATTTGTAACAATCAAACCACGTGCATCAACAATCACCCCTGATCCTAATGACGATTGCTTACGAACAGGAAAGTTATTTTGAAAACGACCAAAAAATTGCTCAAAAAATGGATCGCCTTCAAAAGGTGATCGTGCTCTAATTTGTCGAGCTGCATAAATATTTACAACAGATGGAACTGTCTTTTTAACTAAAGGAGCAAATGAAAGAGTGATTTCTGTTTGTGTTTGAGGCACATGAGCATATACATGATCAAATGATATCTGCATCATAATTGCAAAAAAAATCCGCACCCAAAAAGAATATCTCATAATCCACTCCTTATAAAACCAGTACATTCTGTTGAAGATTAATAGAATTAAAAAACTCATCCCCGCAAATTAAGGATCTCTATTAATATTTCATAATAGAGAATAAAAACAACCTATTTGAACAATAAATATTATAAAAATAAGATAATTCAATGTCCTATAATTTTCTCTCTGCACCTATTTCTCAATTAAAACAAACTTAAAAATGCTCACAAAAAAACCGCCTAAGACAAGGCGGCCTTAAAAAATCTAACAGAATTAAAAAACTCTACGAAGATGTCCCCTTTTCATTCTCAGAAGCCTCCATGCGAGCACGATCCCCAGCACCCTTCGCTTCAACATCACGATCAACAAATTCTATAACAGCCATAGGCGCATTATCACCGGTACGAAACCCCGCTTTCATAATACGTAAATATCCACCGTTGCGTGATGCATAACGTGGCGCAAGCGTATCAAATAATTTTGCAACCTTTCCTGCATCACGAAGTGCTGCAATTGCTTGCCGACGCGCATGCAAACCACCACGCTTACCAAGAGTAACGAGTTTTTCAACAATAGGACGAATTTCTTTAGCCTTTGGAAGCGTTGTCACAATCTGCTCATGCTCGATCAACGAAGTTGCCATATTTGCAAACATCGCTTTACGGTGACTGGCAGTACGATTCAACTTGCGTCCTGACTTACTGTGGCGCATAAGCCCTCTCCTTAAATTCTAATTTTAATATTGATCTTCATAACGTTTTGCAAGATCATCAATGTTTTCAGGCGGCCACGCAGGAATTTCCATCCCAAGATGTAATCCCATACATGCCAAAACTTCTTTAATCTCATTCAACGATTTGCGACCAAAATTCGGTGTACGAAGCATTTCAGATTCTGTTTTTTGAATAAGATCACCAATATAGACAATATTATCATTCTTAAGACAATTTGCCGAACGAACTGAAAGTTCTAATTCATCCACTTTTTTGAGAAGAGCAGGATTAAAAGAAAGCTCAGAATCAGCCTCTTCAACAGGCTCCTTCTGTGGCTCTTCAAAGTTAATAAATAGCGATAATTGATCCTGAAGAATGCGTGCTGCAAAAGCAACAGCATCCTCTCCATTAACCGCACCATTCGTTTCAATCGTTAAGGTCAATTTATCATAATCCAAAACTTGACCTTCACGCGTATTTTCCACTTTATAAGACACTTTACGAATTGGTGAATAAAGACTATCAATTGGAATAAGCCCTATACGTGCATCATCAACACAATTACGATCAGATGGAACATACCCCTTCCCTGTGTTGACAATGAACTCCATACGAATTTCAGCATCTTCATCAAGAGTACAAATAACATGATCTGGATTTAGAATTTGCATATCCCCAACGGTACTGATATCTCCCGCTTTCACGACACCAGGCCCCTCTTTATAAACAACGACACGTTTAGGACCTTCTTCTTCCATACGAAGCGCAATTTCCTTTATATTAAGAATAATATCTGTAACATCCTCACGCACACCTGGAATCGATGAAAATTCATGTAAGACACCGTCAATCTGCACAGCAGTAATAGCAGCACCACGAAGCGAAGATAACAACACGCGACGAAGTGCATTTCCTAACGTTAAGCCAAAACCCCGCTCAAGAGGTTCCGCGATCACACTTATAACATTTGGATTATCATGCGCACATGATTCAACCTTATTGGGTTTAATAAGTTCTTGCCAGTTTTTCTGGATCATATTTTTATTCCCGTTCTTTAGTTCCGTTACCATTCAATCGTAACGACCAATGTGAACATCAGAGAAATCTCCGACAACAAAAAACAACACCCAATTAAACACGCCGCCTTTTCCGCGGACGACATCCATTATGAGGAATTGGTGTTACATCACGAATAGAAGTAATGACAAAACCAACAGATTGCAATGCACGCAGAGCAGATTCACGCCCTGATCCAGGTCCACAAACTTCAACTTCCAAAGAACGCATACCATGCTCTTGCGCTTTTCTTGCACAATCCTCCGCAGCAACTTGAGCAGCAAAAGGTGTCGATTTACGCGCACCTTTAAACCCTTGGGCCCCCGCAGATGACCAAGCAATTGCATTACCCTGAGCATCAGTAATAGTAATCATTGTGTTATTAAATGTTGAATTAATATGCACAACACCCGATGAAATATTTTTACGTTCGCGACGACGAACACGTGTGGCTTCCTTGGCCATAATTTCCCTTTCAACGATCTCATCACTGCCGTAACATCAGCAGCTCCACCTTCTTTTCCTTGTCAAAAAAATCAAACAAGAAACAGAATATATAAAAACCTTCCAAAAAGGCTCTTATTTCTTTTTACCGGCAATTGCCTTAGCTGGTCCTTTACGCGTACGGGCATTTGTATGTGTACGCTGCCCTCGGACAGGCAAAGACCGGCGATGACGCAATCCTCGATAACAACCAAGGTCCATCAAACGCTTAACATTCATAGCAACCTCACGACGAAGATCACCTTCAACTTGATAGCCTTGATCTATCGCCTCACGAATCTGCAGCACCTCAGCATCTGAAAGCTCATGCACACGACGCCCCAAGGGAATGCCAACTCTTTCAATAATTTCTTGAGCAAATTTTGGTCCAATCCCGTGGATATATTGAAGCGCAATAATTACACGCTTATTTGTCGGGATATTGACGCCAGCAATACGAGCCACGCCTACTCTCCTTAGTTATTTTGACAAATTGTTATAAAATACCTGATATACCTTACAGAAAAAAATAGACTCAGAAAAAAATTCTTCCGAATCCTATTATTTCACTAAAATAAATTAAATTCGTTTGTGATAGATTTCATCTCAAAAGTCAACTCTTTTCATTTATTTCTAAAAAAATCTTATGAAAGAAAACCTCTAATCATGCGTGTCACTTCAGTAATACCAATCATTCCATCAATGACCTTCAACATTCCCCTCTCTGAATAAAATTTTGATAAGGGAGCGGTTTTTTCACGATATTCTACTAATCTTTTTGCAAAAGCAACAGGATTGTCATCTAAACGAACCTGTCCACCAGCCGCTATTGTTTCCTCAACGCGCTTCTTCATACGTTCAATCAACACGTCTTCATCAACACACAACTCAATAACAGCATCAAGCCGCATATTTTTTGACTGCAAAATCTGCTGTAACGCTTCTGCCTGCCCCACAGTTCGAGGATATCCATCCAAAACAAAACCGTTTACACAATCAGTTTCATCAATCCTATCTGATACGATTTGGTTAACAATATTATCAGGAACCAAAGCACCAGAACTTATAATAGCTTTAGCTTTTTTACCAATCTCTGTTTCTTTGGCAATCACCTCACGCAACATATCCCCTGTTGATAAATGAGGAATGTTATATTCCTCGGTCAACATTTTTGCTTGCGTACCTTTTCCTGCTCCAGGAGGACCTAAAAGAATAACTCTCATCGATTCCTTCTACCTCCACGAAGTTTTGATTTTTTTATCAACCCTTCATATTGGTGGGCAACAAGATACCCCTGAATTTGAGCAACCGTATCAAGCGTAACAGTAACAACAATCAACAAGGATGTTCCCCCAAGATAAAAAGGAACCTGCAATGCAGATATCATAAATTCAGGTAACAAACAAACCAAGATAATATAAACAGCGCCCACAACAGTAATACGCGTCAAAACGTAATCAATATATTCGGCTGTACGCTCACCTGGACGAATCCCTGGAATAAAACCAGAATGTTTTTTCAACTGATCTGCAGTATCACTTGGATTAAACACAATAGCTGTATAAAAAAAGCAAAAAAACGCCATTAAAAATGCATAAACAATCATATAAAGTGGCTGTCCATGACCAAGAGCATAAGAAATCGCCTGAACCCATTGTGGCATTTTATCAGAAAAATTATTAATAGTGGCAGGTAATAATAATAAAGATGAAGCAAAAATAGGTGGAATAACACCAGCAGTATTCAACTTTAAAGGAAGATGCGACATATCTCCTTGAAACATTTGATTCCCAACCTGACGTTTCGGATACTGGATAAGAATTCGCCGTTGCGCACGCTCTATAAAAACAATAAGCCCAATAACCAAAACAGCAATAAGAACGATTCCTATTAAAAGAAAAGTTGATAAATCAGCCTGACTATGAGCTGTCAAAAGCTGAGCAAAAGTAGAAGGAAAGTTGGCTACAATCCCTGTAAAAATGATAAGAGAAACCCCATTACCAACACCACGTGACGTAATTTGCTCGCCAAGCCACATGAGAAACATCGTTCCGCCAACAAGGGTAATAACAGAAGAAATACGAAACATAAGACCTGGTTCTAAAACAATTTGAAGCCCCGTCCCTATACCGCTTTCAAGCGCAATCGCAATACCAAAAGCTTGTAGAATTGCCAATACTACTGTTACATAACGCGTATACTGATTGATAATCTTACGACCTAATTCCCCTTCTTTTTTAAGAGTTTCCAAAGAAGGAATAATAGATGTTAACAATTGCACAATAATAGATGCCGATATATAAGGCATGATACCCAGCGCAAAAATAGCCATACGCCCAACGGCACCCCCAGCAAACATATTAAAGAGTCCTAATACACCCGACGCATGATGTTCAAATGTTTGCCGTAAAGCATCGATATTAATACCTGGAAGAGAGATGTAAGTGCCAAAGCGATATACAAGAAGCGCTGCCAGAGTAAACCAGATGCGTTTCTTTAATTCAGTTGCACGAGAAAAGGTACCGAAGTTTATATTGGAAGCAAATTGCTCTGCTGCTGATGCCATAAAACGTCTCCACTTCACTACTCCAGTTCTTTAAATCACGGAAGTATAACCCTAAAATTCATATATACATACACAAATAAATGCAGAACTTAAAAAATTCCCCACAAAAGATCCCACAGAACAGATGTAACTCTTCTTTAGGTCTCTACTCATATAAAAAATTATTGAGCAATATCAGGAAAAATAACCTGACCACCCACTTTTTCAATCTTAACACGAGCAGCTTGTGAAGCACCAGAAACATGAAAGGTAATCTTAGCTTTCAAATCACCATCAGAAAGAAGACGAACCCCATCTTTTTCACGACGAATAATACCAGCTTCTTTCAAAGCAATCATATCAACAGGCTTTTCAATATTCAACTTACCTGCATCAACTGCCAACTGAATACGTCCTAGTGAAACTTCATTGTAGGTTTTGGCAAAGAAATTTCTAAATCCACGTTTTGGCAAACGACGATAGATAGGCATTTGCCCACCTTCAAAACCATTAAGGGAAACACCAGAACGCGACTTTTGCCCTTTTACACCACGACCACCAGTCTTACCCGTACCGGATCCAATACCACGCCCAACACGCTTACGATTTTTTGTTGCGCCTTCACAATCACGCAGTTCATTGAGTTTCATATCTAATACTCCCGCAACCCTTAACCTTCATCTATAACGCGAACAAGATGCCGAACCTGAGCAATCATACCCCGCACACAAAGTGTATCATCTAAAACGCGCCGACGACGCATTTTATTTAGTCCAAGCCCCTTTAAGGTTGCACGCTGAATCCGTGAGTTTCGAATAGGGCTTCCAATTTGCTCAACCGTGATAGTTTTACCACTCTGAGATTTTTTCTGAACCATTTTCTAATTCCTTTTCTGATAATCTCAGAAACTATCCTTCTAGGTCAACTAAATGGCGACGACGCGCCTGCAAAGTCGAATATTTTATACCACGCTGAGCAGCAATATCTCTAGGATGCATTTGATGTTTCAATGCATCAAATGTTGCACGAACCATGTTATAAGGATTAGACGATCCCAATGATTTTGCAACGACATCCTGCATACCAAGAGCTTCAAAAATAGCACGCATCGGTCCCCCAGCAATAATACCAGTACCAGCAGAAGCCGAACGTAGCAAAACACGCCCAGCTCCATGACGCCCTTCAAGATCATGGTGCAATGTACGTCCAGACCGAAGCGGAACATAAATCATCCCACGTTTTGCAGATTCCGTTGCTTTACGAACGGCTTCTGGAACTTCACGGGCTTTACCATGTCCAAAACCTACACGTCCTTTTTGATCTCCAACGACAACAAGAGCAGCAAAACCAAAACGCCGACCACCCTTTACAACTTTAGCAACACGATTGATATGAACTAGCCTATCGACAAACTCATTATCGCGTTCTTCTCTCTCACCACGTTCTTTTTGTGCCATTCCTCATTCCTTTTTCTTTTCCGGAAGCACGATAACAAAGTCCCTCATCAAACTGGAAGAACTTAAACGAAATAATCTAAACTCTCCTTACTCACTCACAAATAAGAAATTTTAGAAATTCAAACCACCTTCACGAGCAGCTTCAGCTAAAGCCTTGACTCGACCATGATACACATACGCTCCACGATCAAAAACCACTTCATTAACACCCGCTTGCTTCGCACGCTCAGCAATTAACTTACCAACAGCAAAAGCTGCTTTTTTATCAGCACCACTCTTTAACGACTTTTTTAAATCACTTTCAAGAGTAGAGGCTGAAACAAGTGTACATCCCCGCAAATCATCGATAACTTGAGCATAAATGTTCTGATTTGAACGATAAACACTAAGCCGAGGACGATCATGAGAAACCATTTTAATTCTACGACGAACACGCCTTGCACGACGTTGGATAATGTCCTTAGATGAAACCATAATACAAAATCCTTATTTCTTTTTACCTTCTTTACGGAAGATACGTTCATCTGCATGCTTAACACCTTTACCTTTATAAGGCTCAGGTCTACG
The DNA here is from genome assembly GCF_042193565.1 of Bartonella sp. SD1336NMGDW. Taxonomy (NCBI): domain Bacteria; kingdom Pseudomonadati; phylum Pseudomonadota; class Alphaproteobacteria; order Hyphomicrobiales; family Bartonellaceae; genus Bartonella; species Bartonella sp. SD1336NMGDW. The sequence continues at coordinate 128,555 of NZ_JBHILW010000006.1, forward strand.
ATACTCACGAATCTCCGCTGCAACTTGTCCAACTTGCTGTTTATCAATTCCAGAAACAACAATTTCTGTCGGCTTAGGAACAGTTACAGTAACACCCGATGGAACTTTATAAACCACATCATGGGAAAATCCTAGAGATAGTTGGACATCCTTACCCTGCAAAGCAGCACGATAACCAACCCCATTAATCTCCAACCTCTTTTCAAAACCATCTTTCACACCACAAAAAATGTTCTCAATCATTGAGCGCGACATACCCCATTTAGAACGCGCATCTTTTGACTGATCCCGCGGCATAACTGATATGATATTTTCCTCAAACTTGACTAAGACTTCATCATTGACGACGTAGCTCAGCTCACCTTTTGGACCTTTTGCCTTAACCAGCTGACCTTCAACAGTAGCAGTAACTCCAGAAGGAATTGAAATGGGTTTCTTTCCAATACGAGACATTGTTCTAACCTACTTTTTCTTCCGTTTTCTTGACATAACTTAGAAAACACGACAAAGGAGTTCTCCACCAACATTCTGTTCACGCGCCTCATGATCTGCCATGACGCCTTTAGGAGTCGATAAAATCGAAATACCAAGACCATTTGCCACCTGTGGAAGTGACTTAGCAGAAACATACACACGACGACCTGGCTTTGATACACGTGAAATCTCACGAATAGCAGCCAGCCCTTCAAAATACTTCAATTCGATTTCAATTTCAGCTTTCCCATCACCTAAATCAATTTGATTATATCCACGAATATAACCTTCCGACTGAAGAACATCAAGAACGTGCACACGAAGCTTCGAAGCTGGAGTAACTACTTTACCTTTTTTACGACCAAGTGCATTACGAATACGCGTTAACATATCACCAAGAGGATCTGACATAGACATTAAATAATCTCCTCTTACCAACTAGACTTTACAATACCAGGAATATGGCCAATAGAGCCAAGCTCACGCAACGCAATTCGCGACATTTTTAATTTACGATAATAAGCCCGCGGACGACCTGAAACCTCACAGCGATTACGAATACGAACTTTCGAAGAATTACGTGGCAACTCTGCCAACTGAACAGAAGCTTTAAAACGTTCTTCAAGAGAAACCTTCTGATCCATAACTATTGCTTTCAAACGTGCACGACGGGCAGCATAACGCTTTACCATCACCTCACGACGCTTATTTTTTTCAACGGCACTTACTTTGGCCATACTTTCACCTCACTATGTCTGCCGTTACGAACGAAAAGGAAAATTAAAAGCACGCAATAACTCACGAGCTTCATCATCCGTTTTTGCTGTCGTACAAACAATAATATCCATGCCCCAAATTTGATCAACTTTATCATAGTTGATTTCTGGAAACACAATGTGTTCTTTAATACCCATAGCAAAATTGCCACGACCATCAAAACTCTTTGGATTCAAACCACGAAAGTCACGAACCCGTGGAAGAGCAATCGTAACAAGACGATCTAAAAACTCAAACATACGATCTTTACGCAATGTAACTTTAGCCCCAAGAGGCATTCCTTCACGAACCTTAAAGGTCGCAATAGAATTACGCGCACGTGTAACAACAGCCTTCTGACCTGTTATTAGCCCTAAATCCTCAGCAGCAAGAGAAGGCTTCTTCGAATCAGCAGTTGCTTCACCTATCCCCATATTTATTACAATTTTATCAATCCGCGGAATTTGCATCGCATTTCTGTAATTAAACTTCTCTTGAAGCGCTTTACGAATCACTTCAAAATAATGCGCTTTCATACGCGGTATTTGTCTTTCCTCAGCCATTAATCAACTCTCCCGAACGCTTGGCAAAACGCACTTTATTACCATCTGCATTCATACGAAAGCCTACACGTGTAGGCTTACCATCTTTAGGATCAGCAATCGCCAAATTAGACAGATGAATCGGAGCTTCTTTAGAAATAATTCCAGCTTCTTGCTTCTGCGTTTGACGTTGATGACGTTTAATCATATTAATCCCACGAACAAAAGCCTTATTCTCTTTTGGACTAACCTTAATTACTTCACCACTACATCCTTTATCCTTACCGGATAAAACAACAACTTTATCACCTTTTCGAATCTTCTGCATAACATTTACTCCTTACAGAACTTCAGGAGCGAGCGAGATGATCTTCATATGATTCCTACCACGCAATTCGCGGGGAACAGGTCCAAAGATACGAGTACCGATCGGCTCTTTTTTATTATCCACTAAAACCGCAGCATTACTATCAAAACGAATGACACTACCATCTGCGCGACGAATATCCTTAGCAGTACGAACCACAACAGCTTTCATAACATCACCTTTTTTAACACGGCCACGGGGAATAGCATCCTTAACCGAAACAACAATAATGTCACCGACCGAAGCATATTTCCGCTTTGAACCGCCTAACACCTTGATGCACATGACACGACGAGCACCAGAATTATCAGCAACGTCGAGGTTTGTTTGCATCTGAATCATGACTGGCCACCTTCTCTTAACACATATATCCGATTGTACCTTTTATACACTCGGATTTGCCTGCCAAATAACGATAAAGTCATCGCCTTTAAATTTATCAATGATAAAAACACTGTTAAATTCTAAAACAATAAACTTAACTCATTACGCTACATTGTCTTTTACAACAATCCAACATTTATCTTTCGAAATTGGTCTAGATTCTTGAATAGAAACTTGATCCCCAATCTTGAATTGGTTGTTTTCGTCATGCGCTTTATAATTTTTAGACTGCCGAACAGTCTTCTTAAGAAGCGGATGAGAATAACGGCGCTCAACTTTGACAACAACAGTCTTATCACTTTTGTCGCTAATAACAACACCCTGCAAAACGCGTTTAGGCATCTCTCATTTCCTTAAACCTTACTTTCACTTACCTTTTGACGAAGAAAAGTTTTAATACGCGCAATATCACGACGAACCTGTCTAACACGCGCAGTCTTTTCTAATTGACCTGTTGCTTTTTGAAAACGCAAATTAAATTGCTCTTTCTTTAACTTAGCCAATTCATCTTTCATTTGGTCGAGCGTTTGCGCCCGTAATTCTGTGGCTTTCATCGCTTAACCTCATTATTCAGCAATACGCTGGATGAAACGCGTTTTTATAGGCAACTTTGCAGCACCCAATCTTAGTGCTTCACGTGCAACATCCTCAGGAACTCCATCAAGCTCAAACATGATGCGTCCAGGAGCAACACGTGCAGCCCAATAATCGACACTTCCCTTACCTTTACCCATACGAACTTCAGTCGGTTTAGATGTAACCGGAAGATCTGGAAAAATGCGAATCCACACACGACCAGAACGCTTCATATAACGCGTAATCGCACGGCGCGCCGCTTCAATTTGACGAGCAGTAATCCGCTCCGGCTCAACAGCCTTCAAACCGTAGGCACCGAAATTCAAATCCGTACCACCCTTCGCAACACCGTGAATACGGCCCTTGAACTGTTTACGGAACTTTGTGCGCTTTGGCTGCAACATTGTTCTCTACTCCAAATTTTAGTTCAATCTCAAAAACTAAGCATTTTCACGGCGACGATTCGATGAAGAACCAGATTGATCAACTTCCGTAGCACGACGTTCTGAAGCCATCGGATCATGCTCAAGAATCTCACCCTTAAAGACCCAAACTTTAATACCACAAATACCATAAGCAGTCTTAGCTTCTGCTGTACCGTAATCAACATCAGAACGCAAGGTATGAAGTGGAACACGACCTTCACGATACCATTCCATACGAGCAATTTCAGCACCACCAAGACGGCCAGAACAATTGATACGAATACCTTCTGCACCAAGACGCATAGCAGACTGAACAGCACGCTTCATTGCACGACGAAAAGCAACACGACGCTCTAACTGTTGAGCAATTGATTGCGCAATAATCGTGGCATCAATCTCCGGTTTACGAATCTCCACAATATTTAATGAAGTTTCAGCATCCGTCATTTCTGAGAGCTTACGACGAAGCTTTTCGATATCAGCACCCTTTTTACCAATAATCAAACCAGGACGTGCAGAATGAATCGTAATACGACACTTCTTATGAGGACGCTCAATAACAACCTTCGAAATAGCCGCCTGTTTAAGCTCCTCCAGCACGTATGAACGAATTTTCAAATCTTCATGAAGAAGGCGCCCATATTCACCACTATCAGCATACCAACGAGAATCCCAAGTCCGATTAACACCAAGACGAAGTCCTATTGGATTGATCTTCTGACCCATTACGCGGCCTCCACTTTTTCGGTAACTTCACGAACAATAACAGTAAGATGCGAAAATGGACGTTCAATTCTACTAGCACGCCCTCGACCACGAACATGAAAGCGCTTCATCACTATCGACTTACCAACATAAGCTTCCGCCACAATAAGCGAATCAATATCAAGATCGTGGTTATTCTCTGCATTTGCAATTGCTGATTCAAGCGTTTTTTTCACAGTAGCAGCAATACGCTTGCGTGAAAACATCAAATCAGCGAGTGCTACATTAACTCTTTTACCACGAATCATTGCAGCAACTAAATTAAGCTTCTGCGGACTAACACGAATTGTCCGCGTGACAGCTCTTGCTTCATTATCTCTAAGCTGGCGCGAAACTTTAGCTTTTCCCATTCCTACTTCCTCTTCGCTTTTTTATCGGCACCATGACCATAATAAGTCCGGGTAGGAGCGAACTCACCAAACTTATGTCCAACCATCTCTTCAGAAACAGAAACAGGAATATGCTTATTACCGTTGTAAACACCAAAAGTTAAACCAACAAATTGCGGTAAAATAGTAGAGCGACGACTCCATATTTTTATAACTTCATTGCGCCCACTTGCACGTACCTTCTCTGCTTTACCAAGAAGATAGCCGTCAACAAACGGACCTTTCCACACTGAACGAACCACTTCAGACTACCTTTCTCATTTCTTGCGTTGATGACGCGTACGCATAATAAATTTATCAGTGGCTTTATTGGAGCGCGTACGCTTACCTTTCGTAGGCTTACCCCAAGGAGATACTGGATGGCGCCCCCCCGATGTACGACCTTCACCACCACCGTGCGGATGATCAACGGGGTTCATAGCAACACCACGAACATGTGGACGTTTACCACGCCAACGTGACCGACCTGCCTTACCATCATTAATATTCCCATGATCAGGATTTGAAACAGCACCAACAGTTGCAAAACAGCTACTAGGAACCAAACGCTGTTCACCAGAATTTAAACGAAGAATAGCCATACCATGATCTCGTCCAACCAACTGCGCATAAGTACCCGCTGAACGTGCAATCTGCCCCCCTTTTCCTGGCTTCATCTCAACATTATGAATAATTGTACCTACAGGCATATTAGCAAGAGGCATAGCATTACCTGGTTTAACATCCACATTTAAACCAGCCATAACAGAATCACCAACCGCAAGACGCTGTGGCGCAAGAATATAACTCAATTGCCCATCCTCATAGCGAATTAAAGCAATAAAAGCAGTACGGTTAGGATCATATTCTAAACGCTCAACCTTTGCTGAAACATCACGTTTAAGACGCTTAAAGTCGACAAACCGATAACTACGTTTATGTCCACCACCCTGAAAACGAGCAGTAACACGACCACGATTATTACGTCCACCCTTTGAAGACAAACCTTCAGTCAACATCTTTATAGGCTTTCCCTTATAAAGACAAGAACGTTCCACAATAACAAGCTGACGCTGCCCAGGTGTCGTTGGATTAAATTGCTTAAGTGCCATTATTCCTATCTCCGAGCCTCTTTAAAGACCTGTCGAAACGTCGATAGTCTGACCACTGGCCAGAGTTACGATCGCTTTTTTGACATCACTTTGCCGACCAACTATACCTTTGAAACGCTTCACTTTACCCTTGCGGACTATCGTGTTAACTGCTTTAACTTTTACGCTAAAAAGCGCTTCAATAGCAGCCTTAATCTCAGGCTTCGTCGCTTTCGGCGCGACATTAAAAGCAACTTGATTATATTCAGAAATCATAGTCGACTTTTCAGTAATAACTGGACTAATAATTATATCATAATGGCGAAGATCTGTCATTTAAAACGCTCCTCAAGAGCCTCAACAGCTGCCTTTGATAAAACAAGTTTGCTGCGACGCAAAATATCATAAACATTAATTCCCTGAATAGGCAAAATATCAATATTAGGGATATTAGAGACTGCACGAAAAAAGTTAACATCAATCTCTTTACCACCAATCAAGAGAGCGTTATTAAATCCAAGCTTAGAAAAATGAGAAACAAGCATTTTCGTTTTCGCATCCTTAACAGTCAACTCATCCACAATAATTAAGTCTTTTGCTTTTAATTTTGCAGATAAAGCAAGACGTAACCCAAGAGCACGAATCTTTTTAGGAAGATCATGCGCATGGCTACGAACCACCGGTCCATGTGCCTTACCCCCACCTCTAAACTGCGGTGCACGGGCAGATGAATGTCGAGCACGCCCAGTTCCTTTTTGCTTAAACATTTTTGCCCCTGTTCGTGACACATCAGAACGACCTTGGGATTGATGACTCCCCTGCTGACGGCGTGCAAGCTGCCAGCGAACAACACGTTGCAAAATATCCTCACGTGGAACAAGATCAAAAATAGCTTCAGAAACCTTTAACTTGCCAGCTTCATTACCATCAAGAGTTTTAATTACAAGATCCATTATTAGGCTCCCTCAACTTCAGAGGTTTCCGTCACCGGAGTAACCATTTCCGTTTTCTCCTTCACAAGACGGCGAATACCAGCAGGCTTTGGAGCATTATCAGGAAGACGCTTCTTCACAGCATCCCGTACCAAAATCCAAGAACCTTTAGAACCAGAAACAGCACCACGCACTAAAATTAAACCACGTTCACTATCCGTGGAAATAACTTCAATATTCTGTGTTGTTACACGCACTTGCCCCATATGGCCAGCCATTTTTTTACCTTTAAAAACTTTACCAGGATCTTGGCACTGCCCTGTAGAACCATGAGCACGATGTGTGATCGAATTACCATGGGAAGCACGATGCCCACCAAAGTTATGCCGTTTCATAACACCAGCAAACCCCTTACCAATACTGGTACCAGTCACATCAACTCTCTGTCCTGGAACAAAATGTTCCACTGTAATCTCAGTACCAACATCAAGAAGATTGTCGGGACTCACACGAAACTCTGCTATTTTAGCTTTAGGCTCAACAGAAGCCTTAGCAAAATGTCCACGAAGAGCTTGTGAAGTGTTCTTAACTTTAGCAAAGCCTACACCTAATTGAACAGCAGTATAACCATTCTTTTCAACTGTACGCTGAGCAACGACTTGACAATTCTCCAAACGAAGTACGGTCACCGGCACATGCTCACCAGCATCATTATAAATACGGGTCATGCCCAGCTTCTGTGCTATTACACCTGAACGCATCGGGTCTGTTCCTTCTGTCCTCAAACCTCAGAGCTTAATTTCTACATCCACACCAGCAGAAAGATCGAGCTTCATAAGCGCATCCACTGTTTGCGGCGTTGGATCAACAATATCAAGAAGACGCTTATGTGTTCGCATCTCAAACTGCTCACGACTCTTCTTATCGATATGGGGTCCACGATTGACCGTAAACTTCTCAATCCGCGTCGGAAGCGGAATGGGACCACGGACATTTGCACCAGTACGTTTAGCAGTCGATACAATCTCACGCGTCGACGTATCAAGAATTCTATGATCAAACGCTTTTAAGCGAATGCGAATATTTTGACTGTTCATGCTCTTTATTTCCCTGTTATAGAAAGTGCCTTCAATAATAAAAGCACTCAACAAGCATTATTTATTCAATGATCTTAGAGACGATACCGGCACCAACAGTACGACCACCTTCACGAATAGCAAAAC
>NZ_JBHILW010000060.1:0-1808 GCF_042193565.1 Bartonella sp. SD1336NMGDW
ATAGTCTATAGAACCATAAAAATCGTCTTTAGTAAGACTCATTCTGGTAAAAACGAAAAAAGTTCTCGCAAAGGGAGGTGCGAAGGATTATGAAGAAATCACACAATCATCCTCATTTTATTTTAAAACTCTTCAAGAGAAAAAAATCTAGAAATCGAGAGTACACCGCTTATCGCTATGATAAAAGTGCAGTGATTTCACAACAAATACTCTAAATCATTCACCAGACGACTTAACCGTTTCCTGCAATAACACCTTATAGCACCTTAAGCATACAAAATGAGCTCTTTCACTTTAAAAACTATAAACCGCAGATCTAATAATAACGTGCAAATATATCTTCTTCATATCCGTTCCATCTATTTCCTCACCCTAAAATTCAGGAATCCTATCGCAAAAAAAACCTTCTTAAAGGCGGAAAAAAGCAAAAACCCATTAACCAAATCGTTGATCAACGTTAATCGCAACCTTGCCAGAGTGCTAAGCGCTTCTGTTCGCCTCTGCGATAAACCTAAACTTTGTAAAGAACAAACAAAACCAAATCTCAAAGTCATCCCTAGCGCTGAAATATGTTTTTTTTATGTTCTTAATATGTTTTTTTTACTTGGAGAATTTGTTATGAAAAAATTATATACCACATCAAAAGCGTCGGTGGTGAATGATTTTAAAAATTCTTACTCGCTTTATCGATTACAGTTTATTAAAGCGCTTTCATTGGCTTCAGTGATTATCTTTTTATCAAATGTTTCTCCTGTTTCTGCTAATACTCAGATTTTTAATAACATATCAAACGATTTTAGTGACGGTACAAATGTGCTTAGAGCTATTCCACCGGCCTATGTTGTTGGCAGTAAATTATATAAAGATAGTGGCTCTGCATTTATAGAGGATGAAGATGGTTTCAGAAATTTAAATCCTAATATTAAATTTCAAACGCAACGTGCATTTGATACTGCATTTGCGGGTAAGCAAAGTTCTAAGAATGTAGCGGATGCATTTTCTGATGTGAATAGTGCTTCCACAAGTTTAAATCATCAGCTTGTTGAGATAAAGGAGCCCTCTGCTATTGAAGAGAAACAAAATAATCTATTTTTGAGAAGCTTACCCAGTGCACTAAACCGAGCGGATGAGGGAGGCACGATAACTATTTCTGCTAACTCACCATTAAAAAAAATAAGTATTCTGAATAGTAAAGGTGAAGCTCGGCTTCTTTTGGATGTTGCTGCTGGTTCGATTACAGCGACCTCAACCGATGCGATAAATGGCTCACAGCTTTATAATCTAGGGAACAGTGTTGCAAAATCTTTAGGTGGTAGCGCTAGCTATGAGAATGGTGAATGGACCGCTCCTACCTTCACGGTTAAGAGCTTCACAAAAGATGGGGATGTTTCTGATTCAACTTATAATGATGTCGCTTCAGCCTTTACTGGTGTTGGTTCTTCATTCGAAAAAGTTAAAGATAAATTCGAGAAAGTTAAGGATGAAATTACCAAAGAGGTTGCTAACGCGAAAAGTGACTCTTTGAACTGGAATAAATCTAAAAGTGCTTTTGTAGCGACGCATGGAGAAGAAAATAGCAGCAGCAAGATTACATCTCTTGCGAATGGAGACATTACTTCAACCTCAAGCGATGCTGTAGCTGGTAACCAGCTTCATAGTCTTGGCACTAAGGTTGCAACGTCTTTAGGTGGTAGCGCTAGCTATGAGAATGGTGAATGGACCGCTCCTACCTTCACGGTTAAAGCTGTCAAAGATGATGGTGTTACAGTTGAAGAGAAGAAGTATGATAATGTTGCGGATGCGTTAGC
>NZ_JBHILW010000061.1:0-1742 GCF_042193565.1 Bartonella sp. SD1336NMGDW
TGATGATGATGAAAACTTTATCCATATGGATGACAATGACAGAGCACCATCATCATCTGAATCGGAAAAAGCAGAAAAAGAATCTGAGAAAGAAGAAGAAGACAAAGAGAAGAAAGGCGGTGTTCTCGCAACTTATCATGATATCCGCACTGGTGAAAAAAAAGAAGTCAAAGTTGGTAACCCACCGTTCCATGAACTCAAATACACCTACCATAACCAATCAGAGGCTGTTGCAGCCATTGCTGCTTATCGCAATAAATCATCACGTGGAAAATCTTCTTTCTCATGTGATATCGGTGGTGATCCGTTTGTGCAAACAGAAGCAAAGCTTGTTCAAGAGCCCCCTTTCCGCCCCTATATTCCAGCAGAATGGCGCATCAAAAGTGTTAAACTCAAACTTGATAAAACGGGTGGTTACACCACAAAAATAGAGTGCGAACTTTTTGATAAAACGCAAGAAGATGCGGCTGGAAACGTTGCAAACACAACACCAGACAAGGATGATACCCTTGATCCAAACGCCCCACCAAACGCATGTGACGAAGGCGAAGGCGTCATCCATATGGATGAAGAGGATAGATAAACAAAGCTATTTTATGATGATAAAAAGAAATACTATTTCTATTTTACTATTCCTAAAAATACAGCTAAACAGCGTTCAATTTCTACCATTTTATCTGCATGAATGGAGCCGAAAGCTGGACTAACTTTTTCACATCTTACCGTCATAATCTTATCAATCATGACTTGCGAAGGTTTTTGCAAACCATTTTTAGCGGTTGGCTGAATCGTAATGCGGAGTAATGGCGCATCAACAAGTGTGCTAGTAATGGGTAAAACCGTTACACTTGTATGCTCACTGAATTGATTAGCTTGAATGATTAACGCAGGTCTTGGTTTACCAAAATCGCCTTGCATAGCTATTGTGACGAGAGATCCACGCATTATTCTGTCCAGCCATCAACATCCATTAAAGATTGATCCATCAACAACTGCATAGATGTATCTGTTTTATCCATTTTTGCGACTAAGCGACATTGGCGTCGGCACTCTTCTGCAAAGTTCGGTTGGCGAATATCTGGTACCCAAATTTGCATTAAACGCAAACCTGCTTTTCTTTGTGCGTTGCGATGTTTTTGAACGCGTTCATTGACGTGCATTGTAGCCATAACAAAATCTCCATTATGTTTCATGTAACGTATAACACAGAAAAAAGTTACATGAAACGAGATTTTTAATAAAAGGCAATAATTGCAATTTTTAATATTCACTCATCCCCGCCTTGTGTGGGGCTTTTTTATGGAGCAACACATGCGAAAAATATCATCAGAAGGACTTGCACTTATCAAACAGTGGGAAGGTTTGCGTTTGAACGCCTATAAAGATGCCATTGGGGTGTGGACAATAGGTTATGGACATACAAACAGTGCTGGAAAACCTTTTATTTACGAAGGCATGACAATCACTGAAAAGCAAGCAGAAGAACTTCTTTGCCAAGACTTAAGACAATTTGAAAATGCCGTTGAACGCGCTGTTACAGTTTCATTAACAGATGAACAATTCGCGGCGTTAGTATCCTTTTGCTATAATGTAGGAACAACAGCCTTTTGTAACTCGACACTGTTAAAAAAGCTCAATCAAGGTGAATATGAAGCTGTCCCTGCCGAGCTACAGAAATGGACCAAAGCAGGCGGGAAGCGTCTTGAAGGTCTAGCACACCGGCGTGCGGCAGAAACAGGCTT
>NZ_JBHILW010000062.1:0-1736 GCF_042193565.1 Bartonella sp. SD1336NMGDW
CAGAAAAACTATGATAAAATATTGTTTTCTATAAATAAAATACCTTCAAAAATGAACAAAAATATGGTTAATAAATGGTTATGATTTGTTACCATTTTTTGATAGAAAGGATTTTAGTATGATAGAAAATGATATTCTTTTGACAGACCGTGAAAGTGCCAAATTGCTTCATATGAGTGTCTCAACATTCCGCCGTCATGTTACCAATGGATCTCTCCCAAAACCCCTAAAATTGGGTTTTTTATCGCGTTGGTTACAATCAGATCTTTTGAATGTCATCGAGCAAGCAAAACAGCAACGTCAAAGTGACGCGGCATAAAAAAAAGCCTTGTCACGTAAGGACGGACAAGGCTTTCTCAAACTCATCACCCTAGAGAGTGCACAATCTGTCCTGTGACGCAACGTTATAGGATTTAAAATGATGTGTTCTTTTAAGAATGCGCAGGGTATTACACGGTGCTGTGCATGGTGTTTGGCATGGGCGTTATGGAACAGCCCGTTGCCCTGCTCATGATCAGTTGCGCTGCTGTCGTTTTGCGCTTACTTGGCTTGGTGAATCCTTTTATTTTTCAAGCGATTATCGACCGTATTCTCCCTTTTCAGCGTATTGAAAGTCTCTATGCTATCGTTGTCTTGATGGTTGCTATCATGCTGTTTAGCACAGCTCTTAGCACTCTATCTGGCTACTTAGGAGCTTATTTAGCCAATCGGCTTACGCTAGAATTTGGACGGCGCATTTACACCCATCTTTTAAGTCTCTCTTTGTCCACTTTACGCACTTGGCAAGTGGGAGAACTGTTTTCACGTATTGGAAAGAGAGAAAAATATAATGAATATGAATAACAATTTTATACTTTTGCACTTTTATAAATCAATATAATTAATAATATAATGAATAGCACAAGATAATATAACGACTAAAATCATTATTAATAGTGATTTCTTTATAGATGCTTCCCAACTATAGCTTTTAAATCTAAGTAACAAAGTACATGCAAAAAAACCCATAAAAAAACCTATAAATTCTGGAAGAAATAATTTTGCAGTTTTATAAATAATCTCCATAATGAAGATGCTCCCTAAAATATGATTGTCATAAATATTATGATATCCCTGAAATCAGTTGTGTCATAGTTTTTAAATTATGTTCACAATATCATTGATCTCAGGAATATATTGCTCGCTATTTTCTAATAAATTAGAAAAAGTATTTTTACTTTATCGATGATAGCAATCATCTACCTTATGTCCCAAGGCCGTAAGACCTTCGTATAATGCACCTCCGAATGCTCCAGCTCCAGCGCCTGGACCTATGGCTACGCCACTTAATAATCCTGCACCAGCTCCAAAAAGTGTATTCACACCCACTTCATAGACATAACCACCCACACCACAACTGTCAGAATGAAACCAACTTGATGAATGTGAACTGCTGTGTGAATGTGAACTGCTGTGTGAATGTGAACTGCTGTGTGAATCATGTGACGAGCTTGAACTAGCCATTTTTAGTCTCCTTTTAATTATTAAAAATAACTGTATCACAACGATACAGCGGAAAATTCATTATTGTTCATTTTAGCAAATGTCAAATATAATTTGTATAAATAACAATAAAATACTGTATAAACAATAAATACATTATGTTTATATTATATTCACACAAAATGTATATTTTGTATAAATATAATACTATTTACAATACTGTTTAAATATGCGACATCCATCGCTCTTTCTCT
>NZ_JBHILW010000063.1:0-1700 GCF_042193565.1 Bartonella sp. SD1336NMGDW
AGAAACACATTGAAGAGATTAATAAAGCGGTCGAAATCTTTTTAGGGGAAATAGAACAAGAGATGCAAAAGATTTTGACAAAAGCTGCTTAAACCTATGGGGGTGCTCTCTCCTCCCAGCACCCCCACCCATTTACTAACAACTTTTAAGTAATGCATGATTCACGCTACGGGTGGATTGTGCGCAAATCAAGGAAATAAACCATGGAAAAGAAATATGAACTTACTGATGAAACAACTGAGGTTGATGGCAAAACTCTCCACCGCATTCGTGCCTTACGAGACTTTGGTGGTATTAAAGCAGACGACCTAGGCGGTCTTATAGAGCATGAAGGCAACTTATCCCATGAGGGCAATTGTTGGATTTGGTATAAGGCTTGTGTTTTTGGAGATGCACGTGTTTATGGCAATGCACTTGTTTTCGATGAAGCAAAAGTTTCCGATAATGCACATGTTTACGAGAGCGCACACGTTTTCGATGAAGCGCGCGTTTACGGTCGTGCAGAAATTTATGGAGAAGCAAAAGTTTACGGTGATGCAGAAGTTTACGGTAGGGCAGAAGTTTACGATTGTGCACGCGTTTTCGATGAAGCACGTATTTACGATAAGGCAGAGGTTTACGGTTGTGCACGCGTTTACGATTATGCAAAAGTTTTAGAAAATGCACATGTTTATGGTTATGCATACGTTTCCGATAAGGCAGAAGTTTATGGCAATGCAAAAATTAAAGACGGACATGTAGGCGATAGTGCAAGGATTTATGGTGATGCTAAAATTTATGATCATGCACACGTTTACGGTAATGCATGCGTTTCCCATAATGCAGAGGTTTACGGTTATGCCAAGGTTTTTGGTGATGCCTTGGTTTTTGGCAATGCACATGTTCATGGGCGTGCAAAAGTTTACGATGATGCACGCGTTTACGATGAAGCACGTGTTTACGATAAGGCAGAAATTTACGGAGAAGCAAAAGTTTACGGTGATGCAAAAGTTTACCGTAGCGCACACGTTGATGACTATAACGCCATATCAACTGGAGAAAAGACCAGATGAAAAAATACGAACTGACTGATGAAACAATTGAAATTGGGCGCAAAACTCTCCACCGCATTCGCGCATTGAGAGATTTGGGGGACGTCAAGAAAGGTGATCTTGGCGGCTATATCGAGAAAGAAGACAATCTAAGTCATGATGGCAATTGCTGGGTTGGGGGTTATGCCAAGGTTTATGATGATGCTAAGGTTTACGAAAATGCACATGTTTACGGTTATGCCGAGGTTTACGACAATTCTCGTATTTATGGCAAAGCAGAAGTTTTCGATGAACCATGCATTTACGGTCATGCAGAAGTTTACGGTGATGCATATATTTGCGGTGAACCGCACGTTTTTGATAATGCAGAAGTTTATGGCAATGCACAAGTTTACGAAGAGCCATACATTTACGATAGGGCGCGTGTTTACGGCAATGCGCAAGTTTACGGTGATGCGCATGTTTACGGTCATGCAAAAATTTACGGTGAAGCATGTGTATGTTGGGACGACTGGATTGATGACGATAGAAGAATCTCAACTAGAAAACAAACCAGATGAGAAAATATGAACTTACTGATGAAACAATTAATGTTGATGGATTTACGCTTCACCGAATTAGAGCATTAAGAGATTTTGGTGGCGTCAAGAAAGGTAACCTTGGGGGCTT
>NZ_JBHILW010000064.1:0-1534 GCF_042193565.1 Bartonella sp. SD1336NMGDW
CTAATATGCAAGAGGCGATAAAAGAAACACAACATCTCTATAGACAGTATAATCTTTATGCAGCAATACAATATATTATTGTCGAAGACCAAACATTACCACATCTTGTGAATTCATTGCGGGTCGCTCTTAACGCGCTTCATAAATATTTTGACAGAAAAACTAAATGGTAAATGTTTATTATAATGTTTCAAAGGCAGTTGATTGCTCTTCTGATAGTTCGGCTATAAATACTGCGTGAGAAAAGCTAAATAATATATATACGAATAGCTCAAAGAATGCGATATAGAATACAATACCCATAGAGAGGTTTTCGCGAAACTGAACCCAGAGAAGCATTGTTTGTAGTAAAAATGAAACAGGTAGCGCTTGTATTCTATATTGGATTGGTGCCATACAGACTGTAAGGGGAAGAGTAAGCATTAAAATAATTGTCCCTAACAAATAAGGGGCAAAAGAGCGGGGGAAAAACGTAGCAATGATGTACCCTGTAGAAAACATAATTATAAAGGTAACCACTGCTGTGAAATAGGAGAGCCCCACTAGGCGCAAGAGTAGAAATAAGCCACGTTTAGCAAAACGAAAGTAATAATTTATTGTTTTTTCTCCGTTTTTTTTCTTAATCGCTTTATGTTCTCTAAATCTTTCTCGTTTCTCAATTATTTCGTTCCATTTGCTTTTATCCTTTGTAAAAGCATAATCGATAGTTTCTAATGTTGGCAGTATTATTGTTAATAGTATTTTTCCTACTAAATTTAGGAACTCTTTTAGAGTTTCAAGTATGCCCCCTAGAAATAATCCAATGCCGTAAATTACTAATATAATAATATCAATTAATATTGGGATTATTAAGATAAGGATTACAATTCCTATAATAAACCACATTTTCTCCCCTTTTTTATTAATTATCAATCATAGTATTGAACCTTTAATTGATTTTTTCTCAACCAGATTCATTCTTTTTCTGTTGTTGCCAAAGCTTTTATTATTATCTTGGACAATTCCTCATTAATTATTTCCTCTTCAACCGCTTGAAGTTCATTAATTCTTTGATCTTTCCAATCAGACGCTGCCTGATAATTTTCAATTAAGCGATCATGTTCAAAATTTGCTTTTATTCCTAGGTAATTTCTCCAAGCAAACAACAAAATTGCTACCACTAATAAAAAGTTTCTTGAAAATTCAAGATGCCAAAGCACCCCGAGTACTATGACCAATAAAAGAGTACCTTGAAATTCTGTATTCCGACCATTCTCTGCTTCTTCCCACATGTCAGAGACTATAGCCCATAGTATGAGTATACCCACTATTACTATGACAATATCACGCATTGTTCTCCCCCGCTTTTTATTAGTTTCTAGTCATATAATTGATTCGTTGAGATGATACAATTGTGAGTGGTTGGTTGTTAAAGACGCTAGATTTAGGTGAAAAAAATAAAAAATACACAATATAGCGATTTTTTTTGTTGACAGGATATGAAAAATAGTGTTTTATGGCGTTGCTGTACTAGTCGAATTGCGTCTAGAATTAC
>NZ_JBHILW010000065.1:0-1351 GCF_042193565.1 Bartonella sp. SD1336NMGDW
CGATTTACAAATCCGGAGAGAGGCATATCTATAGCGCCCCGAATGATGAGCCATCCATAGATGATGAAAGCGATTGTTACACCGATTGATACAAAGGGTGTAATTGTAGCTATTGTTTTTGAGGAAATATCCGTGACATATGTTTTTGTTATCTGATCAATTTTAGTGAAAAGTTGCGTGAACACTGTAAAGTCCATGGAATTCCTCTTTAACGAATTTTCAACTTTTTATCACCTTGAAACATAGATATATGCTAAACACTTCATTTTCATTTATACATTACCTAAGTGTTTTCATTACGATATCTTGGCTTTGATAAAATCTCTGTGCCTCTTTGAATTGTTCGGATAGTACTGAACCTTCTACAGTGGCTTTTGTTTTTATCGTATGGTAGGCATCCCTTTTGTTTCATGGTTAAAAATTTTCATATCAAGTTCGCGTCTTTTCCTTTTGATAAGTGATTGCTCAGCCTTACGTAAATGCGTTATCATTTGTATCGTTATAGATTCATTTTGGATCATGGCTAATGAACTATCGATATGTGCTTGAAGATCTGCAATATCTTTCAGGTTTTCTTTTTTTTGAATTTCATCTAATAGATGTTGGAGGTATTTAAAACGATTTTCTACGTTTTCAAAAGTTTCTAAACTTACAGCTTTATCTTGTATCGATGCAAATTGTAAACGCTCCGAAATAGCTTTGCCCATTTGATCAAAAGTCCCAGAAATTTTGTTTTCTTCCTCTAATACCTTTTGATATGATTCCCTTGAAAGCTTATCACGCTTATAGAGCGATTCTGGTTCTTTGAGAAAAAAACTAGAAAAGTCAATTGTTTTAGATCCAGTTTTCTGATTCTTTGTTATAGCTTGATAGGCTTTTTCTATTTGTGAAACTTGTTTTTTTTTCAACTCAAGCTGTTTTTTTAAGAGCTCAATAATTTCCTCTTTTTTTAATATCTGAAGGATTTCCGAATATTCTGCTGATAGAGCAGGTTGTGGCGGTGGAGCAGGTTGTGGCGGTGGAGCAGATGATAGTAAACATTTTTCTAGGATTCCAGAGCTGTCTCTTCCATACACTCGCTTTTCAAACTCTGCACGTCCCACTTCTAGAACATTGCATAAACTTGATGGATCTGCGTCTACACGTACTTTAGAATAATCCACTGCATGTGCCAAATTTATCATTGCCAAAAGGGTAACCATTCCTGTTATAATAAATCGCTTTTTCATATATTTGCTCGCTTGATTTCGGCAGGGATTGTTTTATTAATAGGTACACGGTTCCTATCATTGGGCTGTTTTAGCTTTGGTGCTAATGCACAAGCTGATAAAATGTTTGCAATCAAAATTAT
>NZ_JBHILW010000066.1:0-1249 GCF_042193565.1 Bartonella sp. SD1336NMGDW
CACATGGATATGAACTTTTTTAAACATGATGCTTTCTCAAGCATCACAATGATGAAAGCCATCGAAAACTATGAGTTTCAACCGGGGCTTATTAGTTCTCTTGATCTTTTTGAGGAAGTGGAAACAAGCACCACAGTGGTTGGTATTGAACGGCGTGATAATACATTTTCGCTTATTCAAACCAGTGAACGCGGGGCACCTTTGGCAGAAGGTGATAGAGAGGGTCGTAATCTTCGGTTTTTCAAAACAACACGGATTGCCAAAAGTGATACGGTGAAATCAGAAGAAATCCAAAACCGGCGTGAATTTGGCGCAGAAGATCAGTTAGAGACAGCAATGAAATATATTGCCAAAAAACAAAAGAAACTGATTTCTGAAATTGAATTGACATGGGAGAATATGCAACTCGGCGCCGTTCAAGGCGTTGTTCTTGATGCTGATGGCTCCGTGATTGTCGATTGGTACAAAGAATGGGAAATCACACCACCAAAGCCCATTGACTTTAAACTGAATAATGAGACAACCAATGTTGCTGACCATGTTGACCAAGTCATTATGAGGATGATTGAGGCTTCAAAAGGAGCATTTTCTGATCGTTCACGGATTATTGGGCTTTGTGGAAATGAATTCTTTTCCAAGTTGAAAAACCATAAAACAATTCGTGAAACTTATCTCAACACAGCCTTAGCACAAACACTTAATAGCGCCGGAGGTATTGCAACACCAAGCGCTCTTGGCTCGGGCAGCTTTGGCAGTTTTGACTTTGCAGGTGTCACTTTCATTAATTACCGGAGTATTCACAACTATAATGTGAGTGCGAAGGCTGGAACAAAGCGCGCCATAGGCATTAAGCCTGATGAATGTCAATTCTTTCCTGTTGATGCGCCTGGTGTCTTCCAAAAAACCTTTGCTCCTGGTGAAAGCTTGGATTTTGCCAACACCGTTGGAAAGCCTCTCTACACCATGTTGATCATTGATCACGACCGTAATGCATGGGTAAAACCGGAGGTCTACAGCTATCCGCTTTACATTTGCACACGCCCTGAAATGCTGTTTAAAGCCGTGATTGGAGCGAAATAACATGCGATGGCACGGGCTGCTAAACCAAATGGTTAAAGATGTGCGCAACACTTTTGGGCAGCCCATCATCTACACGCGAAAGGACAATCAGCAATCTTTTCGGATTACAGCGATTTACGGCATTAAGCATTCAGAATCGGACGCCGGTGGCAGAATCCCCACCACAATT
>NZ_JBHILW010000067.1:0-1189 GCF_042193565.1 Bartonella sp. SD1336NMGDW
AACAAGCATTATTTATTCAATGATCTTAGAGACGATACCGGCACCAACAGTACGACCACCTTCACGAATAGCAAAACGAAGCTTCTCTTCCATCGCTATCGGAACGATCAACGAAACATCCATGGCAACATTGTCGCCTGGCATAACCATTTCCGTTCCTTCTGGAAGCGTAACAATACCTGTAACATCCGTCGTACGGAAGTAAAACTGAGGACGATAATTCGTGAAAAATGGTGTATGACGTCCACCTTCATCTTTTGTCAAAATGTAAGCTTCTGCTTTAAAACGTGTATGAGGCGTAACGGATCCTGGCTTCGCCAATACTTGACCACGCTCAATCCCTTCACGGTCAACACCACGTAGCAGAGCTCCTATATTATCGCCCGCTTGACCTTGATCTAAAAGCTTGCGGAACATTTCAACGCCTGTAACCGTCGTCTTAGACGTTGGACGAATACCGATAATCTCGATTTCCTCTCCAACTTTAATAACACCACGCTCAACACGACCCGTAACAACGGTTCCACGACCCGAAATCGAAAATACATCCTCTATCGGCATCAAAAATGGTTGATCAACAGGACGTTCAGGGGTTGGAATATAATTATCAACTTCACTCATTAAAAGGCGAACAGCATCTTCACCAATGCTTTTATCCTTATCCTCAAGGGCTGCTAAAGCAGAACCCTTAACAATTGGTATATCATCGCCTGGAAAATCATATTTGGATAAAAGTTCCCGAACCTCAAGCTCTACAAGCTCCAAAAGTTCTGCATCATCAACCTGATCAACTTTATTAAGAAAAACAACAATTGCTGGAACACCAACCTGACGCGCAAGCAAAATATGCTCACGTGTCTGAGGCATTGGACCATCAGCTGCGGAAACAACCAAAATAGCACCATCCATCTGTGCTGCCCCTGTGATCATGTTCTTCACATAATCAGCGTGTCCCGGACAATCAACGTGCGCATAGTGACGATTTTCCGTTTCATACTCAACGTGTGCTGTAGAAATAGTAATCCCACGTGCACGTTCCTCTGGGGCAGCATCAATTTGATCATAGGCTTTAAATTCACCAAAATATTTCGTAATCGCTGCTGTCAACGAAGTCTTCCCATGATCAACGTGACCAATCGTACCAATATTAACATGCGGTTTTGTTCGTTCAAACTTGCTCTTCGCCATC
>NZ_JBHILW010000068.1:0-1100 GCF_042193565.1 Bartonella sp. SD1336NMGDW
TGGTGTTATACTTTTAAAGAGAAAAACTTGC
This sequence comes from Bartonella sp. SD1336NMGDW, assembly GCF_042193565.1. NCBI lineage: Bacteria > Pseudomonadati > Pseudomonadota > Alphaproteobacteria > Hyphomicrobiales > Bartonellaceae > Bartonella > Bartonella sp. SD1336NMGDW. The sequence goes on from NZ_JBHILW010000068.1 coordinate 32, forward strand.
CGATTTGTCGTCCAGGTGCTGTCATACCACAGCGCAGTGTCAAGAAGCGCTTAAACAGCCCGTTTTGTAAAAAATATAAAAATGCACCTGAATGCAAACCTTAAGTTTTGTTTGTAATGATCAACAATCCGCCATCCTTGCCTTCGCTTGGAATGGCGGGATTGTTCCCTCAACTAACCATTTCAATATTGTTCACTGTTGTTTTCAGCAGCGGTGACAGGAAATATCAACAGGCTTATGAGCTGTTTTATCGTAAATAAATCCATTGAAAGAGGGGAAAAATGAAGAAAATCTTAAAACTATTGAGTTGCATAGCTCTCTTAAATACAGCTGGATGTGTTAACCAACCTCCTCCATCAACTTTAGCATTATGGGAAAAACCAGGTGTCGATAAAGCGATGATCCAACAATCCTTATCAAAATGTGGCTGGAAACCGGTTTATGCTTCTTCTAGTGATATGAATTCGTATGCGAGTGAATTTGCCTCAGTTTATGAGTGCATGAAAAAAGCAGGTTTCCGGTATAAATTGCAAGATTCAAAAGGGCTTTATTTTGTACAACCTCTGAAAAGTGACTCGTTTTTAGCTAATTTGATGCTAGCTGGATATCAGCAATTTATGGACAATGATACCTTTGGTGTGACCAACAAAACGAAACAGGAACGCGCTTTACTAACGCATTTTGAGGATGAAAGAAAACGTCAGCAAAAGCAAAAAGCTTTACAAAAGCGATCACCAAAGCGTCCTCCCCATCGTTAAAAAGGTCGTTGGATAAAATCACGAATGAAGTAGAGGATCAAAGCCGTCTCCTTCTTTATCCACGCAACGGGCACTTTTAATTTGGTGTTTAAGATAGTCGACAATAAGGCAGGTGAGGTTTCATTACGGGGGATGCGTATTTTGAAGCCAAAGTCGTGGGGCAATCCACAGGATACGTTAAGCGGTTTGACCGAGGCTGGCGCATCTGGCAGTGTAACCGTGGGCTTTAAAACTGAGAAAACAGAAGCCTCTGTTCAGACCTCCACAGCGGTGACAGATAGCATAGAAGGCGGACGCGCTGTTAACATGCA